>DATINJ010000100.1:0-20607 GCA_035474375.1 Kineosporiaceae bacterium | reverse complement strand
GGCTGCGCAAGCAGGCCCAGTCGCTGGTCCGACCTGGGGTGCATGTCGCCGACCTGCATGCGGTGCTGGGGACGGCGAGTAAGCAGCGCGAAGCCTGGCGTCGGTTGTCGGCGACCGGAACCGGCCCGCGGGTCGTCCCCGGTCTGTCCGAGGCGGAGGCCGCGGTGCACCGGGTGCTGGCCGCGATCGACGTCCTGTCCGAGGTGTTCACCGACGTCCCGAGCCCGAGTTTGCGGCAATTGCCGCTCGTGGACCTGGAGCATCGGGTGTTCGACCTGGCCGGCGACAGTCACGGCATTCTCGGTCAGCCTCGGCGGGCCACCCTCCGCGATCGGCTGGCGCAGGCCGGGCTCGGCGACCTGGTCGAGGATCTGGCCGCCCGACATGTCGGCCCGGAGCAGATCGACGCCGAGTACGACCTGGTCTGGTGGTCCTCGGTACGGGACAGCATCGTCCGCTCCGATCCGCGGCTGGCCAGGCACGATCCCGAACTGCTGCGCGAGGCCGCCCGGCAACTTCGGCAGGCCGAGACGGCGAGGATCGCGGCCGGTGCCGATCTGGTGCGGACCGCCGTTCTGAGTCGGGCCGCGAAAATCATGGCCACGCGAACCGATCAGGTCCAGCTGTTGCGCCAGGAGCTCGCGCGCGACGATCGCCGTCCCCGGATGGTTGACCTGGTCCGTCGTTGCCCGGACGTGCTGTCCGCGCTGACCCCGATCTGGATGATGAGTCCGGACACGGTGGCCGCCTGTCTGGCTCCGGCCCAGCCGGGGACCGCGGCAATCATCGATACCGTCGTGGTGGATGACGCCGGTCATATCGGGTTGCCAGAGGTCGTGGCGTCGTTGGCTCGGGGGGCTCAGGTGATTGTCGCCGGGGACCGTCGTCGACTGGCCCCACCGGATGCCAGCACCTCGGTGATCGAAGCGCTGGCCCCGTTCGCCAGGGTCTGTCGGCTCGACCGCGACCACCGGGCCCGAGACGGCCGGATGCTCGTACCGCTCGCGCCGCGCTACCCGGAAGGCTGGCAGCTGACTCCCGGAACCGATGTGCTGCCACCGCTTTCGCTGGAAGCGGTGCCGGACGGGATAGCCATCCCGCCGCCGGGGGAGGAACTGCCGGTCAGTTCGGACGCCGAGGTACTCCGGGTGGTCGAACTGGTAGAGCTGCACGCGCTTCGGCAGCCGGACGAGTCGCTGGTCGTGGTGACGCTCAGCGAGCGGCACGCGGAGCGGATCGAGGAGGCGCTTCGGCTGCAGGTCGCGGACCGGCCGGTGCTTGGGCGATGGCTTGCCGAGCAGTGGCAGGACGGGCGGGCGGAGCCGTTCGTGGTCCGTTCCGTGCAGCGGGTTCTCGGCGTCGAGCGGGACGCCGCGATCGTCTCGATCGGTCTGGCCCGGACGCCGCATGGTCGGGTGCTGCACCGGTTCGGCGTCCTCGACGGCGACAAGGGCGCGGCTGCCTTGACCACAGCGATGAGTCGGGCTCGCGGCCGGACCAGCGTGGTCTGCTGCTTCACCGCCGATGATCTGATCGTCGACCGGTTACGCACCGCCGGAGCGCGACTGCTGCGGGATGTCCTGCTGGCTGCCGGTGGCCGGGGTACGGCGAGCGCTGGACGGATGTCGTCTGCCACCGATGGCCTGGTGACAGACCTGCGTGATCGGCTGGCCGCCGCCGGGCTGCCGGTACAGGTCCGGGTCGGGGACGGCGGTTGGCCGTTGGACATCGCGGTGGCGGATCCCCGGGTACCCGGTCGCTTGTTGGTGGCGGTGGACCTGGATGGTCCGGCGTTCTCTTCCCGGCCCTGCCGCGAGCGTGAGCGCAGCCGCCCCCTCCGCTGGGAACGGGCCGGCTGGGTGTACTGCAAGGTGTCGGCGATGGACCTGTTCAGCGACCCGGCGCTGGAGGTGGACCGGATCAAGGAGGCCTGGAGCCGAGCGATGGGCGAGTCTTCGCTGAGCGACGGTGATTCGCTGAGCTTCGCCGAGGAGGGTGCTTTCGCGCTGGGTGCTTCCGGGTTGGGTGCTTCTGCCGGTTCGGGCGGGTCTGTGGCCGGGCCTGCGGGGTGGGTAGAGTCGCCGGTTGTGAACGGTGATCAGACTTCCAGCGGTGGTGGCGAGGCTGAGCCCGAGGCTGGGTCGGACGCTGGTTTCGCCGCTGATTCGGGCTCCGGGTTGGGCTCTGGTTCCGGCCCTGAGGTGGGCGTCGGTGCTGGTCCTGAGGCAGGCCCTGGTTCGGGCGCTGGTTCCGAAGGCCGAGACGATCGCCCGGTGCTGCCGATGAAGTCGAGCGACGATACCGACGAGGGCTGGGGCGAACGCGAGCCCGAGGATCGCGACGAGCAGTTCCGCCGAGACCGCCCTCCGCACTGGGACTGAGGCTTCACGCTCTCGCTTACCGTGGTCGATCCGGTGGGATAGCGCCGCCGGATCGACCACGATCATGCATGAGGTGGCTTGAGGGATCAGGCTTGCGGGCGGTCGTTCTGTGGACGATCGCGCAGGAGGTCACGGATCTCCTGCAGTAGCAGGATGTCTTCCGGCGGTGCCGCCGGCTCGGGCTCCTCGCCGCGGCGGCGTCGCTCCAACAGCATGTTCATCGGCACGATGATCAGGAAGTAGATCACCGCTGCGACGATCAGAAAGTTGATCACCGCGCCGGTGATGAGCCCGAAGTCCACCAACGTCTTGGGATTATCCCCTCGGAGACGAAAGCCGAGGCCATCGCCGGGATTGCCGCCGCCAATGGCAGCGAGCAGGGGTTCGATGATGCCCTTGGTGAACGAGGCGACGACTGTGGCGAAAGCCGCGCCGATCACGACGGCCACCGCCAGGTCGACCACGTTGCCGCGCAGGATGAAGTCCTTGAAACCCTTGATCATTGTGCCGCCTCCGGGGTTGCCTGGCTCTTGCCCGCGAGCGTAGTGCGACAAGGTGTCCGCGCCATGTTTTTGTTTGTCCAGCAGCCAAGAGCT
Source organism: Kineosporiaceae bacterium (assembly GCA_035474375.1). Taxonomy (GTDB): domain Bacteria; phylum Actinomycetota; class Actinomycetes; order Actinomycetales; family Kineosporiaceae; genus JANNPJ01. The sequence continues at coordinate 17,630 of DATINJ010000100.1, read as the reverse complement.
CGCCCTTTGAGGGACACCATGGGCAGCCATTTGGCCTGGTGCAACCATTTCGTCCTGATCTCGGACTACCTGCCCGGATCAGAGTGGCGAATTGGCTGGCCCCGGTAATCCCAGGGGGTGCCCGGGCTCGTCCCGTCCGTCCGGACCAGGCTCTTCTCGTTCCGGACCAGGCTCTTCTCGTTCCGGAGGGGAACCTCACTAGGCTGCTCGTTCCAGAGGGACCTCAGTGCTGGGGGAGCACGGCGATTCCGAGATAACGGCCGGACTGCAGCGCGGTCAGTCGGGCCGCCTCTCTCGAGCTGACCGCCAACACGAGCAGCCCTGCGCCGGATGCTTCCCCCGATGCCGTGCCGGGGATGGCATCACCGGCCAGGTTGCTCAGACCGGCGCCGGGCGACCCACTGCCATCATCCACCGGGCCCGCACCCGGCGCGGCGAGCACCAGCGCTCCCGCCGCGACGCGCTCCGCGCCGCCGGTCGCGGCCGTGCTCGTGCTGCGGCTACCGGTCAGGCCGTTGGCTTCAGGGTCGGTGCCGTCGGCCAAATCTGGCTCGGCGGATTGGCCGGACGACGACCCGGACCAGGACGACGACCCGGACCAGGACGACGACGCGGAGGCCAGGACATCGACCCGGTCGCCGGCCTGCACGAGCGCACCGGCAGCCGGGTCGCCCAGCCGCACCGGAACCGCGACCGTGCCCGGTGCCTGACCGGCGAGCAACCCCGGCCCGACTACCCGGGCATCCGTCACCGGCTCACCGGTGCGAATCGGTGACGCCAGTTTGCGCCCCGCGGCGGCGATCAAGCGGCCGCTCGGCACCTGGCTGACCGGCCAGCTCGCGGACTGAAGGTCTCCGCTGGTCAACGTTCGCCCGGCAGGGAGATCGCGGGCAGCGACCAGGACCGCAACGGTGGGCGACGGAGGCGGGGCAGCGGCCCGGATGGTGACTCCCAGCCCGATCAGGGTCAGGCAGACGCCGAGAAGCCGGCGGTGTCGGGCCAGCAGCAGCCGGATGGTGCGGACCGGCCCGCTCCCGAGCCGGGCCGGTGGCCGCCAATTGGACGGGCGGGCGTAACGCAACGCCTTGCTGAGCCGCATCAGGTTAAGCCGCATCAGCCCTACTCCGGCAGGTGCAGAACGGGGTGGCCCGGACGATATGGAGCGGAGCCTGCTGGCGGGTGCGCTGCCAAGCGGCTTGGACGGTGCCGGACCAAGCCCGGCGACCGCAGGACCAGACCGCCCGGCCGGTGCCGGACCAGACCGCCCGGCCGGTGCCGGACCAGGCCGCCCGGCCGGTGCCGGACCAAGCGACCCGACGAGCGCGGTGCTGAAGCCATGGGTCGCCGGGGATCGAGCGGGAATGGTTGGCTCAAAAAGGCTTTCACCAGTCTGCTGGCTACCTGGTCGCCCGGTCGGCACCCATCCGCCGATCGGAGGTGGTCCATTGGGTGTGACGTCGTCCATCTGCGGTGCCTCCTGGCCGCGCTCGGTCGAACGTGTTGGTCGGGCCTCGGCTCGCTCAGGGCAGCTCGAACGGCAGCTCCAGCCCGTCGATGCTGCGCTGGCAGGAGCAGTCAGCATCCGACGGGAGGCTCGAGATCACCTCTGCCATCAGGGATCTCAGCCGATCGATGCTCTTTCCGAAGGTGCTCATCACCTCGGCGTGGGTGACTCCCTGGCCGGTGTCGACCCCGGCATCGTGGTCGGTGACAACCGCCAGTGACGTGTAGCAGAGGGCCAGTTCGCGGGCGATCGAGGCCTCCGGTACCCCGGTCATGCCGACGATGTCGGCGCCCGCCGCCGCGTGCCAGCGCGATTCGGCTCGGGTGGAGAACCGAGGGCCATTGATGACGATCAGGGTGCCTCGCTGTTCGGCCGGCCACCCTGCGGTTTCCGAAGCCTCCAGCGCTGTCGTGCGCCCGCGAGGGCAGTACGGGTCTGCGAAGGAGATGTGGACCACTGGGCCGACGTCGCCGTAGACCGTGTGTTCCCGGCCCCAGGTCCGGTCGATCAGCTGGTCGGGAATGACCAGAGTGCCGGGGCCGAGTTCGGTGCGAAGCGAGCCGACGGCACAGGGGCCGAGCACCTGTCGCACTCCGAGGGCTCGCAGCGCCCAGAGGTTGGCCCGGTAGTTCACTCGGTGCGGCGGGAAGCGGTGATCGCGGCCGTGTCGAGGTAGGAACGCCACGCGGCGCCCGGAGACCTCTCCGACCAGCGGAGCTTCACTCGGTGGCCCGAATGGCGTCTCGACGGCGACCTCGTGGGCGTTCTCCAGGAAGGAGTAGAACCCCGATCCGCCGATGACGCCGATCTCGGCGCGGTCACCGGGGTCGACGGTGCCGGCAGAGGTGCTGGGTGTGATGGCTGACATGACCGGAACGCTATCCAGCCGAGACGGTCATCGGCGCGGCGCGACCCAAATTGTGGATAACCGGCTCGTCGTACGGACGGTGGAGGAGCCGCTCGCGGCCACCTCTGTGCTCAGGCCGCGCTTCCCGAGGAACTCGCGGCGGTGCTCGACGAGGATGAACTCGTAGAGGACCCGGAGGAGCTGCCGGCGCCGGACGTGGACGGCGTCGCGGTGGACGACGAGCCGTTCGTCGAGGCAGCACCGTTCGAGCCGGTCCCGCTGTCGGACGAGCTGGTCGACTTCGCCGAGTCTGAGCCACCGGCCGAAGCCGTGGAACCGGCCTCGGACGTCTTGCCGTTGCCGCGTGAGTCGTTGCGGTAGAAACCGGAGCCCTTGAAGACGATTCCGACCGAATTGAACACCTTGCGGAGCTTGCCGCCGCAGTTCGGGCAGTCGGTCAGGGCGTTATCGGTGAACGCCTGCTGCGCCTCGAAGCGGTGATCGCACTCGGTGCACGCATAGACGTACGTCGGCACGTCGTCCTCCTGATCGGTACTGCTCGGTGGGCGAACTGGCACTCTCTGGTTCGGAGTGCCAATGATAATGCACGGCGCGGTGCCTGTCTGACGCATCGACGACGGATCGACCATAGTCAGTGCGTGAAACCGTGCTGGCCAGCCAGGGGAACGGGCTGAACCGCTGGCTGATTCCCGATCTGAACTGCACCCGAACGGGTGTGCGGCCGGACAGGGCTATCGATCATGACGATCGGTAGCGTCTGCCTCGCCCGGATCGACGTCCGCCGGGTCGGAGCCGACGGAGAAGGCCGGGCTCGAGCGCGGCGGCCGAGCGGCGGACTGCCGATTCCGGGGCCTCCGGGCTGAGCCAACTGGACAATTTGCCGCCCTCGCTGACCTTGCGTAGTCGATCTTCAGTGGCATCCCGGACTCGCTCGGACGCCACCACGATGAGGTCGTCGCCGTGGCGCAGCATGGTGCGAGGAGTCGGCACCAGGGCCTCGCCGCCGCGCAACACCAGGGTGACGTTCGACCCTTCCGGCAGCCGGAGCTCGAAAATCTCCACCCCGTGCAGGTGGGAGTGCGGACCAATGTGCGCTTCCAGCACGTCCGCCCCCTGGGCGCCGAGCGGGGACGACTCGACATCCAGCCCAACGGCCTGCATCGAGTCGCTCAGGCCCAGCCGTTTGGCCACCCAGGGCAGAGTCGGCGCCTGCAGCAAGGTGAAGATCACCACAAGTACGAAGACCAGGTCGAAGAGCCTTTCCGAGCCGGACACTCCGGCCGCCATCGGCACCGTGGCGAGCACCACCGGGACCGCTCCACGTAGCCCGGCCCAGGAGAGGAACAGTTGCTGGCGGAACGGGACGCCGAACCAGGAGGCCGAGCTGAACACCGACAGCGGTCGCGCGACCAGCAGCAGGATCAGACCGATCGTCACCGCCGGCCCGATCTGCCTCGGCAATCGATCCGGAGAGGCCAGCAGACCGAGCATCACGAACAAGCCGATCTGAGCGATCCACCCCAGCCCTTCGGCGAAGCCGCGCACGGCCACCCCGTGCGGAAGCCGGGAATTGCCGAGGACCAGCGACGCCAGGTAGACGGCGAGGAAGCCGGAGGCGTGCAGGGTGGCCGCGACGCCATAGGCGCCGACCGCGAGGCCGAGGACGGCGATCGGGTAGAGCCCGGAGGAGGGCAACGCCACCTGACGCATGCCGAGTGATCCGAGCCAGCCGATCAGCAGCCCGACGCTGAGACCCAGGCCGAGCTCGTAGCCGGCTTTGGCCAGTAGATAGCCGAATCCGTGGGACTCGCCGCCGCTGGCTACTTCCGTGAGGGTGATCACAATGATCACCACCGGCGCGTCGTTGAAGCCCGACTCTGCTTCCAGCATTCCGACCAGTCGCGGTGGCAGCGGCACTCGCCGCAATACCGAGAAGACGGCCGCCGCGTCGGTGGAGGAGATCGCCGCACCCAGCAGCAGGGCCAGCGGCCAGTCCAGGTGCAGCAGGAAATGCGCGCCGGTACCGGCCACGGCAACTGAGACGCAGGTCCCGAGGGTGGCCAGCAGCGCGGCAGGCGCAACCGCCGGCCGAATCGTCGTCCACCGGGTGGTCAATCCACCCTCGGCCAGGATCAGGACCAGGGCTCCGTAGCCGAGGGCCGCAGTGAGTTCGGCGTCGTCGAACGCTACGCCGAATCCGTCCTCGCCGATCAGCAGGCCGAACGCGAGATAGATCAACAGGGACGGGAATCCACTGCCGACCGAGAATCGGACGGCGATCACGGCGGCCAGGAGCACAGTGGGTCCGGTGAGCAGCGCAAGGTTGAGCTGCTCGATCGTCAAGCTGTCATCCTTTCGCCCACCCTCCGTCGTCGGGAAGACCCTATCTGTGAGCGGCGGCGGTTGCCCGGCGCATTCGGAGGCTGCCTACTGACCTGGCCGTGGCTCTGAACCGACCTGGCACTGGCTAGAGTCCTTCCGTGACTCATCGCCGTGCCCTGCGTGCGACGGCCTTCGGCTCAGTCGTCGTCGTCGCAACGGCTCTGATCATCGCTCTGGTTCTGGTGATCACGTTTATCCGTCGGCCGCTGCCCGAACGCAGCGGCAACGTCACCCTGCCCGGTCTGAACGGCAAGGTCACGGTGGTGCGGGACGATCAGGCCGTGCCGCAGATCTACGCCGAGGACGCGGACGATCTCTTCCAGGTTCAGGGGTACGTCAATGCCCAGGACCGGTTCTTCGAGATGGACCTTCGCCGGCACATCACCTCAGGTCGGCTCAGTGAGTTGGTCGGTGCAGACGACGATGCGCTGGAAGCCGACAAGGTGGTTCGCACTCTGGGCTGGCGGCGGGTGGCGCAGCAGGAACTGGACGGGCTCAGCGCGAACACCCGCAGCTATCTCGAAGCTTATGCCGATGGTGTGAATGACTATCTGCGCGGTCGGTCGGCGTCCGAACTCTCGGTCAGTTACACCGTGCTCGATCGGTCCAACCCGCTCCAGACGATCGAGCCGTGGACTCCGGTGGACTCCCTGTCCTGGCTCAAAGCGATGGCCTGGGACCTGCGGAGCAACTACAACGAGGAACTCGAACGAGCCCGGGCCTACGACACGGTCGGTGATGTAGGTCGGGTTGAGCAGCTCTACCCGACCTACCCGTACAACGAGCACCAGCCGATCATCACCGGAGCGGCCGGTGGCGCTTCGGCGTCCCTGATCCCGAAGGCCGCCAAGACCCGCACCAAGAACAGCAAGGACGCCAAGGCCAGCGCCAAGAACAGCAAGACCGCCAAGGCCGATTCGAAATCGACCGCAGCAGGTGATTCCGACGAGATCGGAGCGGCGCTGGAAAGCGCGGCGGCCCAGCAGGTCTTCACCTCGGCCAACAAGGCGATCTCGGCGATCCCGCAGTTGCTCGGCCGCGGCGACGGGATCGGCTCGAACTCCTGGGTAGTCGGCGGGGACATGTCCGCGACCGGACTGCCGATCCTGGTGAACGATCCGCACCTGAAGGCCTCGATGCCCGGGGTCTGGACCCAGGTCGGCCTGCACTGCATCACCCAGTCCGCGGCCTGCCCGTTCGATGTCGCCGGCTTCGGATTCGCTGGGATGCCGGGCGTGGTGATCGGGCACAACTCACGGATCTCCTGGGGGTTGACCAACCTCTACCCGGATGTCACCGACTTCTACCTGGAACGGATCAACGGCGCCGGTGAGGTCGAGCGGGACGGGGCGTACGTGCCCGTGACGCAGCGCACGGAGACGATCTCGGTGGCCGGAGGCAAGCCGGTGCCGGTGGTGATCCGGTCCACCGCTCACGGCCCGATAATTTCCGATGTCATCAAGGGCGTCGCGACCGCGGGCAACACCGCTCCGGCGCCGGGGGAGAAGCGAACCCGGGACACGACGTACGCCGTTTCGCTCGCCTGGACGGCGTTGCAGCCCGGAAAAGCGATGGACGCGCTGCTGCAACTGGACGTCGCGTCGAACTTCGACGAGTTCCGCGCTGCGGTGTTGAAGCTCGACGCCCCGGCGCAGAACGTGGTCTACGCCGACGTCGACGGTCACATCGGTTACCAGGCACCTGGTCGGATCCCGGTGCGAGGCCCGGGTCGGAAGGACGCACCGGTATCGGGGAATGGCACCTGGCCACATCCGGGATGGGATTCGGCCTACGACTGGACCGGTTTCGTGCCCACCGGGCAGTTGCCCTGGGTCGAGGATCCCACCGAAGGGTTCATCGTCGCCGCGAACCAGGCGGTGGCCGGTCCGGGCAGCGCAGTGAAGATCACCTCGGACTGGGACTACGGCTACCGCTCCCAGCGGATTCGCGAACTGTTGCAGGATGCGAAGAACAAACAGCGTCCGCTGACTGTCGACGACATGAGGGCGATCGAGGACGATACGCAGAACGGGATCGCCAAACTCCTGGTTCCCTTACTGCTGGAAACCGGGATCCGGGACAAGAGAGACACCACCCCGATGGACGCCGACGAGCAGTTCACCGAGGACGCCGTCAAGCTGCTCGAGGGCTGGGACTACAGCCAGCCGACCGACTCCGCGGCGGCAGCCTATTTCAACGTCGTCTGGGCGACGATCCTCAACGTGGCCTTCGCCGACGAACTGCCGGACGGATTCAAACCGGACGGCGGTGACCGCTGGTTCGAGGTGGTGCGGACGCTGTTGCCGGACAAGGAGAAGAAAGACCGGTGGTGGGACGACCGGACGACGACCGACGTCGTTGAGTCTCGTGATGAAGTGCTGCGTCGGTCGATGGTGTCGGCTCGGCTGGAACTGACCAGCAAGCTCGGCAAGGATCCGAAGCGCTGGGAATGGGGTCGGTTGCACCGGCTGACCCTGGAGCAGATTCCGCTCGGCGACCTCAGCGTGATGTCCCCGGTGCGCAAGCTGTTCAACCGAGGCCCGTATTCCGCCCCTGGCGGTTCGTCCATCGTCAGCGCCTTCTCCTGGGATGCCTCCTCGGGCACCTTCGATGTGACCTCCGCGCCGTCGATGCGCATGATCGTCGACCTGTCGGACCTGGACAAGTCGCGTTGGGTGAACCAGACCGGGATCTCCGGTCACCCCGGTGACGCGCATTACGACGACCAGATCAGCACCTGGCTCAAGGGCCAGGACTACGCGTGGCCGTTCACCGCTGCCGCGGTGCGCGCCGCCAAGGGTGACGAACAGATCTTCAATCCTGGACCGACCTGAAGAACATCCACCGGGTCGGGGTAATCGCGCCGTGCACTTCCACGTCATGTGGTTCGCGCGGGATCGGCGTGGTCTCGGCGTCCAGGACCTCCTGGTCGTGCACCAGCGCCAACCGCAGCGCATGCGGATCGGCCTGGGTCAACGCGGTGTCGTAGTAGCCACCACCGCGGCCGAGCCGCGTGCCGGTGGTGTCGACGGCGAGCGCCGGCACCAAGATCACCTGAGCCTTGCCGAGCTCGGCTGGGCCGAAGCGCTCGCCCGGCGGCTCGAGCAGGTTCAACGCCCCGGCGCTGACCAGTTCGCCCTGGTCTTGCGCCCAGTCCAGGCGGCGGCTCTCGGGATCGTCGCCGACCACCGGCAGGAGCACCCGGATTCCGAGTTCTCGCAGGCCGGCGCGCAGAAGCGCGGTTCCGGGCTCCTCCGGCAACGAGGCATAGACGGCCACGCAGTCGGCCTGGCGTAACCGCGGTAGCTCCAGGCCGACAGCGGCGATCGCACGGGCCACCTGGTCCCGTTCGGCTGCCGTGCGGCCGTGTCTCTGGGCCTTCAGCGTGCGCCGGAGCGCGAGCTTGGTCGGGATCAGTTGAGCCTGCGATGCGGGCATTGGTGCCTCTCCTCCGAACGCCTTACTCGCTGCTGAGCCGCCGGGGAACTGCCCCCTTCGCGCTACTCTCAGTGTGTACCCGTTTACAAGGCGTTGTCATAATCGCTCAGGTGGTTCCCACCTTGCCTCACGAGACCCTGATCATCCCGGACCGCCAAGTCAAGAATCGGCGTCGGCTGCAGCCAGAGCGGCGCCTGACCGGAACTGCCCGCGAAACCAATCCGCGCGGGCCCAAGGCCAGATCGGATGAGAACCGGTGACCGTCAGAGCGAGCAAGCTTGGGACTTCCCTGCGCTCCAAGGTGGCCGTCAGCCTGGTCGCGGTGCTGATCGGTCCGCTGCTCGTGCTCGCGCTCGGGATCGGCTACTGGGCGCCGCGGCACGCGATCGAATCCGCGCAGAACAGCGCTGCCCGGAATGCTCGTAGCGCCGAGGTGGCGCTGCGGACCAAGTGCGAGGCGGTCGGCGAAACGGTGACAGCGGCGGCCCGTCAGGCAGCGGCCTACGCGACGTTCTACGGATCGATCCCGCTCTCGGCGGCCAGGGCCGTCGCCGAGGGCACCGCGGCCGGACATCCGGAAGCGGCGGTCGCGGTGTTCGACGCCCAGGGCCGGCCACTGGCCGTCGCCGGCGCGGCGTCCGGGATAGCAGCGGCCCGGGCTGCCGGGTATGGCGCCTCCTGCTCGGCCGGGCTGCCGGGCAAGGATCTCCGGGTGGCTGGTCTCGCCGAGAGCCGAGAGGTGCGAGCGAAGGTCGACGGGCAGGTGGTGCGGGTAGGCCAGGTTGTTCTCTGGGTTCCGCTGGACGACTTCGCGCTGCGTGATCTGCGAACCGGGCTCGGCACGGACGGCGCGCTCAGTGTGCTGGGGGGCGGGGACCGGTTGCTGGCCACCAGCGCGCCCGCCGCCCAGCGGGCACAGCTGCTCGGCCTCACCCGCTCCATTGAGTCCGTCGGGCCGGACGGGACGGTCGCGGGCGTGGGGTATGCCGTCCGGCCGGCCGGGCCGGGGGTTCCGCTGCCGATTCTGGCCACCATCACGGTGACCGGCAGCGACTGGTTGCTGGTACTGGGCCTGCTCGCCCTCGGGTTTGCTCTGCTGGCGATGCTGCCGATCCGGGCCCTCGCCGCCCGGCTCTCCGCACCCGTCGCCGAGGAACTGGCGATCGCCACCGATGAACTACAGGTCAGTCGAGGAGCGCTGGCGGACACCTTGGCCAGCTTCGGAACCGCTCTGGAACACACACACGACCCCGACAAGCTGCTCGAAGCGGTGACGACGGCCTGCCTGCGCAGCACCGGCGCGGTCGCCGGGATGGCGCTGCTCACCGACGAAGTGTCCGGGGCGCCCTCGCCGAACTCGCCGCTGTTGCAGGTCAGAGGGGCTGCTCGAGCGCCGGTTCGGAGCGCACAGACGGCGCTGGAGGGATTGCCCGGATTCGCCGAGCAATGCTTCCGAGAAGTCCCGGCCGACGCGGTGCCCGAACCGCGGTTCGGGCACACCTCGGACGGCGGCCCGATGGTCGCCGTCCCGATCCGCTCCGGCGGCCGGCTGATCGGGATGCTTGCGCTGGCGCGCGGTCCGGGCGTAGCCGCGTTCGATGCCGTGTCGCTGTCCCCGGTGCGTGCCCTGGTTGATCGTGCCGGGACGGCGATCGCCAACGTTTGGCTGCATGAAGAAGTCCGGCGATTGTCCGTCACCGATCCGCTGACCGGCGTCGGCAACGTCCGCGACCTGACCAACATGCTGTCCCGTGGGGTCGCCGGAGCCAACCGGTTCGGCCGGCCGCTGACCGTGCTGATGCTTGACCTGGACCACTTCAAGCAGGTCAATGACACCCTCGGGCACCAGTTCGGGGACTGGGTGCTGCGCGAGTTCGCGCATCGAGTGCTGACTTGTGTCCGCGAGCTGGACACCGTGGCGCGGTACGGCGGGGAGGAGTTCGCGGTGGTTCTGCCGGAAACGGATATCGCTGGCGGTTGCCGGGTGGCCGAGCGGGTGCTCAGAGTCGTGCGAGAGGAGCCGTTCTGGCTCGGTGAGCTGTCGCAGATGGTGACGGTCTCGATCGGAGTGGCGTCGTTCCCTGGGCACGGCCGAACTCCGACTGAGCTGCTGCACGCCGCTGACGAGGCGCTTTATGTCGCCAAGCGGGAAGGTCGCGACCGCTGGGAAGTGGCCGGAATCGCACCATCCGCAGCCGCCGTCTCCCAGGCTGGGTAGCCTGATCACATGACGGAACCAACGGTGACTCCTGACTTGGCAATCTTGGGCGGGGGAGCTCTCGGCCCACAAATAACCAAGGCAGTGATCCCCGCCGCCGGGCTCGGCACCAGATTTCTTCCCGCTACCAAGGCGACGCCCAAGGAAATGCTGCCGGTCGTCGACCGACCGGCGATCCAGTACGTGGTCGAAGAGGCGGTCGCCGCCGGGTTGGACGACGTCCTGATGATCACCGGGCGGAACAAGCGTTCGCTCGAGGATCACTTCGACCGGGCCTGGGAACTCGAGGCGGCCCTGGAAGCCAAGGGCGACCGGCTCCGGCTGGAGCGGGTCCGCGAGTCGAACGTGATCGCCGATATCCACTACACCCGGCAGGGCGACCCGCGCGGTCTCGGTCACGCCATTCTCTGCGCCGTCCACCATGTCGGTGACAACCCGTTCGCGGTGCTGCTCGGTGACGACTTGATCGACGAGCGCGACCCATTGCTCACCCGGATGATCGGCGTCCAACGGCAGACCCACGGCAGCGTGGTCGCGCTGATGGAGGTCGATCCCAGCCAGGTGCACATGTACGGCTGCGCCGCCGTCGAGCGGACCGAACTGGACGACGTCGTCAAAATCACCGGGATGGTAGAGAAGCCGGACCCGGAGGACGCTCCGAGCAACCTCGCGGTGATCGGTCGGTACGTGCTGCACCCGCGGGTCTTCGACATCCTCAAAGACACCAAGCCCGGGCGCGGCGGCGAGATTCAGATCACCGACGCCCTGCAGGAACTCACACAGCGTCCGGCCGAGCCAGGCGGTGGAGTCTACGGAGTGATCTTCTCCGGTCGCCGATACGACACCGGTGACCGGCTGGACTACCTGAAGGCTGTCGTCCAACTCGCCTCCGAGCGCGCTGACTTGGGCCCGGACCTTCGGGTCTGGTTGCGCGGCTTCGTCGCACGGCTGGCCGACGAACCCACGGGCGAGCCGAAAGCGTGAGCGAAATGCTGTCAGTTGACGCGCATCTCGCCGACTGCCTGGCAGCGATCAAGCCGCTTCCGGCTCGCGAGGTGCCCTTGCTCGAAGCGGCCGGATGCCTGCTGGCCGAGGATGTGGTCTCGGCGATCGACATGCCGAGGTTCGACAACTCGTCGATGGATGGTTACGCCGTCCGGGCTGCCGAGTTGGCCTCCGCCGGCCCGGATTCACCGGTCACGCTGCCGGTGCTCGGCGACATCCCGGCCGGGCATGCCGAGGCGCTCGTGCTCGAACCGGGAACCGCCCTGCGGATCATGACCGGTGCTCCGCTCCCAGCCGGTGCCGACGCCGTCGTCCCGGTCGAGTGGACCGACGCCGGGACCGCTCAGGTGCTGTCCCGGCGCGCTCCCGCCGAGGGCCAGTACGTGCGCCGTAGCGGGGAAGACGTGCGGGCTGGTGAGACCGTGATCCAGGTCGGCGCGCGGCTCTCACCGCGGCACATCGCCCTGCTCGCGGCCGTCGGCCGAGACCGAGTGCTGGTCAAGCCGCGCCCCCTGGTGCTCGTGATGCCCACCGGCAGCGAGCTGGTTCCTCCTGGAAAAACCTTGGGCCCCGGGCAGATTCATGACTCGAATGGGTATGGGTTGATCGCTGCGGCCCGCGAGCTCGGGGTCGACGCGGAGCACGGCGGCGTGATCGACGACAACCCCGAATCGGTGACCCAGATGCTTGCGGAGGCCGCTCTGCGCGCCGATCTAGTGATCACGACCGGTGGGGTGAGCGCCGGCGCCTACGACACCGTCAAGGAGGTGCTGCGCAAACTCGGCACGGTGCGGTTCGACAAGGTGGCAATGCAGCCCGGAATGCCGCAGGGGTTCGGCACCATCGGCGACGCCGGGACGCCGATCTTCACTCTGCCCGGCAACCCGGTCAGCGCGCTGGTCTCCTTCGAGATCTTCGTCCGCCCAGCGCTGCTGTGGCTGGCCGGTGAGAGCGCACCACGCGATTTCCGGACGGCGAGCGCGGCGACCGGTTGGACCTCCCCGGCCGGCAAACGCCAGTTCGTCCGGGCTCGGCTGGAGGATCGCGGATTCGGGGACCTGCAGGTGCGGCCGGTCGGTGGGCAGGGTTCGCACCTGGTCGCCGATCTTGCCGAGGCTACCTGCCTGGCCGTCGTCCCGGAGGAGGTCACCGAGGTGACCGCCGGTGACCGCTTGGCTTGCCTGATCCTCGATCAAAGGAGCCGGTGGTGAGCGGGACGTCCCAGGGCCACCTCACCCATCTGAACGAGGCCGGCGCCGCCCGGATGGTCGATGTCTCTGCCAAGCAGGTCACCACCCGGGAGGCCACCGCCACCGGCCGGGTGCTTTGCTCGCCTGCCGTGATTGCCCTGCTCCGCGGGGACGGCGTGCCGAAGGGGGATGCGCTCGCCGTCGCCCGAATCGCCGGGATCCAGGCCGCCAAGCGCACGCCGGACCTGGTGCCTTTGGCGCACCCGGTCGCGGTGCATGCTGTGGACGTGGATCTTCAGGTGCGGGACGACGGTGTGGACATCCGCGCCACCGTCCGGACTGCCGACCGAACGGGAGTCGAGATGGAGGCGCTGACCAGCGTGGCCGTGGCCGGGCTGGCGCTGATCGACATGATCAAGGCGGTGGACAAGTTGGCTGAGATCACTGCGGTTCGGGTGGTGGCCAAGAGTGGTGGTCGCTCGGGAGACTGGCGTCGTGACTGATCCGCACCGCGTCGACGATGTGATCGGCCGAGCCCTGGTGATCACCGCCTCGAACCGAGCGGCGGCCGGGGTATACCCCGACCGCGGTGGTCCGGTGCTGGTCGAAGGCCTGCGGGGATGGGGTTTCGCGGTGGACGGGCCGCTCGTCGTGCCCGATGGTGAGCCGGTGGCAGAGGCGCTGCGGGACGCCGTCCGCAAGCAGTACGACGTGGTCCTGACCACCGGTGGCACTGGACTGTCACCCAGTGATCGGACGCCGGAGGCGACTCGCGGCGTCCTGGAACGCGAGATTCCCGGGCTCGCCGAGGCGATCCGGTTCCGTGGCACCTCCGCCGGGATCCCGACCGCTGCCCTTTCCCGTGGCTTGGCGGGACTGGCCGGGCAGACTCTGATCGTCAACCTTCCCGGGTCGCCGGGAGGTTGCCGGGACGGCCTCGCCGTCCTCGATGGTGTGCTGGTGCATGCGGTCGATCAGATTCATGGTGGCGATCACCCCGCGTCGTCCGCGTCGTCCGATTCCCCGGATCCGGTGCATCGTGGCTGAGCCGGGGATCGGCACCGGCTGGCCGATCGAATTGACCGATGGCCTGATCACGTTGCGCCCACTGCACCGGCGGGACGCGCGGAACTGGAACGCCGTCCGGTCTTCGAACGCCGAGTGGCTCGCCCCCTGGGAGGCGACCCACCCGGAGGGCAGTGGGCGGCCGTTGACCTTCGGCGCGATGGTCCGAGGCTTCGACCGGGAGGCGCGCGCCGGCCGGATGCTGCCCCTCGCCGTCCATCTGAACGGCCGGTTCGTTGGCCAGGTCACCGTGAGCGGCATCGTCTGGGGCTCGCTGCGATCCGGGCAGATCGGCTACTGGGTCGACCGCGCCGTCGCCGGTCAAGGGGTGGTGCCGACCGCGGTGGCGATGATGGTGGATCACTGCCTCTTCGGCCTCGGCATGCACCGGCTCGAGGTCAACATCCGCCCGGAGAACGTCGCCAGCCTGCGGGTGGTGGAGAAGCTCGGCTTCCGCCCGGAGGGGATCCGGCGGGGGTACCTGCACATCGACGGCGCGTGGCGGGATCACGCCACGTTCGCCATCACCCCGGAGGACGTGCCGGGTGGGCTGCTGACCCGCTGGCGGCGAGCACAGCGAGTGCTGTCTGCGCAGCTCTCTGCCAAGCTCTCGATCGAGAACCAGGACCCTGCTTCCTGGCTACCGCAATCTTCCGCGACTCCCGGCCGACACACCGGTGAGGGTGCGTGATCCTTTAGAGTCCTCGGCCTAGCGTTTACTCTTGTGGACCTTAGTAGCCTCGTCTTCGTCGCCATCATCGGCGTGTGGGCTGCCTACCTGGTTCCGCATTGGCTGAGCCGGCGCGACGACCTTTCGCAGTCGCGCACCACGGACCGGTTCTCCGGTGGCCTGCGGGTGCTGCAACGGCGCCCGCGCAAGCCTCGCACCGGGGCCGATCACCGTTCCGGTGATGCCGTTCTAACCTCGCCCCGGGTGGTCCTGGACGCCGACGGCGAGTACCTCTACATTCCGGCCGACCGAGCGCTCGCGGCTCGAGCGGAGCGTCGTGCTGCGGAGACCGCGGCGGCCGGATCAGTCGAAACCACCGATGCTGAGCCGGTGGTATCTAAGCCTGCTGGTGCGCCGCTGCTGGGATCTGCCGTCGAGTCGAGTGGTGCCAGGTCGGCCACGGGCTGGCCCGGACCGAACGTCGGCGAGTCGGTTGGTGCCGGGCGCGTTGGTGTCGAGCGGGCTGGTGCCGAGCCCGGCTATGCCGAGACTGATGTCACGCGGATTGTTGATCCCGTTGGTGTCGCGCCTGCTGATGCCGAGCGCGTGAGTGTCGAGCGAGTTGATGCCGTGCGGGCGGAGGTCGAGCCCGTTCGCGCAGAGCCTGCTGAGGCCCCGCGGGCTGATGCTGAGCAGCCTGTTGACGGGCGGCCCGATGCCGAGCAGGTGGATGCCGAGCAGGTGGATGCCGAGCAGGTGGATGCCGCGCGGGCTGATGCTGAGCGGGGTGGCATCGAGTCGGTTGGTGTCTCGTCGGCGGTTGAGGAGCGCCTGGAGCGGTCTCGGACGACTGATCGACTGCTGCCGGACTCCACCGAGGTGCCGGACTCCACCGAGGCGGCCGACTCGCCGCTCGGTGTGCCCGATGGGACGTCGGTGGAGATCCCCGCATCCGATCCGAGTTCGGATCCCCCCTGGTCGGCCTTCGCGCCGGGCGGACCGAGTTCGCTGGAGGCGTTGGCCTCCGTGCCGTCCGTCCCCGCAGTGCGCACGCCGGAGGCCGAGATCCCGGAACGTCCGTTCGACCTCGAGGTCGCGATCGGTATCGCCCGGATCGCCGCCCGCCGACGGGCCCGCATCATGGCCCTGCTGTTCATCGCCACCGTCGTCTCCTGGGTGGTCACCTCCGTATCCTCGATGTCTGCTTGGGTCGCCGTCCCGGCAACTGTGCTGCTGGTGATGCATGTGCTGGCTTCCCGGGTCGCCGGGTTGCGCAGTCGAGAGGCCCTGATGCTGCTGGCGGTCCAGGTGCAATCGGCGGCCTTGCAGGCTCGTCCGCAGCGGTCGTTCGCCGCGCCCTCGCGCCCGGCAGAGGTGGTGGCCGAGGCCGCACCTGTGGGTTCCTCGGAACGGGCCGCTCGCCGGGCCGCTGCGGTCGGTGCAGAGACCTGGGAGCCCGTCCCGGTCCCACCGCCCACCTACACGCTCAAGCCTGCCGTGCATCGCCCAGAGCCCGCTCCGCTTGACGTCCCTGCGGCTGCCTCAGCTGACGCTCCCGGGACCGCCGTCTCCCGAGGAGCACTGCCCCGCCGCGCCGCGGACATCGAGCGCATCCTTGCGCTGGAGTCGGACCTTGACGACCTCTTCGAGGAACCGAAGGTCGTCAACGGCTAGTCCTTGTCTGATCCGCCCCCAGCTTGCCCGCAGCCGGGTCCTGGCTGGCTGATGGCCGGGCTCCGAGCCCTCCGCTTGGCGTCCTTGCCGCCCGCTGGTCGCCGATCTCTCGGCGTGGCGCTGTGCCAGCGCTGACGACCGCCGCTGCGATCCCCGATCGTGGTCGATCGGGTGCCCTAGACCCACCGGATCGACCACGCTGAGCCGACTTGCCCCTGGCTTCGCTGCGGTCTTGGGGAGGTTCGTCCGGCTCATACGGGGTGCCGATTCGGAGCCAGCCCCCTGCCGGTGCTAACGTTTCCCGCTGTTGGGGCTGTGGCGCAGCTGGTAGCGCACCTCGTTCGCATCGAGGGGGTCAGGAGTTCGAGTCTCCTCAGCTCCACCAGGCACGATGGCAAAATAGCAAGTCAGAGGCCCTTCCCGGAAGTCGCGGGGAGGGCCTCTTCGATGATCCGTACGGGATCGGTACGCGGATCATGAAACGGGGGAGGTGTGTCGTGGGCCGCTGACTGGTGCCGCAAGGTGCTGTCACGTGGCTACCGCGGCCTCCGAGATGGACGACCTCCTCAAGTTGGTCTTGGTCCTCCGCCAAGCGCCGCGCGAACTTGGCGCGTGTTGTTCGAGCCTCGTTCATGGTGTGAGCTGGTTGCGTGCATCGGTGGGACCCGCTGAACGAACGCCAGCTCGATGTCTTGACCCGCATTGCTGCCGGGGAGGATCTGGGTGCTCCCGAGCACTCGTCCCTGCGAGCGTCAGCGAACGCGGTGCGCAATCGAGGCCTCCTCGCCATCAGCAAACGCGGCGGCGTCTGGCGTGCCGAGGTCACCGGCGCAGGCCAGTACTACCTGGAGCATGGGCATCATCCAGACCACCCTCTTCACGGCCTTGCAGACGCAGCCGAGGCTCGCTCGGACGCTCAGCTTCGCGGCCACCGAGGTGGGCGACCTGATACCCGCAGCAAGCGACCAGAGCCGTCGTCGGCGAGGCCTCGTGGCGAGCGGTCGGCCAGCCCTGCGGGTCCGACCCTGATCGAGCGCAGGCAGGCAGCTGCCGAGGAGTTGGTTGCTCGTCTCGTTGCCGAGCGGCGGGTGATCGTGTCAGCTCCTACCGAGGCGGAGGCCACCTACTGGCGTCAGATCGTCGATTTCGCCAAGCGCCGCTCTCTGGTGCCGGAAGGGCATCGCATTGAGAAGCAGAAGCTGTACAACCGGGCCGGCGACCTCCAGATCTCCTTGCGGCATGGTTTACACGCCAATTCACACGTAGTGCTCGATGGCGTGCCCCGAGTCGCTGTGCCGGATCAGCTGCGCGCCCCTCATCCGGTGGTCGCCGCCCTGCGCGATGACCCGGGTCGGTTGGTCATGCCCAAGGAGCTTCGCCGCCGCAGCTTGCTCATATTTCAGGGCCTTGCGGCGGAGGCAACTCGCCGTGGGTACGTGGTTCGTCCCGAGCCAGTTCGGGAGGAACGACGGTCCTACTAGTACTACTACCGCTCGTCAGATGGGCCTCGGTACTCCCTTCGCTCAGGTGAGTTCAGAATCGTCGTTGCCGAGTTCGACTACCAGGTCAAGGTCCAGCAAGAGAGCCCACAATCGCCGAAACCCGAGCGATGGCAG
>DATINJ010000099.1:0-14803 GCA_035474375.1 Kineosporiaceae bacterium | reverse complement strand
GCGGTGGAGCTGAGGAGATTCGAACTCCTGACCCCCTCCATGCCATGGAGGTGCGCTACCAGCTGCGCCACAGCCCCGCCACTACTCCAACAGCCCGCGTGAGCGACCCGCTGGTGAAGCTTGCCGAGTCTATCCCAGTGCTAGGGGGTGACATCAAATCGGGTCCTCCTCGGCGCGCCAGTTGGGTGCCCGTCAGGCGTCGGCGAAGCCCTCCTCGGGAGGGGACCCGACCGAGTTCAGCCCACGGCAAGCACCCGGCGGACGGCGGCGAAGGCCGGCTTCTCGACGGGCGCGCCGTGGTGACCCGGGGAACTCTTGAGCCGGGATCCCCAGCTGGGCGACGGCGGAGCGCTGGGCGGCTCGTCGTCGGCAGCCGCATCAGCGCCCACCACGATTCGCAAGTGAGCCTGTCGTGAAGACCGCCACCGACTGGCCGCGCGAGGGTTCCGTCGGGGAGCATTTCGCAGGTTGGCCCGAAATCCTCGCGGTCGGTCAAAATCGGAGAGGCTTTCAGGTATTTCTCCCGGATGTACGTAGCAGAATGATTTGAAACGTATTGCTATGCTCCCTCGCGTATCAAACCTCCGGGTAGGGGAGTGTGCAGTAAGTGCATCACGACTATAGATACGA
Source organism: Kineosporiaceae bacterium (assembly GCA_035474375.1). Taxonomy (GTDB): domain Bacteria; phylum Actinomycetota; class Actinomycetes; order Actinomycetales; family Kineosporiaceae; genus JANNPJ01. Next base: position 14,173 of record DATINJ010000099.1, on the reverse strand, counting down.
CTATGCGTACAGTCGTGGATTGCCCTATCGAGGCCCCATCCGCACAGTGCTCTGCCTGCTCGCAGGCCCGCTGTGCATGGTGGTCACCTGGGTGCTCCTGCTCTGGTCCTCGGTCGTCCTCTACCCGTTGCTGACAATCGCTTTCAATGTTGGAGTCATGTCTCTGCTGGCCTACGGTTGGCTACGAGCGAGGCGCCGGGGAGCGTTCCTCGGCTACCTTCTCCTGGCATCCACCACGGTCGGATACCTGCTGGGAGTGTTTTTCATAGTCCAGCTGCTTCACGGCTTCACGGTGGATTGACAACGTAAAGCTCCCTGGCTGGACCTTTCAGCTCGGCTTCGCGGAGGTCGTGGGTCCGGGGCCGTACCGGGGCAGTAGTTGGCGAGGTCCGATGGAGACGGTGTCGAACCCCAGGTCGGCGGCTCCGACCTCAGTTCCGGTTGTGGGGTTCTGGACGACGTAGATCAGGTCACCCATGGCGATGTCGGTGCGGTACCAGGTGAGCCGGTAGGCCGTGTCGAGGATGGTTATCAGATCCTGCTTGGCGGTGGCGGTGCTGTTGAAAGTTCCGCCGGTGGACGGCCCGTTTCCGAAAGTTCCCTTCTGGTAGTCGAATTCGGGGACGGACTGGACGCCGTCAATGGTCGCCAGTTGTTCGCGTAGCGAGTTGATCTCGGCCTGGCTCGGGTCATGTCGATGGGTGGCCGGGCTCGGGGACGGATCCCTGCCCCGGTCACCCGATCCGCACCCGGTCAGCGTGCACAACGAGACCAGCATCAGGCATGCGGTCAGCCCGGACCGGCGTCGGCGGTGAGTCATGGAAGTTCCCGGGTGAGTTGGTAGGTGGTAACCGTGGTGTCGCCGGTCCCGGAGAAGAACGGCTGGAACGTCTCCCGCTGGCGCATGACCGTGAGGTCGGTGGATCGGTCGATGAGTGCGGCGGTGTCCGAATAGACGGAGTTGTCGTGAGCCTGCGCGGTGTTGGTCACCGGCTCGCCTCTCTGGTTGAGCACGCCGGTGGGGTCGCGATGGATCGTGACCCAGCCGGGCCGGTCGGGGTTGTCGCGGCCGTCCAGGCGAGGGACGGCGTCCTGGTCGTGCTCGATCGAGAGCACATTGACGTCGTCCGGGATGGGGAAGCGGGCGATCGGGGACCCTCCGGTGTAGACGTGGGTGATGTCGAACTCGGCCCGGGTGGCCGGATCGGCGGCCAGCGAGGCGGCAGTGATCCCGCCCTGGGAGTGCCCGGCCAGCATCACCGGCTCGCCGGGAGCGACACCAGCAAGGCGCATGGCCTGGCGGATGCCCTCGTTCTGTTCGGTCTGCTGCCCGGCCATCAACCGCAGGTTGGTGGTCAGATCCACCGGGTTCGTGCCCGCGGTGGGGGACCACTCCTGGGTGCCGGGGATCTCGACCACCCACCGGCGGGTGCCATCGGTCTGAGGCACGTCGAAGATCCGGATCGTGCCCTTCTGACGACCCAGTTCGCGGACGCCGTCCATGGTGGTGCTCAGGCTCGTGGGCACCGCCATCCGGGCCGAGGGAGCGGCCTGTGCGGGGCCGAGCGGGGTGACGCCGGCGGAGCCGGTCTTGAACACGCCGAAGCCGGCACCGAAGGCGATCAAGTCTCCGGTGGCATCTTCCACGCTGGTCGGGGGAAAGGCGGCGTGCTCGGTGCTGTTCGTCCAGGCGCTCAGCACGCCGAAGCCGACCGGGCCGGCGGCGAAACCCAGCGTCCACATCAGCGCGGGGGAGTCGGTGATCACGCCGTCGACGATCCACGGATTCGCGTACAGCAGCTTTCCGGCATCCTCGGCGGCCAGTCCGGGCAGCTGCCGCAGCCCGGCGAGATCACCGTTCCACAGATCATCGCCGGCCCGCAGACCTTCGCGACCGAGCAATCCGAGCAGCGCCAGCGGTGCGCCGACGGCCTGACCGGCGGTGGTGGCGCGCGCCAAGGCTTCGTCCAGACTCTGGTAGGCATCGACCGACACCCGCAGAGTCAGCGCGGAGGCCTGCATTCGCGCGGCCGCAACCAGGAGACCGTTCGGCCCGATGGTGGCGGCCGCGCCCTGCGCGGTCACCTGCGCGGCGGTGACCGGTGCCAGAACCGCCGACTCCAGCAGGTCGCCGTTGCGCAGCATCGCCTCGATCACCGACTGACGCTCCGTCAGGCCGTTCGCGATCTGTTCCAATCCGGCTGCGGTACTGATCATGTCGTCGTACTGGGCGCTCACCCCACCAGCGCCACCCGAAACGTCCAATGAGTCCGATGCCATCACGCGCCCTCCCTGGCTTCGCCGGCCGCGAACGCCTCGGTGACCGCGAGCAGCAGATCGCTCCGCAGACCGGGCCCGTCGGTAGGAACCAGGGTGAGGACGGCGTCAGCGGCCGACTCCCGGATCCGCTCCGCAGCTCCAGTGGTCGGGTGCGCGCTGGGCTCGGCGCGCAGCCCGATCAGCTGCCCACCGCATTGAAGCCAGTAGCCGAACCAGAGCGGTTCCTCGGCTCCGGCCCGGCCCGCGACGCCGAGGGTGATCCGGATCGCCGCCTGCAGCGGGCCGGACAGCAGGTCCAGCAGCGGTGGGACCGCGCTCAGAGCGGCCGAGCTCAGCAGGATCCGCAATACCTCGCGGGCCACCGGCAGTTGGTCGGCGCCGATCGAGTCGCTCCGACGCAGCAATGCCAGCAACGCCAGGGTGGCTTGCCGGTTCAGTCGCACCGGCTCGATCGGATCAACGGCACTCGGCAGCGTTTCAGGCAAGGGTGGTAACAACCGCTCGATCGCCGCCAGCACGTTCTCGGACTCGAAGATCGCCAGCTCGACGCCCACCGCGTCAGTCGACACCGCGGGGGAGTCCATGCGGAGCGGAGCGATTTGCTGCAGACGAGCCAGACCGATCCCGGCGTCCGTCCCGACCCCCAGGTGCGCCAGCAGCGCCCGGTCACCGGCCCAGCTGCGGATCTCCACCTGGAGTGCGGCGCGCCCGATGCCCTCCAGCGCGGTTCGCAGCGATGGGTGCACCTGCCGCCGAGAACCCGGATCAGTAGCGTCATCCGGATCACCGGGGTCGGCCGGATCACCAGGATCGGCCGGCTCAGCCGGGATCAGCAGCCCGGCCGAACTCAGGCGCTTCCCGGCTTCGGCCCTGGCCAGCGCGACCAGTGCAGGATCGGCTGCCGGCTCCCACTGCGGCGTGAAACCTGCGGGGAGCCAGACGTCGTCCAGTAGTTCGCGCAGCAGGGTGAGCGAGTCCACGTCTATCACCAGCGTTGAAACCATCAGCCGGGCCAGCCGCGCGCTCGGGCGGCCTCCAGCCAACCCCGGTCGCCACCAGGCAGCCGCTCAGCCCAGTCCACCGACTCACTCACGAAGTCGGTCACGCCGTCGACGACGTTCCCACCCAACGCCAGTGCGGCTGAGCCCAGGTCCCGCGCCTCCCGACTGGCCCGCTCGGCCTGACTTCGGAACCAGCGTTCGGCGGCCGCGATCTGGTCCAGCTGTTCCTGCACGGCCGCCGCATGCCGGATCAGTAGGTCCGACAACTTCTCCAGTTCGCCGCTCGCCGATCCGGACTGCTGGGCCGCGTCGCTCAGTTGCGCCCGGTAATGCGTGGCTGCCAAGGACTTCCACTGGACGGCGTCAGCGCGAGCGCCGCGAGCGGTTTCCGCCCTGGTCAGTTCCGCTTCCAGGCGAAACTGACGTGCCAGCCGCCGGATTTCTTCCGGGTTCCCGTACATCGCGCTCCCGCCCGATACGAATCGGATCAGCATTGACACAATGGCAATAAATGGCTGATTCGTCCAGTCTCATGCCGGGCGGCACTCGGCTCGTTGGATTCGTCGGACATTGACACGAATAAGTGCCAGCGGACTTCCGGTTCCAAGGAGACAAGGAAGCGGACAGTATCCCGATGGAGTCGATCAATCGACGGTATTCACAAAAACCCATGGGGAATCCGCGCGGCATGACTCACACTGAGTTGCATGGCTCTGTACTGCACCGAATGCGGCAAGCGGGCGCAGTCCGGCGAGCGTTTCTGCCGGACCTGCAGCACGTACCTGCCCTGGGACTCGCTTGAAACCGGAGCCATTTCAGCGATCAAAGCACCATCGGAGCAGGTCGCACCGGCTTCTTCGGGGACCGTGAGGAAAGCCGGAGCGGACGAGCAGACCGCGGCCGTAGAGATCATTCTTGAATCCCACGAACTGGTTTCTGAACCAGGGGTCACGGTCGATGTCTCCTTCACCGTGCGTAACCTGGGAACCCGGGTGGAGGCATTTGACCTCGTACTGCGGGATGTGGGTCACCGGGACGGCCGGACCGCACATCAGGGGGAAGACCCGGCATTGCCGGAATGGCTGACGGTGATCCCCAAGTCGATGGAGATCTATCCCGGGCATGTTCTCCGGGGCACACTCACTTCCGCCCCTCCTCGCTCGCCGCCACCGCTGGCGGCGACGACCTCGTTTCAGGTGATTGCCACCGGAGCCAACGCCCAGGCGTCAGACGTCTGCCACGTCACCGTGACCCCGGTGTACGACGTCGTCGCGGAGTTGCATCCCACCGTGACCCGAGGGTGGGGCACGACTGCCCACGCGTTGCTGCTGAAGAACCGCGGAAACGTGCCGTTGCGGATGACTCTCGAGGCGGCAGATCCTGAGGGCGTCCTGACATTCCACCACGAGCCCGTTGTCGAACTCGACGCCTTTCGGGAGGTGCAAACGCCGCTTCCGGTTCGGGCACCGGTTCGTTGGGCCGGCCGAGCGCAGAACAAGAGTTTCGACGTCACGGTCGCCCCCGGACGGCAACCTCCGATCCGCCTTGCTGGGCGACGGGTGGACCTACCGCGATTTGCGACTCCGATCCTGGTGGCAGCGGGTGGCCTTACCGCGCTGGCCGTCGCCGGCCTCGCCATCGTCACCCTAGGTGCTGGAAAAGTGATCCCGATAGCGGGTTTTGGAGACAAGGAGCAGGATCTCAACGCGGCTGAAACGGTGGCAACGGCTACCGCCATTCCCGGCGCGTCCAAGCGTCCCGGCTCGAAACCATCGGCCGGCACGGTACCGAATTCAGCCCCACCGGCGAATAGCCAGAAACCCTCGCCGCCCGATCCGTCGTCCACTGCGCCGCAGACCGCGGTTCCCGGCCGAGTCGTCATCCCCGACGTCGTCGGCGAAACGGCCGAGCAGGCGAAGGGCGAGCTGGCGGATCTGGGACTCACATCGAAAATCAGTAAACAGATCTCCAATACCGTTCCTGAGGGGGTCGTTCTCCGGTCCGACCCGCCGGCGGGTACTGAACAGGACGCGGGCCGGCGCGCCGTCCTGGTGGTCTCCGCTGGTCCGACGCCGCTCTTCGATCTGCTCGGGACCGCCTCATCCGCGCAGTGGCGAAACGGCGATGGAGTGACGTTGCCGTTCAACGGGAATGACGGTGATGATCGTGGGTTCGTCCTGATCCGAGAGAATTTTCAGCTGGAGAATGGTGAGACTCCGCCCCTCGTCCTGGAGACGCATCCGCAATGGATTCCCGACGGTGTCATCGAGGGCAGCTACGCGTTGCGATCCCCCGTGATCCGGGGAGACCACTTCCGGGCAAAGGTCGGATTCATCGCGGGTGCCGCGGGATCGGTCCGATTCGACATCCTCGTCGATGGCGGGGACGCCTGTGACGGCACAGTCGTTCACAGCATTGACGATTCGGGGCCCGATCGGGTGGTGCGCGCCATCGACGTCGATCTCAGCGCGTGCGAGGGTGCCACGTCGCTTCGGTTACGAGCCACCACCATCGGATCTGGCGGTCAGCAATGGGCCGTCTGGCTGGACCCCCGGGTAGAAGGGGTCAGCAGCTAGGGCCTGTCCTGCGGGTGCCCACGAACGTTGACCGGCTCGGGCATCGTGGCCTTCCTGCTTTGGAAGTCCCTGCCTGCTGCTGCGCACCCGGTAAGCGCCCCGCGACGCCCGGGGGACACTACTTGCCATTTCGTCTCGCGCTGGGATCCCCGGGTTGGGCGTCAAGACGCGGCGTCAGGATCCGCCGTGATCATGGTGGGCGCCGCAGGGCTCGGCCGAATCTCCGGCAAGAACCGATGAACGGCCTTACCCAGGACTTCGGCCGAGTCCTGCGGCGCCCAGCCCCGACGCTCAGCCCAGTGCCGCCCGCAAGCCGTGGTCACAAACAGAGCGAACGAAGGCCCCGCACAAGCCGAACTGGCACAACTCGGGCATCAAAACGGGATGCCATCGGCCGGCCCGCAACCCGGCTCGGTGTAACCCCCCGGGCAAGACCCGGTAACCGTTTGCGGTGGGAGTTAGACCGAGCCGGGTTGCGGCTGACCCGAATTGGCCAGCAGTGTTGGATCTCGGGGACTTCCAAACAGGCTCTAGCGCCCTCCAGAACTCGCTGATTGATCCGCTCTCCCGGGGGAGCGGATCACCAGCGGGGTCCGCAGTGACTGTGAGGTCCCTAGACCCGGATCGTCAGGTTGATCACGTCGGCGAACGTTCGTGGCCACCGCACCAGTCCTACGGCCGCATCTCGTACCTTCCGCTGAGCGCGAGCACCTGCTGCCACACTTCGGCGGTGCGGGCGGCGTCCGTGACCGGTCGGCGGAGGTGGGCCAGGGCCCAGGCGGCCTGCTCGTCGGTGGTGGCTGATTTGCCGTGCAACTCGGTCGTGTACGCGGAGAAGTCCTGGATCAGGATGGCGAAGATCTCGTCCAGCAACTGCCGGTCGAGGCCGGTCAGTTCGGCCTGTTCCAGGACCAGCTGGCCGTAGACGACCAACGCGAAGAGCTGACCGAGGGAAAGCAGGAAATCCAGATCGCCCTGCTGGGCTTCGTCCGGGGCGTGCTCACGCAGCAACGCGCACAGCCCGTCGGCCTGCTCCCGGAAGCGCGCGACGTTGGGCAGATCAGCGTGGGCGTCGTAGGCGATCCGCCAGTCGTGGAAACGGATCGCGCCGAGGCCGCGAGCCGGGCCCTGTCGGAAGAGGAACTCGTCGTCCCTCGGGTCGTGCCGCGCCGGGACGGGCGTGAAGTCGGCCGGCCGGAAGAGGTAGTTCGGCATGAACTTGAGGATGAGTGCGAGGTTGACGTGCACGGTGCCCTCGAGCTTCGGCAGACCGCGGATGTCTTTGGCCGCCTTGTCGAAGTAGGTGTCCGCCTCGAAACCCTTCGCCGCGATCACGTCCCAGAGCAGATCGATGACCTTCTCGCCCTCGGTGGTCACCTTCATCTTGGTCATCGGGTTGAAGAGCAGGTACCGGCGGTCGTCAGGACCGGCGGAACGGAAGTAGTCGACCGCGCGGTCGCTGAACGCCTTCATCGCGACCAGTCGGGCGTACGCGTCGATGAGCTCGCGGCGCACGTGCGGGAAATCGGTGACCTGCTTGCCGTAGAGCACCCGCTGGTGGGCATGGGTGACGGCCTCGTACATCGCGTGCTCGCAGATGCCGATGGACGCGGTACACAGGTTGAACTTGCCGACGTTGACGGTGTTCAGCGCGGCGTCGAAGGCGGCTCGGCCGGTGTGCAGCACATCCTGCTCGCGAACCGGGTAGTCCTCGAGCCGGAACTCGCTGACGTACATCTGTGCGTTCACGACGTTCTTGACCAGGTGGTACGCGGGGTGGCGACTGTCCGCGGCGAAGAAGACGTAGCCGTCCGGCCCGTCGATGTCGGCGCGGCGGCCGAAGACCGAGACCAGGCCGGCCACGTTGCCGTTGCCGATGTAGTACTTGGTGCCGCTGGCGGTGAAGCCTCCCGTGGCATCCGGCGTGAGAATCATGTCGGTGGCGTAGATATCGGCGCCATGGCCGCGTTCGGACAGGGCGAAAGCCATCACGTGGCCTTCGCTGAGCAACTGTGCCGCGTGCTCCCGGACCGCCTGATTGGCACTCTGCCACACCGGTCCGAGGCCGAGGACGGTTACCTGCCAGGTGTACCAGTAGCCCAGGCCGTAGAAGCCGAGGATCTCGCTGAGGGCGGCGTTACGCGCGGTGTCCCACCGTTTCGCCGGATCGCCACCGCCGTCGGCTGCCGGCGTCAGGAACGCGGCGAACAGGCCCTCTTTCGCACTGAAGTCCAGAAAGTCGGCGTACCAGGTGTGCTCGTTGTAGCCGTCGACCAACGCCTTCTTGCCACGGTTTTCGAAGAAGTCGATGGTGGCGCGCAGCAGTGCGCGGGTCTCGACGTCAAGGTGTGCCGGGTCGTACGTGTGCGGGTTGAACAGCAGCGAGTTCGCCACGATGGTGTTCCCTTTCGGCAGTCAGGCAGACAGATGGTCAGGTCAGTGGTCGAGGCCGGTCAACGTGGTCAGGACGTCGTCGAGCCAGGCAAGAACCATCTGCTCGTACGCGACGCCACCGCGAAGCACCACGTGTTGCAGACGTTGTTGGAGGTTCAGGTTCCGGGGGTCGGGAAAATCTCGGTGCTCGCCGTTCAGGTATCGCTCGAGGGTGGTCTCGTGCGAGACGCGGTACCGCTCGACCTCCGCGATCAGCGCGGCCCGCCCGTCGGCATCGTCGAAGGCCACCCCGCGGATCTTCACCGCCAACTCGTGCCGGATCGCCTCCGGCTGCACCGGCGCCCGCAGCCAACTGGTCAGCACCGTTCGACCAACGGTGGTCACCGAGTAGGACCGCTTGTCGGGGCGACCACCCTGGCCGATCTCCTCGCCGACGACCCAGCCATCGATCTCCATCCGCTTCAGGACGCGGTAGATCTGCTGGTGGGTCGCCGTCCAGAACCGGCCGATGGACCGCTCGAAGCGCCTGGCCAGCTCGTATCCGGAGCCGGGCTGCTCCAGTAGGGAGACCAGAATCGCGTGCTCCAGGGCCATCCGATCATCTTGCTATGCAACTCGTTGCATAGCAAGAGGTCGTCGACTGGCAATGTCAGGGAGCCGGACCAGTCCGCTTGCCCCCTGACCTTCGGTATCCGCGAGACGTCATGCCGGATCGACGTCGACCCGTATTCTGTGGGAATGCCGGGTTATCTTGCGGTGGATCTCGGCGCGGAGAGCGGTCGCGTGCTCGCGGGCGTGTATGACGGCGAGCGCCTGGCCGTGCGGGAGGTGTACCGGTTCCCCAATCGTCCGTTCCGGGCGGCCAACGACCTCACCTGGGACCTCGCCAGCTTGTCCGCGGAGACGGTCCGGGGCCTGCGGATGGCGGTAGAGCAGGTCGCGGACGTCCGCAGCGTCGGGGTCGACGGTTGGGGCAGCGACTTCGGTCTGTTGGACGGCCAGGATCGCTTGCTGGCCGCGCCCTGGCACCACCGGACGCCCCGGACCGCCGCGATGGTGAAGGAGTTGCAGAAGGAGATAGAGCCGCAGTTCCTGTACGGCGTGACGGGGACGCAGTTCCTGCCGATCACCACCGCCTGCCAGCTCCTGGCGATGCGGGAGACCGGGATCCTGACGCGGGCCGACCGCCTCTCGATGCTTCCGGACCTCATCGCCGGTCGCCTCAGCGGCGTCCATCGAACCGAGCCGACGATTGCGAGTACTACCCAGCTCTGGGACATCCGCCAGGGCCGGTGGGCGACCGACGTGATCGACAGGCTCGACCTTCCGCAACACCTGTTCCGCGCCGAGGTCGTGCCCGTCGGGACGCCACTGGGGCGGCTTCGCGCCGACCTGGACGGCGCGCGGCAGATCTCGGTGGTCGCGGTGGCCGGCCACGACACGGCGTGCGCGATCGCCGCCGTGCCGGGCGACGGTGCAGGGGTCGGCTTCGTGTCCTGCGGCACGTGGTCACTCGTCGGGGTCGAGACCCCGAGGCCGATCACCACGCCGCACGCGCGGGCCGCCGGGTTCACGAACGAACTCGGGGTGGGCGGCCGGATCCGCTTCCTCAGCAACGTCAACGGACTCTGGTTGCTGCAGGAGTCGCGCCGGATCTGGGCGAGTGACGGGAACGCCTTCAGCTACCCGGAACTCACCGCGCTGGCGGCGCGCGCGGTGCCGTACCGGAGCCTCATCGACCCTGACCATCCAAGCCTGCTGTCGCCCGGGGACGTGCCGAGCCGAATTGCGGCTCTGTGTCGCACGATCGGGCAGCCTGTTCCGGACGGGCCCGGCGCGGTCGCGAGGTGCGTCCTGGACAGCCTCGCCTGCAAGTACCGCTGGGTGCTCGAGCGGGCGTCCGCGATCTCGGGCCAGCCGTTGCGGACCGTGCACGTGGTCGGTGGCGGTACCGCGAATACGGTGCTCTGCCAGCTCACCGCAGACCTGACCGGGCTGCCGGTGGTGGCCGGCCCGGTCGAGGCCACGGCCATCGGCAACCTGCTGGTGCAGATCATGGCTGACGGAGGGCTGGCCGGCCTCGCTGAGGCTCGCGCCCTCGTCCGCGCCTCCGTTCCATTGCGCCGTCATGAGCCGGGGGGCGGGAGCGCGGACGCCGAGGTGGGCTACGAGCGGTTCCAGAAGGTGATGGCGCGCCTGGCCCCCGAGGATGCCCGTTGACGCAAGTTGACATGTTCTGCCTTATCCTTTCCCCGTGACGGGGACACGCGAGCGAAACGGCCGGCGGGCCTGATGCTGATCGCCGAGCGACGCAGCCGGATCTTGGCGCACGTGCGCACCCAGGGCTACGCGTCCTTTCGCGAGATCGCGGAGGTCGTGGGAATCTCGGAGTCCACCGTCCGTCGCGACCTGCGGGCGATCGTGGCCGACGGGCTGTTGACCGCCACCCGCGGTGGGGCGGGCCGGCCGGGGAATGACGGCGAGCCGGTTGAGTGGATCGCCGAGCGACCCGCAGGCGACGGTCTCTCCAGCGACCGCGCGGCAATTGCGACCGCTGCGGCCCGGCTCGTCGCCGACGGCAGCGCGATCCTGCTCGGTCCGGGCCGCTCCACCCTCGAGCTGGCTCGGCGGCTGAGTGTCGGTTCCCTGACCGTCCTGACGAATTCCCTTCCGGTGACCACGGTTCTGCTGGAACGCGAGGAGATCGAGCTGGTCATGGTGGGGGGCACGCTGCGACGTTCGATCCAGGCCTTCGTCGGCCCGCTGACTGAGCAGAGCCTGCAGGGCCTGCGCGGGGCGCAGGTGTTCCTGTCGGGCGACGGTGTCACTGCCGAGCGTGGGCTCACCACGCCCAACGTCTTCGCCGCCGCCGCGGACATGGCGATGGCCGCGGCCGGCCGGCAGGTCGTAGTGCTGGCCGACCACACCAAGATCGGTCGCGAGACGATGTGCCAGACGGTCCCGAGCCACCGGATCGACATCCTGATCACGACGCCCGGCGCCGACCCCACGGCGCTGGAGGAGCTGCGAGCGTCCGGGATCGACGTGGTCGTCGCTCCCATCGCTGACTGACACGACCGCACCCCACTCCTTTCACCCCGCGCGCCCCGGCGTCCTATTCGGGCGTTTCGGTGGCATTCTGATGACAAGATTTGAAAACTACGCTGACTTCTATTGATAACGGATGGCGCGTAGAGACATAATTCGACAAGTTCCGCTATGAACTTGTCACCTCTTCCAGTTGCTCCGGTGTCCCGAATGTGGGCCGCCCGTGCGTCGGCCTCCTGCCCGTACCGCATCGAAGGGAAGTTGCCTCATGTCTCGACCCAGGCGGCTCGGTATCACCACTGGAGCGGCCCTGCTCGCCGTCTCCCTCGTATCGGTCAGCGGGTGCACGAAGAGCACGGACGATGACGACTCGACGGCCGGGGCAGATGCCGGTCAGCAGGTGCAGGCCACCGCCGGTGGAGACGGCTGCACCTTCGAGAAGTACAACGGCGGCGTCCCGAAGCTCGACCTGAAGACCGCCACGATCGGGTTCGCCCAGTCCGAGAAGGAGGCGAACCCCTTCCGGATCACCGAGACCCAGTCCGTCAAGGAGGAGGCGGCCAAGCGCGGCATCAAGCTCATCACCACCAACGCGCAGTCCGACCTCAACAAGGAGATCGCCGACATCCAGAGCATGGTCGCTCAGGGTGCACAGGCACTGATCATCTCCCCGCTCAACTCCGAAGGCCTCGAGCCGGCGCTGAAGGCGGCCCAGGACGCCAAGGTGCCGATCATGACCATCGACCGGCTGCTCACCTCGAAGCAGCCCTGCGTCGACTACGTGGGCTGGATCGGGTCCGACTTCGTCGAGCAGGGCAAGCGGGCCGCCGATGCGCTGATGGCGGCAACGGGCGATAAGGGCAAGGCCGCGATCCTCCTGGGCGCCTCTGGCGTGAACGTGACCGTTGACCGGACCAAGGGCTTCAAGGACCAGCTTGCCGCCAAGAGCTCCAAGTTGACGGTGGTCGCCGAGCAGACCGGTGACTTCACCCGGGAGAAGGGCCGCTCGGTCACCGAACAGCTGATCTCGGCCAACCCCGGGCTCTCCGCCATCTACGCCGAGAACGACGAGATGGCGCTCGGCGCGGTCGCGGCGCTGAAGGCCGCGGGCAAGAAGCCCGGTGACGTCAAGATCGTCACGATCGACGGGACCAAAGGCGCCGTGCAGGGCATCGTCGACGGTTGGATCGCCGGGGTGATCGAATCCAACCCCCGGTTCGGCCCCCTGGCGTTCCAGGCGCTGGAGGACTTCTACGGCGGGAAAGGCGTCCCGCCGACGACGATCATCTCCGACAAGGAGTACACGAAGGACAACGCATCGGCGGAACTCGCCAACGCGTACTGACTCTGGCCGGGCACAACACTCCCCGTACCGATCGACCGGCCGGCGCCGGGTGGCAGCTACCGCCCGGCGCAGGCCGGTGCTCAAGGACCCGGAGGTCAGCGGATGACCGGCTTCGAGGGCCGGCCGACACTCGAGGTGGAGGCCGTCAGCAAGCACTTCCTCGGCGTCCTCGCGCTCGACCGGGTCAGCCTCGGCCTTCGAGCCGGCCGGGTGCACGCCCTGGTCGGCGAGAACGGCGCCGGCAAGTCGACGCTCATCAAGATCATGACCGGGGTCTACCGGCCGGACGAAGGGCAGGTCCGTTACCGGGGCCAGATCGTCGAATTCGGTGCTCCCCGGGACGCCCAGGCCGCCGGTATCAGCACGATCTACCAGGAACTGAACCTGGTCCCCGCGATGAGCGTCGCGCGCAACCTGTTTCTCGGCCGCGAGCCGCTGAATCGGGTCCACCTGATCGACTTCACTGCTATGCACCGGCAGGCGCGAAACCTGTTGTCCCGCTATGGCTTGGACATCGACGTCCGGAGGCCGCTGGGTGAGCTCGGCACGGGTGGGCAGCAGATGGTGGCCGTCGTTCGAGCGGTGTCGATGGCTGCCCAGGTGGTGATCATGGACGAGCCGACGTCCTCCCTCGAACCACGGGAGGTCGACCGGTTGGCCCAGGTGATCAAGCTCCTGCGTGAGGACGACGTCGCCGTCCTCTACGTCACACACAAGCTCGACGAGGTCTTCCGGTTCTGCCAGGACGTCACCGTCCTGCGCGATGGCCGCAAGGTCTTCACCGGGGAGGTCGCAGATACCAACCGGCTCAGCCTCGTCGCCACGATGCTCGGCCGCAAGGTCGAGGAGGTGCGGGCCCACGGCCTGACGAGCTTCGGCGACGAGCTGCCGGCACTCCTCGACTCCGGGGCGCCGGTGCTGCGCGCCGACGACCTGAGCCGCCGGGGCGCGCTCGCGCACGTCACCGTGGACGTGCATCGCGGCGAGGTCGTGGGTCTGGCGGGATTGCTGGGCTCCGGTCGGAGCGAGACGGCACGGGCGATGTTCGGTGCGGATCCCTTGGACAGCGGCACGGTGGTGGTGAACGGTGAGCCCCAGCGCCGCTGGTCGCCCGGCCGGGCCATCGCGAGCGGGGTCGGGCTGGTCAGTGAGGATCGAAAAGCCGACGGCATCGTCCCCGACCTGTCCGTGCGCGACAACATCGTGCTGGCGGCGCTGCCCCGCCTGGCTCGGGCGGGGTTCGTGTCCACGAGCCGGTGTGACGCGCTCGTCGACACGTTCGTCCGGCGGCTGCGGATCAAGGTTTCCGGTCCGGAGCAGCGCGTGCGCGAGCTGTCCGGTGGCAACCAGCAAAAGGTGCTGCTCGCCCGGATGCTCTGCCTGAGCCCGGTGGTGCTCTTGCTGGACGAGCCCACCCGCGGCATCGATGTCGGCGCCAAGGCCGAGATCCAGTCTCTCATCGACGAGTTGGCCGGCAACGGGCTCGCCGTGGTGCTGATCTCCTCGGAGCTGGAGGAGTTGGTGGAAGG
>DATINJ010000098.1:0-12591 GCA_035474375.1 Kineosporiaceae bacterium | reverse complement strand
TCACACCGGCTTCCTGCCCGCCACGCCGTGTTGGGTGTGTTCGGATACGGGATCACTCTGCCAGGTCGGCGCGGGCTGCCTGAACCTGCCGGGTTCGGGCCGAACCGCTCGCCAGTTCTCCACAGTCCGCAAGACCAGGGGTTCGTCCACAGATTCGGGCCGGCCCGCCGGCGTGCGGCCGACTCTCGGCAGGCTCTGGGTGTGACCTCTCCGGCGCTTGCAGCCTGGCGATCGAGTCGGCTGCGGCGGCTCGATCGTCTGCTCGCGGTACACCCGAACTCGGCCGGCTCCGCCACCGATCCGGCCGTGGCGCAGGAGTGGACCCATGCCCTGATCTTGCGCCTGGCCAGCGAGTTCCAAGGCTTTTGTCGTGATCTGCATAACGACGTCTCGAAAGCTGTCGCCTGGGCGCTGGCGGCGTCCGATGAGGACATTCGACTACTGATCCTCGTCGGTCTGACTACCGACCGTGCCTTGAATCGAAGCAGCGCCGATCCGCAGACCTTGGCCAAGGACTTCGCTCGTTTCCGGATCACGCTCTGGGCGGATCTGAAGCGGCGCCATCCTCGGTCCGCCCCGGGCTGGGAGGAGAGCTTGCGCTTGCTACACGCGGCCCGCAACGGAGTTGTTCACGACGATCTCGACAAGTTGGCTCATGTGCAGGCTGAAGGCTGGGAAATGGACATCACCTCGGTGGTGCGCTGGCGCAATCAGTTGGACGAGGCCGTGACTGCACTGCATGATGTTGTCATTGCGGCAATGGCGGAATTATTCGGAGATATTAGATGGGAGTCGGGAGATGGCCGTGGATGAGGAGTTCGATTGGTATGAGGGAATGCCTCGCCCGGGGACCAGGGTCTGGGTGATGTGGTCCAGAAAATACCGAGTACAAGGGGTGATCATCGCGATCGACCATCTTGGCGGTGCTCCGGCTGCCCTAGTCAGGCTGAAGATGGAGGGGTTCATGGAGACCAGCGAGCCACTGCACCTGATCTGCGCGCGGGACGAGATGGAGATCATTTCTGCCGCGTGATTGGTGCCCGATCCGGCCCCGCGCGAGACCACCAGCTCCGCATCGATTGCTGCCGCGTGGGTGAGTTGAGGATTGGAGTATTGTTGAACGATGTAGGCTAGCTTCATGCGGTTGGCGAATTACGGACGTACCGGGCTCCTCGTCGAGTTGAACTCGCTGGACGACGCGCTTCGACTGGCCGTCGCCCTCGAACGGCGCAGGCCCGCGGGAGTCACAGAGCTGATCCCCGGCGCCCGAACCGTGCTGATCCGGTTCGATCCGGCCGTGAGCAGCCCGGCGGTGCTGGCCACCGAAGTCACCGAGGCCATCCAACGAGCCGAGCCAGCCGAGCCAGCGGAGCGTGCCGAGCACGCCGAGCCGGACGGGACTCCCGGACCGGGTGGGGCGGCCTCGCAGGAGCACGGCCGGAAGGGCGAGCAGAGCCCGCCGTTCGAGGACCAGGTGGTGGAGATTCCGGTGATCTATGACGGGGCCGATCTCGCGGAGGTTGCCGAGATCACCGGCCTGTCCGTGGCCGAGGTCATCGACCGGCACTGCCGCGCTTCCTATCGGGTGGCCTTCACCGGTTTCGCTCCCGGGTTCGGGTATCTCAGCGGCGGCGACCCCGTCCTGGTGGTGCCCCGACGCAGCACCCCGCGAACCCGGGTGCCGGCCGGGGCGGTCGGTCTGGCGGGCGAGTTCACTGGCGTCTATCCGCGTCCCGGGCCGGGCGGCTGGCAGATCATCGGGCGCACCGAGCTGTTGATGTGGGACCTCGAGCGGGTGCCGGCCGCTCTGCTGCGCCCCGGCGTCAGGGTCGGGTTCCGGGAGGTGACCTCATGATCGAGGTTCTCGCACCCGGGCCGCTGGCGACCGTCCAGGACCTGGGCCGGCCCGGTCAGGCCGCCCTCGGCGTCGGTCCCTCGGGCGCCGCCGACCGCGGCGCCCTGCGACTGGCGAACCGGCTGGTCGGCAACTCGGACCGGGCTGCGGCTATCGAGGTGACCTTCGGTGGGTTGCGGCTCAGGTTCGCGGTACCGGCGCTGATCGCCTGCACCGGTGCGAGCGCCCCGGCGTCCGTTGCCGGCCGGCCGGTCGGAATGAACGCCCCGATCGCCGTGCCGGCCGACACCGAACTGGTGCTCGGATCACCAGTCCAGGGGCTGCGCACCTACCTCGCGGTGCGCGGCGGGATCGACGTGCCGCCGGTCCTCGGTTCCCGGTCCACCGACCTGCTCTCCGGGATCGGTCCGCCGGTCCTGCAGCGGGGGATGGAGCTGCCGATCGCTCGGATGACCGCCGGATTTCCGCTGCTGGACGTCGCACCGGTGGCCCCGCTGCCGGACCGTCCGGTACTGCCCGTCGTTCCCGGACCTCGGGACGACTGGTTCACCCCGGCCGCGCTCGCCGCGCTGACCAGGCAGCCGTGGACGGTCAGTTCGGATAGCAACCGGATCGCCGTGCGCCTGAACGGGCCGATTCTGGACCGCGTGGTCGAGGGTGAGTTGCCCTCCGAGGGCTTGCTGCGCGGGGCCATTCAGGTACCGCCGAACGGACAGCCGGTGGTGTTCGTCGCCGATCATCCGGTCACTGGTGGCTACCCGGTGATCGCCGTGGTGGACGAGGCCGGGGTGGACCTGATCGCCCAGGCCCGTCCCGGTGACGTCGTCCGATTCGGGTTGCACTGACGGGCGCCACCTCCGGTGAGGCGGCGCCCGTCCGCGATCAGACGGCAGAGCTGCTCAGCCCGGGAAGCGCTCCTGGGTCTGCGCGTTGAATCGGGGGAACGTGGTCAGGCCCGCGCCGGCTAGCCGCCGATCGGTGACCTTGAAGACGTCGAGACCACGCTGGATCTCGTTGGAGTAGATGTAGCCGTTGTACCAGTAGGTGGACCAGTTGCCGGCGATCACCAGAGCGGTCTCGTTGAAGGGGCCGCGGTCGAACCAGGCGATCTCCTTCGGGTGTGCCGAATCGGTGAAGTCGAACACCGTGAGGCCACCCTGGTACCAGGCCTGAACCATGATGTCCTTGCCGGGCACCGGAATCAGGGATCCGTTGTGAGCCACGCAGTTCTCGGTGTTGGCCTGAGTCCGCGGAATCTTGAAGTAGCTACGGAACTCGAGCGTCCGAGCCGATCCCTCGCCGACGATGTCGTAGATCCCGTCGGCACCCTTCTCCGGCCCGACCGTCGGGTTGCAGACCGGACCGCCACCACCGCCCAGCTCATCGGTGAAGACCACCTTGGTGCCGGAGTTGTTGAAGGTGGCCGAGTGCCAGAAGGCGAAGTTCACGGTATCCCGGACGGTGGTGAACACCTTCGGGTTCTCCCGGTCCTTGATGTCGATCAGGACGCCGTCACCCATGCAGGCACCGGCCGCGATGTCCTTCGAGGGGTACGCCGTGATGTCGTGGCATCCGGAGGTCGCCGACGCGCTGCGGGCCGGGTCGCCCTCGTAGCCGCCGTCCGGGAAGAGCACGGGTTCGGCCACCACCGCGGCCGATTGCGGGGTCCGCAGCGGCACCTTGATGATCGAGATCTTGTCGTGCGGCGGCTGGCAGTCCACCAGCGTGGTGCTGGGGGAGTACGACGACACGTAGAGGTACGCCGTCCGGCCGTCCTTGCTCGGGATCAAGGTGTGGGTGTGTGATCCGCAGTCGGTCTCAACTGCCTTGATGTACTGGGGGTTTGCCGGATTCGAGATGTCGAAGATCTTCACTCCCTCCCAGTAGTTCGTCCCGTCAGTGGACGGCGTGCTGGCGCAGGAGTCGTCGGTGCGACGTGAATCCGTGGAGAGGAAGAGCAGGTTACCCAGCACCGAGACGTCATTCTGCGAACCCGGGCAGAGCACCTGGGTCGCGATCTTCGGGGCCCGTGGATTGCGGATGTCGTAGACCGTGAAGCCGTTGTAGTTGCCCGCGTAGGCGTAGCGGCCCTGGAACGCCAGGTCCGAGTTGTACGACGTCTCCGTATCGAAGGGTGCCTGCTTCGGCAGGTTGGCCAGCAACGCGATGTTGTCCGTGCCCTCCGCCGCGCCGGCGGCGAGCTTCGCGCCGGAGTCGTCCAACGCCGCGAGCTGCTCATCCGGGAGGCAGAGTGCCTCGAAGTTGTCGCCCTGACCGGAAACGGCGGTGCGCAGTTTGGCACACCGATCCTCCAGGGCCTGAGTTGGCGATGCCAGCGCAGCGACGGTCAGTCCACTGGCAAGCAAGGCCCCGACGCCGATCAGCGTCGTGGTCCGCCGGGTGATGGAGATCATTTGACCACCTTCAGCTCATATCGGGCTTTCGTTCCTGCGGAAGATAACCCAGACTTTCGCGGAGGCGATATCCCTTTGGAGGGGCGATTTGTCCAATGCGTTCGGTTTCTCGCGGTCGGTGCAGCGCTCTGTCGGGCTCGGTCTGAGCGCTGTGCTGCTGGCTGCCTCCGTGGCGGCCTGCTCGACGGGTGGCTCCGGCACGACGAACCAGCCGGTCGTGGGGCCGTCCGCAACTTCTGGCGGGCCCGGCACCTATTCGGCGCAGGTGCCCGTGGTGCAGCCGGGCCGTCCGGGCGAAACGGCCACCACGCTGGCTCCCGGGCAGAGCGCTCAGCGTCCGCAGGATGCCTCCTGGAACGGCGCCGACCTATATTTCGTCAGCATGATGGTGCTGCACCACACCCAGGCGCTGCGGATGGCCCGACTGGCCGATGACCGGGCCTCGGATGCTCGGGTGCGTGCCGTGGCCGAGCGCATCACGGCGGCGCAGGCCCCGGAGATCCTGATGCTGAAGGCGTGGCTGTCCGCTCGCGGGCAGAGGATTCCGGACAGTCAGGCGAGCGCCGGGCATGGCCACCGCGAGATGCCGGGCTCGGTGACGCAGGTCCGGATGGCGGCGCTGGCGCAGGCCAAGGGCGCGCAGTTCGACCGGCTGTTCCTCGATCTGATGCGGTCGCACCACGCCGGAGCTGTGCAGATGGCCGCCGATGTCACCACCGCGGGCAGTGATCTGGCCGTGCAGGAGATCGCCGCCGAGACCTCCGTCGGTCAGGCTGCGGAGATTCGCCGGATGGACCAGGTCCGCGCCGCACTCTGAGCTGCCGGCAGCAACGGGGTCCTCTGCGGTGTCTGCCTCGTATCACCTGTGGATAAGTTTCCGAGGGTGTCTGATCCGCCGGATAGTCTGGCGAAGCCCGGTTGGCAGATGGCCGCTGGGCCCGGCTACTGGCCGGCTCGTACCCGGTAGGAGCTCATGTGATCGTCGTCCATGGTTGGTGGTCGCTGCCGACGGCCGCCGCGGACAACGGCACGCTCGTGCTCTGGGCCGAAGATGCTCTTGGTCCGGCCGAGGGAGTGCATCGCCCGGGTCGGCGTCCGAAGGTTCGTGATCATCCGTTCGCGCTGGACGCCGAGCAACTCGCCAAGGCACTAGGTCTGCCGGAGTTAGCCGGGCAGCCAGAATCCGCTGGGTCGCCGGAGTGGGTCGAGCAGTCCCCGGCGTTCGGTTCGGCCGACTTGGCGTTGCCCGGCTTCACGAATGCGCCGTCCGCCTCGCCCGAACTACTCGATCTGCGCTCGATGAGTCAGCAGGGGGTTGCCGTCGGCGAGACCCTCCGGCTGCATCCCGGCGTGCGCTGGCGAGTACCGACCCTGAGTTTGCCACCCGAGCAGGCGATGCAGGTCCTCGCAGAGCTCGCGGCGAAACCGGTCGACGACCCGGAACTGATCACCGTCCGGGCGGGCAGCGCCCTGCGGCAGTTACAGCAACTGGCGGGATTCGCCGCCGATCTCGTCGGCCGCGGCCGGACTTTGCCGGTCTGTGTGGCGGCCGGTCCCGGTCGCGGCGTCGCTCGGTGGCGACCGGTGCTGAGCGGGTCCGATGCGGAGTGGTTCCGGGCTGCGGTGGCCGCGATGCCGGCGTCCTA
Organism: Kineosporiaceae bacterium; assembly: GCA_035474375.1. GTDB lineage: Bacteria > Actinomycetota > Actinomycetes > Actinomycetales > Kineosporiaceae > JANNPJ01. The sequence goes on along the minus strand of DATINJ010000098.1, from coordinate 6,676 downwards.
CAGTGCCGGCTTCGGCACTGCCGACCTCAGCGCCACGGCCGGCGCCAAGACCAGCGCCAAGACGAGCGCCACGGCCGGTGGTAGAGCCATCGCCACGGCCGGTGGTAGTGCCAGTGCGAAGGCCGGGGCCAAGGTCAGCGCGCGTAGCGGTGGCAAAACCAGCGCGAAGGCCAATGCCCCGGTGATCGCGCAGGCGGGCGCCGCGCCGGCAGCCGGGCTGGACCGGCCGGTGATCAGGTCGGCGGTGGCCGCGCTCGATGCGCTGGTGGACGTGACCGTCCGGGAGCGGATCTCGCCGCCGGTCCGGGCTCGCGGCACCCAGACCGGCCCGGCCGGCTGGCGTCGGGCGCTGCGCGGCACCGATCCCTACTTCGAGGCCACCGCCGAGCAGCTGACTCAGCTCGCGCAGGCGCTGGCGACCTGGCAGGCCGATGCGGTCGGTGGGGGCGCGGTCCGAGCCTGCTTCCGGCTGGTCGAGCCACGTGATGACGACGAGGCGAGCGTCCTTCGGCGCCCGACCGCCCCGGCTCGCTCGGGGGAGGAAAGTGCCTTCTGGTGGCTGGAATTCGGCCTTCAGGTGGTAGACCAGCCGAGCCTCTTCATCCCGGCGGAACGGATCTGGTCGGCGGAGTCGTCGCTCACCGTTCTGACCCGGCACGCGCCGCGCCCGCAGGAGCAGTTGCTGGCCGAGCTCGGCCGGGCGCTACGCCTGTACCCGTTGCTGGAACGGGCTCTCGCCGGGCCACGCCCGGCGGAGCTGGCCCTCGATGCTCCGGGTGCGCACGCATTTCTGGCGGAGGTGGCGCCGCTGCTGATCGGTGCCGGGTTCGGGGTGCAGTTGCCGGGCTGGTGGAGCAGCCCGAAGGCACGGCTGGGGGCCCGGTTGAAGGCCGGGACGCCGAGCCAGCCGGGCCGGGTGGAAGGCACTCCGGCATTCGGTCAGGACGGTCTGGTGGAGTTCGACTGGCGCCTGTCGGTCGGCGCCGAACTGCTCACCGATGCGGAGGTCGAAGCGCTGATCGAGGCGCAATCGCCGCTGGCGAAGGTGCGCGGCGAATGGCTGCAGGTAGACCCGGAACGGCTCCGCCGGGCCCGAGACTTCCTGCGCCGGAAGAATTCCGGCGCCGGGATGACCGTCGGTGAGGTGCTGCACGTGCTCGGCTCGGCGGACGATGGCCCGGGCGGGCTGCCGGTGACCGGAGTGGACGCCGAGGGCTGGCTGGGCGACCTGCTCGCGCCGGCCACGGAGCAGCGGCTCAGCCCGGTCCCGGTTCCCCGCGGCTTCACCGGCACGCTGCGCCCATACCAGGAGCGCGGGGTGGCCTGGCTGGCGTTCCTGGAGTCGATCGGGATGGGGGCGGTGCTGGCCGACGACATGGGGCTGGGCAAGACCGTGCAGTTGCTCGCACTGATCGCGCACGACCTGGAGAACCGAGCCGATGATCCGGCCGGCGCCGCGGAGCCGACCGCGGTCGGCCCGACGCTGCTGGTGTGCCCGATGTCGCTGGTCGGAAACTGGGAAAGGGAAGCCGCCAAATTCACGCCGCAGCTGCGAGTTCATGTCCAACACGGAAAGGAACGCCCGCAGGGTAAGGTCTTTCGTGACGCGGTCGCCGAAAGCGATCTGGTGGTCACAACCTACTCGCTGCTGGCGAGGGATTCCGCTGCCCTGCGCAGGCTGCCCTGGCGCCGAGTGGTGCTCGACGAGGCGCAGGCGGTGAAGAACGCCGCCACCCAGGCCGCCATTGCCGCCCGGGCGCTCAAAGCACCGCGCCGGGTCGCCGTCACCGGGACACCGGTGGAGAACCGGCTGGCCGATCTCTGGTCCCTGATGGAGTTCGCGAACCCGAAACTGCTCGGTGACGCGGCCGACTTCAAACGCCGGTTCGCGGTGCCGATCGAACGGGCCGGCAGCACGGAAGCGGCAGCCCGGCTGCGGGACCTCACCCAGCCGTTCGTGCTGCGCCGGTTGAAGACCGACACCTCGATTATCAGCGACCTACCGGAGAAGCTGGAGATGGAGGTGGTCTGCACGCTCACCGCCGAGCAGGCCGGGCTCTACCAGTCCGTGGTCGAGGACATGCTGGAGCGGATCGGCAACAGCAGCGGGATCGAACGGCGAGGCCTGGTGCTGGCGACGATGACCAAGCTCAAGCAGGTCTGTAACCACCCGGCGCAGTTCCTCCGCGACGGCAGCCGGATCGGTGGCCGCTCCGGCAAGCTGGCGCGCTTGGAAGAGACCCTGGACGAAGTGCTGGCGGCCGGCGAGAAGGCACTGCTGTTCACCCAGTACGCGGAATTCGGTGAGATGTTGCAGACCCACCTGACTGCTCGATTCGGTCGGGAGGTCGCTTTCCTGCACGGTGGCCTGTCCAAGGCGCAGCGCGATGCGATGGTTGCCCGCTTCCAACAAGAACCCGGCACGGGTCGGGCCGGTCCGTCGCTGTTCGTGCTGTCGTTGAAGGCCGGAGGAACCGGCCTGACCCTGACCGCCGCGAACCACGTCTTCCACGTCGACCGGTGGTGGAACCCCGCGGTCGAGGATCAGGCCACCGACCGGGCTTTCCGGATCGGGCAGTCGCGGGCCGTCCAGGTCCGCAAGTTCGTTTGCGCCGGCACCCTGGAGGAGAAGATCTCGATGATGATCCGGGACAAACGCGGGCTGGCGGCGTCCGTGGTCGGAACCGGTGAGGGGTGGCTCACCGAACTCTCGACGTCCCAACTGCGTGAGTTGATCACCCTGGACGCCGGGTCGGTGGTCTCGTGACTCCGCCCGGGCGTCGGGGTAACTCCGGATCGGGGTCGTCGGGCTGGTCGGATGGCTGGTCGGACGGCTGGTCGGACGGTTTCCCAGCGGCCAAGCCGATTCCGGTGCAGGGCGGGCTGGTCGCGCGTAGCACCCGCGGCGGGATCGGCGAGCAGTGGTGGTCGCGGCGATTCATCGAGGTGATGGAGTCGTTCGCGCTCGGCGGCCGGCTCACCCGCGGTCGCAACTACGCCCGCAAGGGGCAGGTGATCTCGCTCGAGGTCGGGCCAGGTGAAGTCCAGGCGCTGGTCCAGGGCTCGCGCGTGACGCCGTACCAGGTGCGGATCGGATTGTCCCCGTTCAGCGAGCTGACCTGGGCCAAGGCCGAGGTGGTACTGGCCGAGCAAGCGATCCACAGCGCGCGGCTGTTGGCCGGGGAGTTCCCGCCCGAACTGGAACCGGTCTTCACCGGGATCGGCGCCCCGCTCTTTCCCGGGCGGCTGGGCGACCTGAAACTGTCCTGCTCCTGCCCCGATCCGGTGATCCCCTGCAAGCACCTGGCGGCAGCCTTCTACCTGCTGGCCGAGCGCTTCGACGACGACCCGTTCCTGATCCTGCGCTGGCGCGGCCGGCCTCGTGAGGCGCTCCTGAATCGGTTGCGGCAACTGCGCGCCGACGAACGGCCGGACGAACAACCGGCCGAGCAGGCCGACGAGCGATCGGGCGGCGCTGACCAGTCGGCGGTGGGCTCGGCGCTCGCCGTCCCGGTGCTCAGTGCCGCGTTGGCACTGGACGGCCTGCACGTGGTCGGCCCGGCGTCCGCGCGGCTCGGCGATGCAGCCGCCGACGGGGAGGCCGACGACGCAGTACCGGGTTTCTGGACGGCGGGTGACCCGCCGGCGCTGCCCACGCACGCCGAACTTCCGGTGGATCTCCTGTTGCGGTCGCTGCCGGTGCCGGGTGCCGGATTGGGTGGCCTCCGGCTGTTGGCGCAGCTCGGTCCGCTCTACGACCAGCTGTCCGGCCGGTCCGAAGCGTCCGAAGCGGCGTCCGGAGTCGGGTCGAAACGCGCGGGTGGAGCGTCCGGTGTCGGATCGGAACGCGCGGGTGGAGCGTCCGGTGTCGGGTCGGAACGCGCGGGTGGAGCGTCCGCTCCGTCCGGTTCCGCCCGCCCGGCGAGGTCGACACGACGAGCTGGAAAGACCCCTGAAACATACTGACCACCCAAGCACGGCAATCTTGGTCCGTGACTACCTCCCCGCCACCGCAGACGCCGTCCCGACGCAAAGGGGACAAGGCCGCCCAGGCGGGGTTGAACCGGGAAGCCGCCCAGCCCGGGCCTGAGCCCGACGCTGCCGTGCCCGGAGCGGCCGGAGCCTGGAAAGGCGGTGACTGGCCGTCCGGTGAGGTGACCGCCGAGCACGCCCGCCTCGCCGAGTCACCCGGCCCGACCGGCCCCTGGCGGCAGTGGGGCCCTTACCTGTCGGGGCGGCAGTGGGGGACCGTTCGGGAGGACTACTCCGCCGACGGCGATGCCTGGGAGTCCTTCCCGTTCGAGCACGCGCACGCTCGGGCATACCGCTGGGGCGAGGACGGGCTGGGCGGGATCTGTGACCGCTTCGGTTTCCTGAACTTCTCGCTGGCGCTCTGGAACCGCAAGGACCCGATCCTCAAGGAGCGGCTCTACGGCCTGACCAACGGCCAGGGCAATCACGGCGAGGACGCCAAGGAGTACTGGTGGGCCATCGACGGCACGCCGACGCACAGCTGGATGCAGTGGATGTACCGCTACCCGCAGGCCGAGTATCCGTACACGCTGCTTCGCGAGGAGAACGCCAAGCGCGGCCGGGACCAGCGGGAGTACGAGCTCGGCGACACCGGCGTGCTCGATGACGACCGGTTCTTCGACGTCCAGATGACGTATGCGAAGGCCTCGCCCGATGACCTGTGCATCACGATCACCGCGACCAACCACGGCCCGGACGCCGCTCCGCTCGACCTGTTGCCGCAACTGTGGCTGCGCAACACCTGGGCCTGGGGTCGGGATCCGCGCCGTGGCGCGATGCACCAATTGCTGCCGCCCACCCTCACCGTCGGTGGGGTGGAGGCGGTCGAGGTCAGACACGGCCTGCTTGGCACGTATCACCTTGCCGCGCAGGGCGCTCCGGTGCTGTTGTTCTGCGACAACGAGACCAACCAGACCGGATTGTTCGGCTCCGGTCGGAACACCACGGGCTACCCGAAGGACGGCGTCAATCGGCGGATCGTGAACGGCGAGATGGGCGCGATCAACCCGTTCGACGAGGGCACGAAGGTCGCGATCTGGTACTCGTTCGACTCGATTCCGGCCGGGGAATCGGTATCGGTGAACCTGCGGCTGTCACACGAAGCGCCGGACGCCGAGACCTTCGGCGCGGGTTTCGCGGCGGTGATGCGCGATCGAGCCAAGGAAGCCGATGACTTCTATGCCCAGGTGATCCACCCGGCGATCCCGGACGAGGACCGGCATGTCGCGCGGCGGGCCTATGCCGGGTTGCTCTGGGGCAAGCAGTTGTACCGCTACGACGTCGAGCAGTGGCTGCACGGTGACCCGTCCGCGACCCCGGCACCGGACTCTCGACGAGCCAAGGGTGGCCGGAACACCGCCTGGGGCTGGATGTCGCTGGCCGACGTGATCTCGATGCCGGACGAATGGGAGTACCCCTGGTTCGCTGCCTGGGACTTGGCTTTTCACGCGATCCCGCTGGCTCACGTGGACCCGGACTTCGCCAAGGAACAGCTGGTGCTGATGTGCCGGGAGTGGGCCATGCACCCCAACGGCCAGCTCCCGGCCTACGAGTGGGAATTCGGTGACGTCAACCCGCCGGTGCACGCGTGGGCGGCCTGGCATGTCTACCGGATCGACGGTTACCGGGACCGAGAGTTCCTGATCCGGGTGTTCACCAAACTGCTGCTGAACTTCTCCTGGTGGGTCAACCGCAAGGATTCCAACGGGTCCAACCTGTTCGAGGGCGGCTTCCTCGGGATGGACAACATCGGCTTGTTCGACCGGTCTGCCCCGCTGCCCCCGGGCTACCGGCTGGAGCAGTCCGACGCCACCAGTTGGATGGCGTTCTACTGCCAGCAGATGTTCAAGATCGCTTTGGAGCTGTCCCGGCACGACAAGGCCTGGGACGACACTGCCACCAAGTTCCTAGAGCACTTCCTGGCGATCGCCAAGTCAATGAATGCGTTCGGCTCGCACGATGTTTCGCTATGGCACGAGAAGGACGGCTTCTTCTACGACGTCCTGGTGGCGCCCGACGGCAGTGCCCAGCAGATGCGAGTGCCGTCGATGGTCGGGCTGCTGCCGATCCTGGGTGCCACCGACGTGCCGTCCTGGATCGCCGAGGAGTGCCCGGACGTCACCGCCCGGCTGCGCTGGCTGCAACGGCGCCGTCCAGAACTGGTCGGGCCACTGCTGTTCGCGAAGGGGCCGGGGGAGCGCAAAATGCTGCTCTCGCTCGTCGACCCGGCTCGCTTGAAGCGGATTCTGACCCGGATGTTCGATTCCGAGGAGTTCCTCTCGCCCTACGGCATCCGGTCCATGTCGGCGAAGGTGCGCGGCGGGATCACCACGGACGTCGGTGGCCGCAGCGCCTCCATCGAGTACGAGCCGGGGGAGTCTCGAACCGGCTTGTTCGGCGGCAATTCGAACTGGCGCGGGCCGGTCTGGTTCCCGGTGAACGTGCTGCTCGCGGACAAGCTCCGGACCTACGGCCGGCACTTCGGCGACTCGTTCACGATCGAGATCCCGACCGGATCGGGCAACCACAAGAACCTGGTGGAGGCCGCTGACCTGATCGACGGCGGCCTCACTGCCCTGTTCCGGCCGGTGAATGGTCGCCGACCGGCCGACGGAGACCGGATCGAGGCCAGCGACAACCCGCT
>DATINJ010000097.1:0-15154 GCA_035474375.1 Kineosporiaceae bacterium | reverse complement strand
GTCAGACCGGCCGAGTTCACCAGGCAGTCGACCCGGCCGAAGGCGGTGACGACAGCCTCCACCGACGCCTGCGCCTGGGCGACGTCGGCGACGTCGGTCGGCACGAACATCGCGGTGGCACCGGTGTCGCGTAACTGCGCGACCAAGGCTTCCCCGATCTCGGGCCGGCGGCCGGTGACAGCCACGACCGCACCCTCTCGGGTCGCGGCTCGGGCCACCCCGGCGCCAACGCCCTGGCTGCCGCCACTGATGAGAACGATCTTGCCCTCGAGCAGTTTCACTGTTCCTCCTGAAACATGTTGTACCCAGTCGGGATTCGCGACGCCCTGGGGCGGAGCGCCGGTCAGGACGTCGGCCACCCCCTGAGCGGCATCGACGAACGTGGTGTGGGTGGCCCGGCGGGATCGAATCAGGAGCCGTCACGAAGCCGTCAGAAACCGACGGTCACATCGGTAACCCTGCGGACACCTTCAGCGTGCGGGGATGCAAGACATCCGTCAACGCGCAAAAACCATCATATTCCCATCAGGAACGAGTTGACTGTCAGCCCGGCAACCAGCCCTCAGGCCGACAGCATCCGGATGGGCATGTTGAACGGGGTGATGACCTGCACCGCCGACGGCACCGACCGGATCGGGCCGGGAAGCGCGCGCTGCGCCTGCATGATCAGCTGACAGGCCCGGCGCAAGTCCTGGTTCAGGTCGTGGTGCAGCACGGCAGTGATCCGGCGCTCGGCAAGGAGACGGCGGTTGTCCTGGTCGAGGTCGTGTGCGATGAAGGCCAGGCAGTCGCGCCCGGCCGCGTCGAACGCCTCCAGCGTGGCCACGTTGCCCCCACCGATCGAGTACACCGCGACGATGTCGGGGTGACTGGCGAGCGCCGCCCCGACCCGGGCCCGCAGGGCGTCGTCCAGGCCGTCGGTCTCGCTGATCTCGACCAGGGCCCGGTCGGAGTGCGGGGCTCGCATCGCGCTGCGGAACCCCATCTCACGCTCCTCCTCGCCGCGGAAGTAGCTGCTGCTGACCGAGACCAGGATGCTGCCGGGCCGCTCGCCCAGCGACAGCCCGAGCAGGTAGGCCGCCGTGGCTCCGGCCGCGCGGTTGTCGACCCCGACATAGGCCACCCGCCCACTGCCGGGCAGGTCCGTGACCAGGGTGACGACGGGGATGCCCGCCCGCGCCAGGCGTGCGGCCGCGGCCTCGACCTCCGGCACGTCCGGCGCCTTGAGGATCACCCCGTGCGAGCCGCGCGCGGCGATCCGGTCCAGCACCGCGACCAGATCGCCCGCCCCGCCCGTCTCGCGCAGATGGAACCGCGAACGAATGACGGCGGGCCGCAACGAGGGCAGCTCCTCCTCCAGCGCGGTCCGGACCGCGCCGGAGAACCGCTCGGGAGCCTGCACCACCACGTCCACCATGAACGTGCGCCCGCCCAGCTGCAGCTGCGAGCGCTGACGCTCCAGATCGGCGATCGCCTGCTTCACCTGGGCCGCCGTGTCGGCGCGCACCATGCCCCGCTCGTTCAGCACCCGATCGACGGTGGCCTCACTCAGACCGGCCTGGACCGCGATCTCCTTGATCCGAAACGGATGGGCCACGACCGGCTCCTCTGATGGTTCTTTGATGGCTGCAGACCCCTGGGCTGAGGGCTAAGCCCATCGTAGGCTTCGAGCAATCCGAACGATCCAACCACCGACGATCTTCAAGGACCAGCCCATGACCACCCCCGTCAGCGCCAGCCCCGACACCGGCTGGTTCAGCGAGAACGACTGCCGCCTCGACGACTTCCGCGCCCTGGTTGAGCAGCGGACCGACCGAGCCGACTACCCCCTAGCCGACACCGTCGAGCAAAACGTCCTCATCTACGGCGAGGCCCTGACCCGGCAGATCAGCATCCCCCAAGGCCGCCGCCGCGCACAGGCCGAGCTCGCCAGGGCCCTGATGGACGGGCCTGGCATCGTGGTGGTCACCGGCGCCTTTCCCGACACCTCGGTCGTCGACCGGGCCACCGCCGCGTTCGAAACGATGATCGCCGAGCAGAAGGCGGGCAACCCCACGGCCGGAGATCACTTCGCCAAACCCGGTGCCAATGATCGAATCTGGGGGGCCCTGGACAAACTGGCCCTGCGCGCACCCGCGGTCTTCGCCGACTACTACGCCAACGACATCATCGCCCTGATCAGTCAGGCCTGGCTGGGCGCCAACTACCAGATCACGTCCCAGGTCAACGTGGTCAACCCCGGCGGAACAGCCCAGGTCGCCCACCGCGACTACCACCTCGGCTTCATGTCGAACCAGACCGCCCAGCAATACCCGGCCCACGTACACCGGCTCTCACCCGCCCTGACCCTGCAGGGCGCCGTGGCGCACTGCGACATGCCGGTCGAGACCGGCCCGACCATGTATCTGCCGCACTCGCAGAAATACGCGCCGGGCTACATCGCCTTCCACCTGCCCGACTTCACCGAATACTTCGACGCCCATTACATCCAGCTGCCGCTGCGCAAGGGCGACGCCGTGTTCTTCAACCCTGCTCTGTTCCACGGCGCCGGCACCAATCACTCGGCCACCGTCCGGCGGATCGCCAACCTGCTCCAGGTCTCCTCCGCTTTCGGCCGCGCCATGGAAACCGTCGACCACACCGCCATCTGCCGCGCGCTCTACCCCACCCTGCTCACCCTGCAGGCCAGTGGAACCCCCGAGACGACACTGCACAACATCGTGGCCGCCGCCGCCGAGGGCTACGCCTTCCCCACCAACCTCGACCACGACCAGCCCATCGACGGCCTCACTCCCCCAACCCAGGCCGACCTCGTGCGGCGGTCGCTGCGCGAGAACTGGGACCCAGCCACCCTGCACACCGAACTCGACGCCCAGAACCGGCGACGCGACGTCCCTTCCGCGTCCGGCCGCACCCGCTGACCTCGCCCCGGTCTTGCGCGCAACGCCGCCGACTTCACGCCGCGCGTCGTTGACGACGCCACCTCCCCGAGGCCGGGGTGCTCGAATATCGCCAGGTCGGCGGCATGATGTACGCGGGCGGCGAGCGTGCCCGACCTGGACGTCCTGGCCGGGGCATCGCTCGATCGATGAGCCAGCCGAGTAATCTGGCACCGCAGGCGTCTTGATCCAGGTGTTTCCAGCGGCAGAGGTGATCATGTCCCCGGGTGATGGCAGGCATCGGATGCTCTACGTGAGCGAGCCAGTCCGTGCGATGGCCGATGCCTGCACCTTGGTCGCGGCACTCCCCCTGATCCGCCGGGCTCCGCGAGGTGAGTCGCATCCGGTGCTGGTGCTGCCCGGGCTGCTCGCCTCCGATGCCTCGACCATGGCGCTGCGACGATGGATTCGCCGTCTCGGTTACCCAGTCGCCGGCTGGGATCTGGGCCGCAACCGCGGACCCACGCAAGCAGTGGTGGAAGGCTTGCCCGCCCTACTCGACAATCTGGCCCAGCGCCACGGTGAACCAATCACCCTGGTGGGCTGGAGCCTGGGCGGTATCTTCGCTCGCTCGCTGGCCCTGCGACGGCCCAACGCCGTTCGTCAGGTGATTACCCTCGGATCACCGTTCGGCATCTCGGAGTATGCGAACGTCGGAACTCCGGGTGAGCGGATGTACCAGCGCTTGGCCCACTTGCACGTCGAAGATCGAATCCACCCTTCGGGCGCGGTCTTGCGGGAACCACTGCCGGTTCCGAGCACCTCGGTGTACTCCCGCTGGGACGGCATCGTCGACTGGCGCGACTGTCTGCAGGACAGCGGGCCGAACAGCGAGAACGTTGAGGTCCGCGGGAGCCATCTCGGGCTGGGTCACCATCCCGCCGTGCTCTGGACGGTCGCCGACCGGTTGGCCCTGCCGACCGACCAGTGGAGGCCCTTCCAGATTCCGGAGCGTGGCCCGCTCGCAGCCCTGTTCGGCGATCCAGCGGCCGGCGAAGCCGGACGGGTCCGCAACAGCGGCCAGTAATAGCCACCACCAGATCGATCGCAGCCTCCGCCTTTGGTCAGCGTTCCGTCCCGGATCGAGGGCTTCCCGCCCACCACCGCGGCAACCGGCTGCTGCTGGCCGCAGTGGCGATCGAACTGCTGGCTCTGGCCGCTCGACAAGCGAATACACCGAAACCCCTGCGAGAGGACTGAGATGCACGCCATCGTGGGATACGAGAGCCTTTTCGGGAACACCCGGGACGTCGCTTAGGCGGTAGCAGCGGGGGTGAGAATGACATGGCCGAATACTCGCGTCGAGGCCGCTGCTCAGGATGTCTCGCTCGCCGCTGTCGACCTGGTGATTGTCGGCGCTCCGACCCCACTTCTGGGGCCTGACCCCTTGACCGCATCTCGACGTCGATGGCCTGACCTCAGTGACCGCCGGCGTCACCGAAGGAGACACCCCGGTCCGCTACCAGATGCCGGTGTCGGTGTCCGGTCACGGCACCGGCACGCTCCGGGTGTTCGCCCAGAACCGCTCCACCGGGGCCAGCACCGTCCGTCTCGTGACCGTGAAGCGGGGTGCCCGGCACATCGACATCCCCGTCCTAACCCGCGGCGACCTGGCCTACAGCTACGACGACGACTACACGGTGCTCGCGGAGGCCGTACACGGGAACGTCGTCGGCGGCTACCAGGGCAACCTCCAGGTCCAGGAGATGTTCGGGTTCGGGTAGAACCGTTCAGCTGGCCACCCTCGACACCACCAGCAGAGCTGACTGGAACGGTCGTCGATCCGTCCTGAATCCGATCTGCCAACGCCGACCCAGCTTTGGTTCTGGCTCACTTTCCGTGATCGGTGCACCTGCCGACCCGAACGGCAGGGGCCACTCCAGCACGCACAACCTGATCCGCAACCGTTTTCATGGCCGGTACGGGCGGGATATGCGTGTCTGAATGGCCGCTCGCCCGCGCGACCGGGCCGCAGGGCATCACGCAAAGTGGGCCAGAACCCCAACTTTGGCTCTGGCGCACATTGGGTGCCGGTTTCGCCGGTTGTGTGCGGTCTGGTCTCGTGCTTTGAGGGCTCGTGGTGGCCATGATCGGAGGTGGATAGCCGAGGTCAGCGCATTCCGGCCGGATCGAGCAGGCTGGACAGGGTGGGCTCGATGAGCCCTGCCAGGTTGTCGGCCCCGATCCCGGCGCGGGCACTGGCACCGTCAAAAACCAGCATCAGTTGCCGTGCCAGCAGGTCCGGATCGCTTGCCCCGCCCTGGTCGGCCTCGGCCCGGAAGAAGCCCGTCAGGCTCTCCTTGACCCGGTGCGCCACCTGACTCGCCGGATGATTCTGATCTTTGAGCTCGACCTGCACAGCCAGGTACGGGCACCCTCGGAACTCGGGCTCATGCGCCTGCGATTGCACTTGCTCGAAGACGTGCCGGATCCGCTCACGCGGTGAACGGCCATCGCCTGTCACCGGCAGGAGCGAGGCCGCGTAGGAATCAGCCCGGCGCTCCAAACTCGCCGCCAGCAGTTCGTCCTTGCTCCTGAACAGCTGGTACATCGAGCGTTTGGACACCCCCGCTGCCTTGCACAACTCCTCGACGCCGATCCCAACGCCCTGGCGGTAAGCGAGAGTGGCGGTTGCCTCCAGCAGGCGCTCCCGGGAGGTCGGCTTCGTCTGTGCGGTCATCCGGTGAGGCTAACCCGTTTTCGTCAAAAATGAAACCGATCGGTTTACCCGTCGCTGGAGGCTCCTCATCGACCTTCTTGTCGGACCTTGCATTCGGAAACCGATCGGTTTACAGTGTTGGAAACCGATCGGTTTCCGATCGCTCAGCGAAGGAGTGTCAGCGTGCCGACCCAAGAGATGCGTCCCACGATTCACATTGCGGGGACCACTAGCCACACCCTCGCCCCCCGTGGATTAGGCCACGGCCAGGAGGGGACGCTGCGCTACCTCAAGGCGGGCACTGGTCCTGCCCTGGTCCTGCTGCACACCGTGCGCACCCAGGCCGAGCACTTCCGCTTCCTCATCCCCTTGGTCTCCGCCCGCTACACCGTGTACGCCCTCGACCTGCCGGGAATGGGCTACTCCGAGATCGTGCCCGGGGCCTCCTACCAGGAGCCGCAGATGCGCGCCGGTGTCGAACGGCTCCTCACCGAACTCGACCTGCACGACGTGACGCTGGTCGGGGAATCGATTGGAGCAGTTCTCGCCCTGACCACCGCGGCCGACCTGCCGCAGCGGGTCAAGCGCGTCGTCGCGGTGAACCCGTACGACTACCGCGACGGCATCGCCCGCTCCAGCGTCCTCGCCCGAATTGTGATCGGCAGTGTCCTCACCCCTGGCATCGGCCCGATAGCCGCCCGAGTCGAACCGCACGCCGTCCTCAGCAAGATCCTCCAAGGCGGCGTGGTCGACAAGAGCGCCATGCGCGCGGACTACGTGGACGAACTCCTCCAATCCGGCAGCCGCCCCGGCTACCCCACCGCCATCCGCGCCGTCTACCAGAACATGCCCAGCCTGATCGCAGCCCGCACGCACTACCCCGACGTCAAAGCCCCCATCCACCTCATCTACGGGGAAAAGGACTGGTCCCGGCAATCGGACCGGCAGGCCAATAAAGAACTGCTGCCCGCCGCCGACTTCAGGGAACAGCCGGGAGTGGGCCACTTCATCACCCTCGAAAAGCCGGAAATCGTGGCCGACCTGCTGACCTCCGTGGCCTGAGCCTGCACCGACGCGGGCGCTGCGCTTCGCAAACCGGCTCAAACAAGTTCACGCGCGCCACATTTCCCTGTTAGCGCGGCAAGCCATTCAACTTCACTGGAGGCAGTCATGACAGCAATCAAAGGCGCCAACGTCTTCATCACCGGAGGCAGCCGGGGTATCGGCAAGGCACTGGTCGCAGAGCTCTACACGCGCGGTGCCGGAAAGGTCTACGCCACCGCCCGCGACCCGCACACCGTGACGCACCCCGACGCCATTGCGCTCGCGCTCGAGGTCACGGACCCGGCATCCGTGGCGGTCGCCGCCGAGCAGGCCCAGGACGTCACCATCCTGATCAACAACGCCGGTGGCTCCGTCGGCGCCTCGTACCTCGACTCCCCCATGGACGACGTCCGCCGGGACTTGGAAACCAACTTCTACGGGCCGCTACTGCTCACCCGGGCCTTCGCACCGATCATCGAACGCAACGGCGGAGGCCACATCCTCAACGTCCACTCCGCCCTGTCCTGGATGGCCGACGGCACGCCCTACAGCGCCTCCAAAGCCGCCCTCTGGTCCCAGACCAACTCCCTGCGCCTGCACTTGCAGCCGCGCGGCATCACGGTGACCGGCCTCCATGTGGCCTACGTAGACACCGACCTGACTTCAGGCATCGACGCACCCAAGTCCGATCCCCGTGACGTCGCCATCGCCGCGCTCGACGGCATTGAAGCAGGAGCACACGAAGTGCTGGCCGACGACACCACCCGCTGGGTCAAGTCCCAGCTGTCCTCCGACCCGGAAGCCATGTATGCCCAGCTAGTGAAGTAATCATCGGCGCAGGGTGACGGGGCGAGACGAGGTGGCGGGCGGGGGCCGGATCGCCGGTCTGCCGATCCGCCCCGTCAGGCGTGGGCGAAAATGGTGCTGTGCCAAGGTTTGGCGGCCACGGCGGTGATGTCTGACATGACATGCTTGATCTGGGTGTACTCCTCGAAGGAGTAGCTGGACATGTCCTTGCCGTAGCCGGAGGCCTTCATTCCGCCGTGCGGCATCTCCGAGATGATGGGGATGTGATCGTTGATCCACACGGTGCCGGCCTGGATCTGTCGGGATGCCAGCTGGGCTCGGAAGACATCGCGCGTCCAGGCTGATGCCGCGAGGCCGAACGGCACGTCGTTGGCGAGCCGGATCGCCTCATCATCGGCGTTGAACGGGATCGCCGTCAGGACTGGACCAAAGGTTTCATCCTGCACGATCTCGCTGCGCTGGTCGGCCCCCACGATCAGGGTGGGCTCGTAGTAGGCGCCGGCCGACAACGCTCCCCCGGGCGCCTTGCCGCCGGTGACGGCCGTGGCGCCGTCCTGGATGGCGCGTTCGACCATGCCGGCCACCCGATCCCGCTGCTTGAACGAGACCAGCGGGCCTTGGTCGGTGTCGGGGTCGGTGGGCGCGCCCAGCCGGACCTTGGCCATCAGCTCGGCCACGCCGTCGACGAACTCGTCGAAGCGGGAGCGGTGCACGTACGCGCGAGTAGCTGCGGTGCAGTCCTGTCCGGTGTTGATCAGGGTGGCCGCGACAGCGCCGCGGATCGCCGCCTCAAGGTCGGCGTCGTCGAAGACCACGAAGGGCGCCTTACCGCCCAGCTCCAGGTGCAAGCGGGTCCCGTTGGCTGCGGCGAGACCGGCAATGTGTCGCCCGACCGCGGTGGAGCCGGTGAAGGACGTCATCGCGATCCGGGGGCTGGTGACCAGCGTCTGGCCGGTCTGCGGACCCGAACCGTTCACGATGTTGACCACGCCGGCCGGAATGCCGGCCCTTTCGCAGGCGGTGGCCAGCATGAGGGTAGTCAGCGGGGTGTTCTCCGCAGGCTTGAGGACGATGGTGTTTCCGGCCGCGATGGCCGGAAGGACCTTCCACACCGCCATCTGCAGCGGATAGTTCCACGGGGCGATCGACCCGATCACGCCGAGACTCTCGCGGCGGATCGTGGACGTGTGGTCGGCGGAGTACTCCCCCGACGACTGTCCGGAAAGGTGGCGGGCAGCGCCGGCGAAGAACGAGACGTTGTCGATAGAACCGGGCACGTCGAACTCACGACTGAGACGGATGGGCTTTCCGGTCTGAGCGGTCTCCGCCTGGGCGAGATCCTCCGCCACCGCTTCGAGTTCGGAGGCCAGGGCGTGCAGGAGACCGGACCGCTCAGCCGGAGTGGCAGCAGACCATGCCGGGTATGCCGCCTCCGCGGCATCGAGGGCCACCGTGATCGAGGAGTCATCGTCGCTGCGGTAGGTCCAGATCACCTCGCCGCTGGAGGGGTCGATGACCGCCTGCTCGGGCCCCTTTCCGGTGCCGGATTTTCCGTCGATGTAGTTGCTGTGCTCGGGGAAATCGCGCATGGAGGGTTCCTGACGTTGATGGGCTGCGAAGCGCGGGCTGCGGAGGGCTGTGCTTACGTCTCCAACGACACGCGAACCTCAGCGACGTCGAGGATGTCCTGAACGTTCGGCTTGGCCACGGTGATGCACCTCTTCCACGGCCGAGACCTGCAGATGTCTACACTCTACGCAGTCAGCGACCCTCTCGGCGCCCGCCGGAATCGGGCCAGGCTTGTGCTCCGGTCTGGCTGAGAGTCGCCACGGGCGAGGTCTCGGATCGTCCCGGCCACTCGCACCATCCCGTCGAGCGGGGTGATCGCCACGTGGGCATCCGCCAGAGTCAAAGAGGTGCGGAGGTCGAACGACGCAGGCGCGAAGTCGACGCTGTAACCCTTGCCCGGTCGAATAGGGATCTTGTACCCGAGCGGTGCCGACCACACGCCGGCAGCAAGGACGACGCCATCGCACGGATAGCTCTGGCCATCACTCCCGAGCACCGCAGTGACGCCCGTGGAGCCGGTCTCGAATCCGGTGACGTTGTCCTCATCGGACGTGGCGCTTGCCTGTGGTGACGCGCTGATAGGCGGCCGCGTTAGCGCTGATCACGGCGGCATAGTGAGCTGCCTGGCCGGACCCGTTGTAGCGCCTGGCCAGAGTCAGGAAGTCGTCGGCCCGGACCGCGGCCTCAAGATGTCCGGCTTGGATGAACTCGAAGATGGACGCCACCTGGCGACGTTCTGAGGCGTTGAAGGCAGTGGCCATGTCGACAGCGCTGGTGAATCCGACGCTCGCAGAGTTGAAGCCCATAATCTGCCCTGCCCCCCAGGAGGCGGAACGGAAGGCCGGTTCCTGTCCGCTCAGGCCAGCGGCCAGGTTGATGGCCTGCCACTCCTTGTCCTGATCGCCATGGAAGGTCTCCCAGGCGCCGGCGGGGTCAACCCTGAATTCGTGCCCTAGCCAGTTCTGCCCGGGCGTGTGGAATCTGAAGTGCTGGTGGAAAGTGGTGGCATTGGAGTGTCCCCACTCACGCCAGAAGACGTGGTTCTCAAACCGGATGATCGCCTTGTCGGTGCTCGCACTGAAAGTGGCACCGCCGGACTCGGCCTTCATGATTCCAGCGGCGGCATGGGTGGAGATGCCGAGCGCAGTCGCTTGTTCGGCGATGAACTGGCCGCGAAGGTTGTAGATCTTGGCCATCGTTCGGTCTAGGCCCCGTAGGTTGGCGAGGTCGATGGCGTCCTCGGCCTGCATATTCGTTCCGGCTCCCAGCAGATCAGTGATCACCTGCGTGAACATGGTGACGTCGGTGGCCGGCGCCTCTGGCAATCTGGTCTGCAGGGCGGCCAGTGTCGCTCGGTCGAGCGTCCGCAAGACGGCGGTCACTGCCAGTCGGTTCTGCCCGGCCAGTGCCGCCCACACGGGCGCGAAACTCCCGGTAGCCGCGGTCCGGATGGCGTCCAGAAGTTTCAGCCCGGCCACCCCGGGCGCATCCTCTTTCCAGGCCACGGAGCGCAGGGCGGATTCCAGCCTGGGCCGGTCGAAGCGGCCGTCGGCCTCGCTGATGCGATCGAGGAGCGTCTCGCGGACCGTCGGCGAACACCTGCGCAGCGTCTGCACCAGATCGGCTGGATTCAGGCCATTGAGTAGCCAGAAAGCGCCGCCGGGTGCGGGCGGACCGAACGTCCCGGGCGGCACAGGCCGTTCCTGGTCGGCGATCCGGCCCGCCGCGACGGCCCGAGCTACCGATTCGGCGAGGCTCTGCGCGTGGGTCTGTGCCGGGGCCGGGGAGCGCCGACCTCGTGGAGCGCGCTGCAGGGACGTTTCGGAGGGCTGCAGCACGAGGGACGTGACCGCGCCGTTCCCCGCTCGCCGCTGTAGATCCAAGATCCTTTGGACATCGGGTAAGGGGCGCCCCATGCCGTCCCGGGTTCTCGTGATCAACATGATCGGGGCTGGGCGGTGCGGAGCTCTCGCAGAAGCTCCAGCGTTAGCTCTGGGCGCTGGGCCGACGATTCGACGCTCCACCTGGCGACGCTCCATGTGCCACCTCCAGTCAGTCGCACCATTACATCAGACCGGTCGTGATCGTCAGTCATGCCCGTCCTGGGTGGATCAGCGCGGCGATTCTGGGCCGACCTGGCGATCTTCCCCGGGAGGGAGGTTTAAAATTGCTGTGGGCAAAGCTTTTTCATCTGGTTAATCGAATATTTCTACCCGCCGAGCCGGTCCGCGGTCGGCGTACTCGCCCAGAAGGATTCCTCCCCAGGGCTTTTCGTGTAGATCCAGGACCGTAGCGGCTTGCCGTCCCGCCGAGGAAACCACAAAATCACCGAAACTAGCGTATCCGCTCCGTCTTCGGCTGCTCTCATTTGAAGCGGGATCGATTGTCTCGCAACCCACGATAAGGAGAGATGCCATGGCAACCGTAGGTGACTACGTCGTTGTGTCCGACGGGACGACGACACTCGAGATCGGTCGCGACATCGACCAGACCTTCACGTTCTCCGTTCCATCGAACGTGAATCTGGGCCAAAGTGCCGTCGCGACCTGGAGACTTGAAGCCGAGGGTCCGCCCCGGAACCTCGCGTGGAACCTTTCGATCAACGGCACGGAGTTGGTGGGGTTCACGCACGGTTCCGACCGGTTCACCGGGCTTCAAGAGGTCTTCCAGGGATCGGTTCTCCAGGCCGGCAGCAACGACGCCACCGTGGCCGTAACTGCCGGGACGGGGAGGATCAAGTTCTCCGACCTCGTCATCCACTTCCAGGTAGACGTCTGAGCGGAGACCGTGGCGGTCCAAGAAGTACGCTTCCTTGCCCGCCACGGAATCCCTTGATCAGACAGTCCTTCCGGCGACTCGAGCCGCTGATGCGGTGGCCGCGATCCCCACCACGTCGAAGTCCCGGCGGATCGCCAGCAGGGCCCCGGAGGCGAACACGCCGATCAGGTCGATGGCCTGCACGGAAGCTCTCCGATCGGACCTGGACCGCTCCGTCGTCCCAGGTCCGGACGACGGAGCGGGCCTGTCATCCGTTGGCCTCGCTCAGGCGGCCGTCGCGCGGGCGGCCTCGTCGATCAGCCGCGCGACGACGTCTGGGCGAGAGACGGTCACGGCGTGGGAGGCGTCCACCTCGACGGCGTGCGACGTGGCGCGCTCCGCCATGAACCGCTGGGCCTGGGCCGGGACGGCCAGGTCATGGAGCGTGACGAGGGTCCAGGACGGGATGGTCTTCCACGCCGCCTTCGTCGCCTTGTCCGCCAGCGCGTCGCCGATGATGGGCCGCTGCGTGAGGGCCATTAACTCGGCCACGTCGCTCGGCACGTCAGCGGCGAAGATCGCCCGGAACTTGTCCTGCTCGATGTAGAGGTCGTCGACTGTCTGCCCATCGCCACCGTGGACGGGCACCGGTCGCAGCGCCGATCCCAGCTCGTTGCCGGGGAACTTCCCGGCCAGCTCAGCGGTGCTCTCGCCCTCCTCCAGTAGGAAGCTGGCGACGTACACCAGCGCCTTCACCCGCGGGTGGCCGTCGGCGGCCTGGCTCATCACGCTGCCGCCGTAGGAGTGGCCGGCGACGACGATCGGCCCGTCCACGCTGTCCAGGACGTCGCGCAGGAGCTGCGCGTCGCTCTGTAGCGCCCGCAGCGGGTTGGCCACGCCGATCACCGGATAACCGTCCCGGCGCAGCTGGGCGATCACGCCGTTCCAGCTCGAGGAGTCAGCGAAGGCCCCGTGCACGAGCACCACCGTGGGCTTGGCGGCGGCGCGGGACTCGAGCGGACTGCTGGTCATGGTTTTTTCCTCTCCGTCAGCGGGCGGCCCCTGCCACCCGTCCGGTTGCATCTCGATGCGCGTACCCCCACCAACGCATCCAATATGTAATATATTGCATGCTGGAACCCTGTTAGGGAAGACTCGATCCCGCCGTCCTCTGCTTCCACCGCGAGCGATGGGTCCGCGCCGCTCAGGAAGGTCCGCGCATGCCGATCCCCCCGACAGCCTCGGGCGTCGACCGCAGCCTGCTGCGCGACGACGTCTACCGCCGCCTGCGCGACGCGATCGTGGACGGCACGTTCGCCCCCGGTGAGCAGCTCAAGGACCTGGAACTCGCGGCCTGGCTCGGTGTCAGCCGGACACCGGTCCGCGAGGCACTGCTGCGCCTCGCCCAGGGCGGGCTCGTCTTCGCCCAGCCGGGACGCTCGACGAGCGTGAGCACGCTCGACGCCCGCGACATCAGGGACGCCCGCGACGTCGTCGCGGCGATGCACGAGCTGGCGGCTCGCGAGGCGGTCCCGGTCCTCGTCGCCGCGGATCTGGCCGCCATGCACGAGGCCAACCGCCGGTTCGCTGCCGCCGTCGGATCCGGCGACGTCCAGTCGGCCGTCCAGGCCGACGACGAACTACACGGCGTACTAGTGCGCATCGCCGCCAACCGCGCGCTCGACACGGTGCTCGAGCAGTTCACGCCCACGCTGCGCCGCGCGGAGCGACTGCGGTTCGCCTCCCACCGGGGCCGGGAGTCCGTCACCCAGCACGACGAACTCATCCGGCTCTGCACGGCCGGTGACGCCGAGGGCGCGGCCGCCGTCGCCTACGACACCTGGCACAGCCTGCCGAGCGCCGAGGCATGAGCGCCGGGACTTGGTCGTCGAGGAGCGATATCCCAGGTGTCCTGAGCAGGCCGGGCACTCGCAACCTCTCCCTATATCGAAACCGGCCGGCGCCCCCAGGACACCAAACTGGCGCAACGGGTCAGGGCGTCAGCTGGGCAGCCGCCCAGCTGACCATGGGTGGAGGTCCGGGCATGAGGAGGACGTCGGAGTCGATCCGTTCGCTGATCTCAGGAGCGCCGAGCACGCGGTTGTCGACCACGACGGCAATGCGTTGCCCGACGTGACTGCCGGTCAGATCGGCGTAAGCCGCTCTATCGGTCTGAGTCAGCTCCACGCTGATGACTGAACGCTCCCCTACCGTCGCCCCCGGCTGCGTGGGCGAACCGGCAGGCTGACCGAAGGCAGCGCGCCCGACCGCGAGGATGCGCATCTGCGTTGGGCCGAGCCGATAGCACTCGCTGCCGTCCCAGGTCGGCACGCCACCGTTCAGCGGACAGGCCCCCGACCCCTCGACCAGGCGCATCTCGATCGGAGTAGCCAGATCCCCGATGAGGACGCCGGGCGCTACCGCCTGGGAGCGATGGGCCGGTGCGACGGGCACCCGAGCACCGGTCAACAAGTCCACCTTGGCCACGGCGAGGCCCCCACCCACGGTCAGCAGAAGCGCCCCGGCGAGCGCCGCGGCCCTTCGCTGCCGGATACCGCGTCGGGCGTGGGCGCGCAGCACGGCGCCGGCACCTGGGCGTACCTGAATTCGGCCGGGGACCTCGTTGGCCCGCTCCAGCAGTTCCCGCCATTCGTCTGACTGAGTCACAGCACGCTCCTTCCCGCGAGTGCCCCCGCCCGGAGCCTGTCCAAGGCCCGAGAGGCGAGCGTCTTGACCGTGCCGACGTGAACACCCATGGCGTCCGCGATCTGTGCTTCGCTCCAGTCCTCCTGGTAGCGCAGCACGATCACGGTTCGCTGGCGTGGGGTCAGCTCCCGCAGCAGCCCCTGCATCGTCTGGTGCTCTTCCAGCCGATCGCTCGGCTGGTCCGCAGCGGGCTCAGGTACGACGTCGACCAGGACCTCGATCATGTGCGGACGCCGCCACCGGGACACGTTCGCCGTGACCACAGCGCGCCGCACATAAGCTTCGGGGTTCTCCAGCCGGTGCCTGCGCGAGGCGCGGTAGCTCTTCATCAGCGCCGTTTGCACCAGGTCCTCCGCCAATCCGAGATCGCGCGTCAGGCTGTACGCGAATCGGACCAGAGTCGCCAGGCGCGACGCGACAAAGGCGTCGAACTCCTGATCAGGCCAACCCGTCATCCCTCACACCTCCCATACCGAAGAAGACCGCACTCGAGGCGTTTCACGTTGACAAGCGCACCAACTACATCGCGAGACGCGCGACTGGGGCCGGCCCGGGAGCGGCAATGAACACGTACGCCTGGAAGCTGAGCGCGGGACCGGCTGCTTCCTTTGTGTCACGAACCATGATGGTGCCGTTCGCGTGCGGGGGTCGCGTGGCGGGTAGGTTTCTGGAT
>DATINJ010000096.1:0-3519 GCA_035474375.1 Kineosporiaceae bacterium | reverse complement strand
GCGACCACGATCCCGGCGTACCCGAGTGCGACGTCGCTGCGCATCACGAGCCGGTGAACCACTCGCTCCATCGCGGACACCGCCCGTGCCTGGCGAGTCACTTGCCGCCAGGTGGGCAGTCCGGCGGTCCGTCCCAGCGGTTCGCTCACGCGCAGATCCTTAGCGTCATGATCAAATCACAGCACAGTCGATTGCCGACCGAACCAGCGGACGGCGACGCGTCGACGAAGCCAGGGTCGATCGGAGATCGGCCGCTAGCCGGACCAGAAGCTGCCGGCCCGGCTCAGCGGTCCACCTCCATCCGCTGGGTGCCGATCACCGAGAGCAACCGCAGCGCTTCCTCGGACGGTGAACCGGGGGTCGCGGTGTAGATCACCACGCGCTGGTCTCGATCGGTGATGTTGAGGGCGTCGCAGTTGAGCGTGATCGGGCCGACCAACGGGTGCTGGAAGGTCTTGCACAGGGTGTGCTCGGCGCCCACTTCGTGGGCCGCCCAGAGCCGGGTGAACTCCTCGCTTCCGGCGAGGAGTTCACCCACCAGCCCATTCACCTCAGGGTCGTCGGGGTAGCGGGCGGCGGTAGCGCGCAGTTGCCGGGTCGACTGGCGGGCGAACACGTCCGCGTCCGACACCCCGTACAACCGCCGTCCCTGCGGGTGCGGCCCGAGGAAGAGGCGACGCACCAAGTTGCGGTCGCGCCGTGGCAGCGCGGAGAAGTCCTCCATCAGAGCGGCCGCAAGATCGTTCCAGGCGATCACCTCGTAGATCGCCGACGTCACGATCGCGGCGGCCTGGGGCAGGCGGTGCAGCAGGTCCAGGATGCTTTGCCGAACCTCACGCGAAGGCCCGGGCGGAGGGCCAGGGGGAGCGCCGGCGAGGTGGTGGAGGTGACGGCGCTCGGCGTCCGACAGACGCAGGGCCCGAGCCAGCCCGGCCAGCACCTCGCGCGACGGGCGCGGCCCGCGCGCCTGCTCCAATCGCGTGTAGTACTCGGTCGAGATGAACGCCAGCTGCGCCACTTCCTCCCGGCGCAGTCCGGGGGTACGCCGACGTGGTCCGGCGGGCAGACCCACCTCGGCGGGGGAGATCCGCTCGCGCCGGGTGCGCAGAAAGCCGGCCAGTCCTGGTCTGTCCATAACCCGAGTTTGCACCGGTGTCGCTGCGCGGATCCAGGTACCGGCGGTGCCTGGATCCGCCCAGCGCACCGGCGCAGGCTCATTGCCATGGACAACACGCTTACCGAAACATCCGACTCCGCCGTGGGTCTCCTGGCCGACAAGGTCGCGTTCATCACCGGTGCCGGTCGTGGCATCGGAGCCGCCGCAGCGCGGCTGTTCGCCAGCGAAGGTGCCCGGGTGCTGCTCGCCGCCCGGACGGAGGCCCAGCTGAAGACCGTGACCGAGGAAGTCCGAGCGGCCGGCGGCATCGCCGACTACGTGGTGTGTGATCTGGCCGATGCGGCCAGCGTGTGGGCCGCCGTCGACCGGGTCGTGGACCTGTACGGCCGACTCGACGTCGCCTTCAACAACGGCGCGACGATCGTCCCGCCGGGGCCGATGGACCAGGTGCGCGAAGCTGACTTCGACCACGTCTACGCGGTGAACCTCAAAGGCCCGTGGCTGGCCATGGTTGCCGAGGTGGCCGCCATCAGGGCTACCGCCGGGACTGGGGCCATCGTCAACAACTCCAGCGTCGGCAGCCTGGCGGGCAACCCCGAGTTGCCCGCCTACGGTGCGATGAAGCGGGCGGTCAACAGCCTCACCGAGTCGGCCGCCATCACCTATGGCCCCGAAGGCATCCGGGTGAACGCCGTCGCCCCTGGCCTCACGCTGACCGAGATGATCCGTACCTGGGAAGCGGATTCGCCTGGTCTCGTCGAGCGACTCACAGCGCAGAACCCGCTACGCCGGGCGGCTGACCCGAAGGAAATCGCCCAGGCCGCCGCCTGGCTCCTCAGCGATCGCGCCTCCTTCGTGACCGGCACGGTACTTCGGGTGGACGGTGGCGCACGGGCCTGACATACAGTGTTTGCTGCCGAAGTCTTCAGTGTGAGAACCCGATCGACGTGGGGGAGATGATGATCTCTCGGCCGAAGATGGTGCGACTGACCTGTTTTTTCGTGCTCGCGGCAGCCCTCGTGGTGGGCTGTACGCGCTCGGGCCGCCGGCCACCGCAGACCGCCGGTGTGCCTGGCGCGGCTCCGACCGGCGGCACCGCTCAAAGCCTCAACGGTGCCCGGGTGCGCGTCCTTGGCCTGTGGAGCGGCCCCGAGTTCGACAGCTTCGCCACGGTCAAGGCCCGCTGGGAGAAAGCCACCGGCGGTGTCGTTGACTGGGAAGGGACGGAAGATCTGCAGGCCGTGCTGGCGGCCCGGGTGCAGGCCGGAAATCCGCCGGACATTGCTGTTCTGCCAAATCTAGCTCTGCTGCGAGAACTGGCCGAGAGCGGCGCGTTGATCCCGCTCAGCTCTGCTCTGGACATGGATCGAGTTCACCAGGACTACGCGCCGGCCTGGGTCGACTTGGGCAGTTACGACGGCAAGCTGTACGGCATCTTTTACAAGGTGACGAACAAGGCGACGGTCTGGTATAGCCCGAAAGCCTTCAAGGCTAACGATTACCGGGTTCCCCGCACTTGGGAAGACATCATCGCCTTGGCCGATCGCATGGTCGCCGATGGCCGCACCCCCTTCTCTGTCGTGGCTGCGAGGGGGCCGGCCAGCGGTTGGGCGCTCACCGACTGGATCTCGCAGATCGTGCTCAACAACTGCGGCCCAACGCTCTACGACAGGTGGATTGCGGCCGAAATTCCCTGGACCGATGCCTGCATCAAAGAGTCGTTCCGCATGTTCGCCGAGATCGTCCAGACCAAGGGATACGTGCTCGGTGGTAGTCAGCGCATCCTCGCGACCACTGATGAGGACGGCGGAAACCCCTTGTACAGCAAGCCACCGAAAGCGTACATGTACTATCTTGCCTCGTTCGCACAGGGCTTCATCGCGGCGAAATATCCGAACCTGAAACCGGGTCGCGACTACGGCTTCTTCTCCTTCCCGACCATCAACGACCGGTACCGCGGGGCCGTGACGATTGGCGCCGATGTCGTTGTGATGGTGAATGATTCGCCAGCGGCACGCTCGTTCATGAACTACCTCGCGGGTGCCCGGGCCCAGGAAGCCTGGATCAAGCTCGGCGGCTTCACCTCGGTGAACCGCAGTGTCTCAGCAGCGGCCTACCCGGATTCGGTGGCGCAGGCGGTGGCCGAAGATCTCGCCGAGGCCGAGGTAAGCCGCTTCAGCGGTGGAGACATGATGCCCGCGCAATTGCAGCGAGCATGGTGGCGGGGAATGCTGGAGTTGGTGCAAGATCCGAGCACGTTGGATTCGATGCTCACGTCCCTGAACCGAGTCGCTCAACGCACGAAATAGCCTGTGTTGCAGGTCAGTTGGTGCGAAACCCCGAATGCCGCGCCCGCCATCGATCTGCCGGGGCGGGCTAAGGCTTTGCCGCCTGCACGGCGG
>DATINJ010000095.1:0-19702 GCA_035474375.1 Kineosporiaceae bacterium | reverse complement strand
CCAGGACTTCAAGTCCAAGAACGGCGCCTACGTCCGGCAGCACTTCTTCGGCAAGTACCCGGAACTGCTGGAGCTGGTCTCGGACTGGACGGACGACGAGATCTGGGCACTGGCCCGCGGCGGCCACGACCCGGTCAAGGTGCACGCGGCCTATGCGGCCGCGGTCCGGCACGATCGGCACCACGTGCTTGCCGATCTGCTTGTCTCGCAGCAACGTGTTGAGGATTCGGACGAACGCCATCGTCGTTGAGATTCGCCGCTCTCCAGTGCCTTTCAGCTGCGCGTCGAACGCCGACAGGTCCGGCACCTGGAGAACCTGGCTGGAGCGGCGGCGGCGAGCCGGCAAGGAGCCACCGAGAGCGGCCCGATGCTCGCGCAAGTAGCGTTCCTCCGCTGAGCCGGGTTCCAGTTTCAGGAACGGGACGTCGGCGATCACGTCGTCGGCAATCACCAGGTCGAAGCGGTCCCGGAAGGCCCGTAACGTGTTCTCGGCCATCTTCTTCTGCTGGTGGGTGATGTTCTGGCCCTCGCCGGCCTCCCCCATCCCGTAGCCCTTGACGGTCTTGGCCAGGATCACCGTCGGCGTGCCTTCGTTCCGGACCGCCGCCGCATAGGCGGCATGCACCTTGACCGGGTCATGGCCGCCGCGCGCGAGCGCCCAGATCTCGTCGTCGCTCAAGTCCGCGACCAGCTCGAGAAGCTCCGGGTACGCGCCGAAGAAGTGCTCCCGCACGTAGGCACCGTTCTTCGATTTGAAGTCCTGGTACTCGCCGTCGACGACCTCCTCCATCCGCTTCAGCAGCAGTCCGGTGGTGTCCTTCGCCAGCAGGGCGTCCCAGCCAGTCCCCCAGATCACCTTGATCACGTTCCAGCCGGCACCGCGGAACAGCGCCTCCAACTCCTGGATGATCTTGCCGTTGCCGCGGACCGGGCCGTCCAGGCGCTGCAGGTTGCAGTTCACCACGAAGATCAGGTTGTCCAGCTTCTCCCGGCCACCCAGGCTGATCGCGCCCAGCGACTCCGGTTCGTCCATCTCGCCATCGCCGAGGAACGCCCAGACATGCCGGTTCGCGGTGTCGCACAACCCTCGGTTGTGCAGGTACTTGAGGAACCTGGCCTGATAGATCGCCATCAGCGGGCCGAGGCCCATCGAGACCGTGGGGAATTGCCAGAAGTCCGGCATCAGCCAGGGATGCGGATACGACGAGAGCCCTCCCCCACCGACCTCCTGACGGAACCGCAGCAACTGCTCCTCGCTGATCCGGCCCTCCAGAAACGCTCGGGCATAGATCCCCGGCGACGAGTGCCCCTGGATGAAGACCAGATCCCCGCCGTGGTCCTCCGTCGGCGCTCGCCAGAAATGCTCGAAGCCGACTTCGTAAAGCGTTGCCGCAGACTGGAAACTGGCGATATGACCGCCCAGCTCGGAGGACTCCTGGTTGGAACGCAGCACGGTCGCCACCGCGTTCCATCGCACCGCGGACCGGATTCGCCGCTCCACCTCGAGATCGCCCGGATAGGGCGGTTCCGCGTCCACCGGGATCGTATTGAGGTACGGCGTGTTCGCCGAGTACGGCACCGCGGCCCCAGCTCGGCGCGCTTCCTGGGCCAATTCCGTCAGCAGCTGGCTGGCTCGCTCGCGACCCTCTACCGCCAGCACGGACTCCAGCGCGTCGATCCATTCCCGGGTCTCACCTGGATCAAGGTCTTCGAGCATCGTCTCCCCCTCGCGAGAAGCCGGCTGGCCGTCAGCAGTCTTATCCAGTCCGAGACCGAAATGGCCGCTGGTTCCGGGCAGTGGAAGCCACCTGCCTCCGGCGAAGTGTGCGTGGGATGACCATCGCCTGGCCTTGCCGGCCGATTCGCTCGGCCTTGCTGGCCAATTCGCTCGGCTTCCCAAAACCGTGGCGATCTGCCCACCTATAGACCGTGATCATGCACGGTTGCCCAACTTCTGCCGTGATCATGCACGGTTGCCCACCTCAAAGCGGGCAACCGTGCATGATCACGGCAGAAGTTGGGGCACGGCCGAATAAGTCAGCCGGGTCAGCGCAAGGCTCAGACCCCACATCCGGCGGGCTGTCAGGACGGGGGCTGTCAGGACGGGGCTGTCAGGACGGGGGCTGGCCGGTCAGGGCCTGTCGCAACAGGTGGAGTACGAGCGGGGTGGCTCTTTCGCGCTGCAATTCCGTTGCCGTGCCGATACCGGGCAGGCTGCGGGCGAACTCGCCGTCCGGCGTGACCACGCTCAGGTGCACGGTGCCCAGGCTCTCGGCCTGGGTGCTGAGCGCCGTGATGGCGATCCCGACGTCGGCACCGAAGACGGTCCGGGCGCCCTCGGCCATCGCGCCAGCCACCTGCGGGCTGACCGGTCCGTAACCGGTGATCAGGTCCGCCGGGACGCCGATCACGGTGATCAGCGCGGACTCGGTGTGACCGACGAGACCGCCGAGAAGCGGAGCGCCGGCCAGCCGGGCGCAGAGGCCGCCACCGGTGGCGGCCTCCGCCACTGCCGCCGTCCATCGTCGGTCTTTCAACGCCGTCACGATGAGTTCGTCGACAGTCGGCCCGTCGCTGAACAGCTGATCGGGAAAATCGGCACGGACGGCGGCCACCAGCCGCTGCTGAGCCGCCTCGGCCGAGGGGGCATACCGGCTGACGATCTCCAGTTCACCGCCGCCCAAGCAGGTGGTGAGCTCCAGCCCGGTCAGCTCATGATCCACCCGCCGCAGGGTGGCGGCCAGCTCGGACTCCGGAACACCCCACAACCGCAGCGTGCGCTGGCGCAACTCCGACGCACCGGCGAGCACCGCGCGGACCGCCGGCACCTCGACCGCGGCCGGCCACATCCGCTGCAGCTCCCAGGGCGGACCGGGCAGCACGATCACCGGCGGCCCGGTCCGGCCTTCGGCCACCGGAACCACCAGGCCAGGCGCCGTCCCGGTGGGCTCGATCACGCTCGCGCCGGCGGGCACCATGGCCTGCTTGCGGGTCGCGATCGCGGTCGACTCCGGGTTCCGCAGCCCGCCGAACCGCCGGGAGAGCCGTTCCACGATCGCGGTGATCCGCTGCTCCAGCTCGGGGTCCAGGCGAGCCGGTCTGCCTTGGAACTGCGCCACCACGTCCGCGGTCAGGTCATCGGCGGTCGGCCCGAGCCCGCCTGTGGTCAGCAGCAGGTCGTTGCCGGTAGCCAGGAACTCCAGGGCGGAGCGCAGATCGTCCGGCCGGTCGCCGACCACGATGATCTGCCCGACGTCCACTCCGAGCAGGCGTAGCTGCTCGGCCAGCCAGGAACCATTGCGGTCCGAGACGCGGCCGGTCAGCACCTCGGTGCCGGTCACGATGATCCCCGCGCGAACCCTCACAGTGCTCAGATATCGCTGGACGAGGTGCAGACCGTCAGCGTCGGTGCCCCAGCCAGTACCGAACCGAGCGCAGTAGCACCGGCACCGGCTCGCCACTGCCGATAGGCGGCGTCATGTTCCAGGGAAGCCCAGGTCTCGTGCACGATGACGTGCGCCGGATCCTGGGTGTCGATCAGGATGTCGACGCCGAGGCAGCCGTCGAAGGCACGGGTGTCGACCAGGATTTCCCGGAGCATCTGGTGCGACTTCTCCAGTGCCTCTGGTTGGAACCTCAGTTCCAGCAATGCGACAACAGCCATGGTGCCTCCTTGGTAGTGGTCGACGTCAGCCGGTTGGCTAGTCCGTCGGGGTGCCGATCGTCGGGTCGTCGTTGATCGTAATCAAGACCTTACCGACGGCCCCGGCGGCCACCGCAGCGTGGGCCGAGCTGGTCTGCTCCAGCTCGAAGCGGTACAGCGGAAGCCCTGCCTCGTCACCGATCCGGACGGCACCGGCAGCCACCGCCGCCTGGATGGATTCCACTGCCGCCGCCTTGATCTGGGCGGGCATCGTGTAGAGCAAGATGAACTGCCAACGAGCATTGATCATCATCATTGACCGGATGTTCACCGTGACGGCTTCGTCTCCGGTGCCGGCGTAGATCGCGACGCAACCGTTGAGCGCGAGGACGGCGGCATCGATCTCGGCGTTCACCGCGGCGGCCACCTCGACGATCACGTCGACGCCGTCCGGGGCGATCTTCCGGACCTCGCTGACGACGTCCTGGCGACGGTAGTCGATCACGTGATCGGTGCCGGCGGCCTCGGCGAGCTTGGCCTTCTCCGGGCTGCTCACGGTCGCCACCACGGTGGCTCCGGCCCAGCGGGCGAGCTGGATGGCGGCGTTGCCGACCGCACCGGCACCGCCGGCCACCAGCACCGTCCGACCGGCAAGCGCTCCGGGGGCAAGCCGGTCCGGCATCGTGGCGCCGGCGGTCAGGCAGCTGTGCGCGGTGATGAACGGCACCCCGAGCGCGGCGCCGAGCTCGTACGACGCGCTGGAGTGCAGCGGCACAACCCGACTCTCGGGCACCACGGTGTACTGCGCGGCCGTACCCCAAGGGCGCTGATAGGCGCTTTCCCACAGCCAGACCCGCTGGCCCGCCAGCCCGGGATCGACACCCTCGCCGACCTCGGTCACCAGACCGGCGCCGTCCTGGTTCGGAATCTGCCAGCCGCGGTCCGGGGGCGAGCCAGTCCCTTGCCGGGATTTCCAGTCCGTCGGGTTCACCCCGGAGACCGCGACCCGGACCAGCACCTCCCCGGCACCGGGCTTCGGGATCTCCAGGTCCTCGGCCTCGATCACCTCGGGACCGCCACTGCGCCGGTACACCATCGCCTTCATCCTGATCACTTCCTCATCGTCGCAGCTGTCCTGGGCGTGTTCTAAAACGCATTCGGTCGGATCGCAACAACGCCGCGGATCCGCCAGACTTCCCTGGTGAACCGGCGGATCCCCTTGACAACCCTGGTGACGGTCGCATTGATCGGGTCCGCCGCCCTCGGCCTGGCCGCCTGCACCTCGGCTTCGGCTCCGGGGGCCACCTCGACCGCAGCCGGTGGCCCGGCCAGGGCTGACGACGGTGCGGGGCAGTTGCAACCCCGCTGCCCAGCGCCGAGCACGGACCGTGGGCTGAAGAACGCCGCCGAAGCCAACCAACTGGTCGCCGCCACCGATCTGCCCGAGTGGCAGGCAGCCGACATCGGGGCCAGCGTCCGGCTCAGCGACGGCCGGATCGTCTGGGTCTTCGGCGACACCCTCCGGCAACGTCTGGAGCCACGGATCGTGGCCAACTCCATGCTGATCACGGCCGGGCAATGCATCTCGCAGCTGCTCCCGGCGGCCCAGGGCCCGGTGATCCCGGACATCGATCAGAGCACCGTCTATTGGCCGATGTCGGCGACCGTGCTGCGGGTGGGACCGGAGGAGGACCACCTGATCGTCCTGGCCTCGCGGATCCGCCGGGGGTCGTCGCCCTACGACTTCACCTTTCTCGGCACCTCGGCTGCGGTGTTCGAGGTCGGATCGCTCGGGGTTCCCCAGTTGCTCAGGATCGACCAGGTCACGCCGGACGATCCCAGCCGCAACCAGGTGAACTGGGGTGCGGCGACGGTGGTCCACGGTGACCGACTCTACGTCTATGGCACCAAGCTGACCGGAGAGAAGCTGTCCTTCGGCCGCGAACTGCACGTCGCCCGGGTACCGACCGCCGACCCAGGGGCCAGGAAACGCTGGCAGTTCTGGGACGGCGAACGCTGGCAGAGCGACGTCGGCGAATCGGCCGCCGTCCTGCCCGCCGTGGGTGGGGTGTCGCAGACGCTGTCGGTCGACGTGGTCGGTGACGCGTTCCTCGCCGTCTCCAAAAGGGACGGCGACCTGGGCAATTTCGTCTACACCTGGACCTCCCCCGGACCGACCGGGCCATGGACGCCGCGGCGGTCGATCCGGGCCCCCGCCGGGTTCGACACCGGGGCGCTCCAGTACGCCCCGCTGGCGCACCCGGAAGTACCGCTGGACTCGGGTGAGCTGCTGGTGTCGATTTCCCGGAACACCACCGACCTGGCCGCGCTGGTGGACAATCCCGACCTGGGCCGGCCCCGGTTCGCTCAGGTGCCGATGCCTGCGCACTGAGGTCCCCCCTTGCCGTGATCACGGCGAGGGGTGGGTCAGCAGTCGGAAAGGAAACGGTGCAGGACGGCGGCGCCGAACTCCAGACCGTCGACGGGCACTCGCTCATCGACGCCGTGAAACAGCGCGGTGAAGTCGAGGTCCGCCGGGAGCCGCAACGGGGCGAACCCGAAGTTGCGAATCCCTAGCCGGTCGAACGCTTTTGCGTCGGTCGCGGCGGAAAGCATATACGGCAGAGTGCGGGCGGTCGGATCCTCGGCCAGGATCGCGGCGGTCATCCGGTCGACAAGTTGCCCGTCGAAGGTCGTCTCTACGGCCGGCAGCGATTTCCATTCGACCTCGACGTCCGGGCCGACGACCTCGAGCAGCTCCCGGACGAACGCGTCGCGGCGGCCCGGCAGAAAGCGGCAGTCCACGATGGCCTCGGCCACCGAGGGAACCACGTTCGAGCGGTACCCCGCGGTGAACATCGTGACGTTCGCGGTGTCCTGCAGGGTCGCGCCGATCATCCGAGACAGATTGCCCAGCCGGGCTACCGCCGTCCGGGGATCGTCCTGATCGAACGAGATGCCGGTCACCTCGGCGACGCCGGTCAGGAATTCCCGCACCGGAGCGGTCAGCACCAGCGGAAACTCGTGCGCGTCCAGTCGCGCGACGGCCCCGGCCAGCCGAGCCACCGCGTTGTCGGTATGCAGCATTGAGCCGTGCCCGGCCCGGCCGAAGACCCGCAACCGCAGCCACAAGCTGCCCTTCTGCGCGGTCTCGATCAGATAGGCCCGGACGTCGTCGGCGAGGGTGACCGAGAATCCGCCGACCTCGCTGATCGCCTCGGTGGCGCCCTCGAACAGGTCCGGGCGATGATCCACCAGCCATTGTGCACCCTGGATCCCGCCTGCCTCCTCGTCGGACAGGAACGCGAAGATCAGATCCCGGGGCGGGACCACGCCTTCGCGCTTGAACTGCCGAGCGACCGCCAGGGTCATCGCGGCCATGTGTTTCATGTCGACCGCCCCCCGGCCCCACAGGTAACCGTCGCGTACCTCCCCGGACAGCGGATGCACGGACCATTCCGACGGCTCCGCCGGGACGACGTCGAGGTGCGCATGGATCAGCAGCGCGCCCCGGCTCGGATCGGACCCGGGCAGGCGCGCGATGACGTTGCCCCGCCCGGGAGCACCTGCCTCCAGGTAGGTCGGCTCGTACCCGGCGTCCGCCAAGCTGGCGGCCACGTACTCGGCGGCCGCACGCTCACCGGTCAGCGTGTCCGGATCGCCGGTGTTGGTGCTGTCGATCCGGATCAGGTCGTGCGCCAGCGCCAGCACTTCGTCCACCGCGCGCACACCAGGGGTCGCCGTCACAGCAGCACGGTCGCGTGTCGGCCCGGCCAATGCAAGCGGGACGACCTGTCCCAGTGACCCAAACGTCTGACCGGAAGATGGGCCCATCCTCACGCCTCATGGCGTCCCCGGGGCCAGATTGACTGCGGTGATCATGCACGGTTGCCCGCTTTGAGGTGGGCAACCGTGCATGATCACGGCCCATTGATGGGCACGCCGGCGCTGACGCGCCTCCCAAGTGCAGGACCACGCCTAGCGACGAGCAACCGTGCATGATCACGGTGGTTGGCGGCAGGGAGTGCTTCGGCGCCCTGGCTGGATCAGGACCAGGGCGCCGAAGATTTGGGGCCGATCAGCCGATCGCAGCGGCTATCTGGATGCGATCGAAGTTCGGCGCGTATTTGGAACTGTTGGCGAAGGTGATGGTGTTGCTTCCGGCCACCAGATCGACGTCGATCACGGTCGTCCGGTAGTTCGACCAGCCGAGGGTGTTCCGGAAGTAGGTCCGGCTGGTGCTGCCACCGTTCACCGAGATGTCAGCGTACCGGTCGACGATGTTCGAGTTGTAATTCGATGCCCCGTCACCCAATTCACCGTTAGCGTAGCTGACGACCATGCGGTACTTTCCGGCGGCCGCTGCCGTGACCCCGTTGAACCGCAGGGTGTTTGCCGCCCCGAGGCCGACGTAGCCGACATACGACCCGGCGGAAGCCGCCGCGTCCGTCGTCCGAACCGCGGTTCCACCCAGCGTGTTCGCGGAGCTCTCGGCCTCATAGCTGCCGATCGTGCCGCTGGTCGCGGTGACATCGAGGTAGTCCAGATTGACGGCGTCTCGGTCGTCGGAGGTGAAGGCGTTGACTCCGATGCGGTTGATTCCGGCGTTCAGGAATACCTTGACCGAAGCCGTCTTCCAAGTATTCCAGTCGGCGGTTCCCGGCAGCGCCAGATCGGTCAGGGTGCTGCCGTTCAGAACTACTCGCGCCGCCCGATCCGTCGGCGCTCCGGTGTACGGGCCGGCCGAATAGCGAAGACCCAGCGTGTAGTAGCCGTTGGTGGCAGCGGTGACGACGAACCCGGTACCGGCCGTGCTGGTCGCGCCGTAGCCCTCGGCGAAACCCGTACCGGAGTAGCCGGTATTCGACCCGAAGACAGTCTTTGCGGTACCGGAGAGCCGGGCGTATTCGGCCTCGTACCGGCCTGCGGTGTTCACCTGGGTCAGGTCCTTGTCCGGGGTCACGATCACCTGATAAGCGGACGATCCCTTCAGCCCGGTCAGCGGGACCGTGATCTGACCGTTCGAGACGGCGTAGTCGGCTTCCTGCACCCGGTACGGGCCGGCGGACGCCGCCAGACCGGTGGTGTCGACACCCCACACCGTGGCATGCACGCTGCTGCCGAAATAGCTTGCCGAGGCCAGCCCTTTGACCACGACGTCGGTGGCGAACACATCATTGACGCTGGCGGAGCCACCGAGAATGATCCGGGCCTGCTTGTTGGCGCTGTCCAGGCTGGCGAGCGCCTGCAACGACCCGCCCTGCGACGGCGGAGTGACCGCAACCGTGTTGCCGGCCATCTCGCCGTACCACTTGTAGAGCCACCAACCACCGGTGGCCTTGTTGTTCTCGGTCACCAGGTCATTGAGCCCGCCGGCCGTCGTCCAATAGGCCAGGGACCCGTCGACCTTGCTGTTCTCGAACCGCGCAATCCACTGCACGAGGTTCCCGGGAACCCCTAGATCGCCGGAGGACCGGCCGTACTCGTTGATCGAGATCGGGCGGGCACTGATTCCCAGGGAGGTCTCGATGGCCCGGTAGTTCGAGTAATTCGAGTACCAGTTGGTGAAGAAGTCGTTCTGCAGTTCGTGCCAGGTCATGACATCGGGCAGCACGTTGTTCGCCTTGGCGAAGGTCATGAAAGCCTTGTAGTCGGTGGCGCTGTAGTGCGAGTAGTTCGGACCGGCGATCCGGGCGGTGGAATCGATCGATCGAATCTTCTGAAAGACCGTCTTCCAGTCGTTCTCCAGACCGGTCAAATTGCCCGAGTACCAGATGCCATCCGGTTCGTTGAACGGAACATAGACATAGGAGGCGCGGTTCGGGTCAGCCACGACCTTGCGGACCATGGTGTCGACCTTCGCCAGGTAATCCGTGATCCCCAGGTTCTCGTACGGCCACTGCTTGTAGATGTCCTGCATGTAGATCTGGATGTCGCCGCCGCCGGCGTTCTTGTACCCCGGTGCCACCTGGAGCGCATCGCCGTTCGGGTGCTGCAGACCATCGGGTGCCTTCTGCGCCGCCACCCGAGGTTTGAGCGCGGCCACCATGTTGGCGGAGGGGATGCCCGGATCGCCGAGCCCGTACAGGAACCCGGTAGCCCCGTACTTCAGCGCTCCGGTTCCCGCTGAGAGGTCAACGGTCACCGTCGACGTAGCCGCCATGCCCGGGGCAGCGGCCAGCAGTGTGGCCGCGAACGCGCCCACCACCGCGGTGACGCCAAAGCTTTTGCTGAACATCCCATCCTCCTCATTGAAGATCTGCCCGGCGACCGCCGGACGGGGACTTACGATCCTGGACAGCGCCCGCAGGCTGAGCGAGCGCTGTCCAGGGGTGCGTGGGTCAGCCGATCGCGGCCGCGATCTGAATCCGGTCCAGGTCCGGCGCGTACTTGGAACTGTTGGCGAAGGTGATGGTGTTGTTTCCGGCCACCAGTTCGACGTCGATCACGGTGGTGCGGAAGTTCGACCAGCCGAGGGTGTTCCGGAAGTAGGACCGGCTCGTGCTGCCACCGTTCACCGAGATGTCGGCGTACCGGTCGACGATGTTCGAGTTGTAGTTCGATGCGCCGTCGCCCAATTCACCGTTCGCGTAGCTGACGACCATTCGGTACGTTCCGGCCGCGGGCACCGAAACATTGTTGAAGCGCAGGGTGTTCGCCGCTCCAAGGCCGACGTAGCCGACGTACGACCCGCCGGAGGCCGCCGAGTTCGTGGACCGGACCGCGGTTCCGGCCAGCGTGTTCGCGGAGCTCTCGGCTTCGTAATTGCCGATCGTCCCGGTGGCCGCGGTGACATCGAGATAGTCCACCGCGATCAGATCTTGATCATCCGGGGTGAAGGCGTTGATCGCGATGCGGTTGATCCCGGCGGTCAGGAAGACCTTGACCGACGCGGTGTTCCAGGTGTTCTTGTCCGCGGTGCCGGGTAGCGCGAGATCGGTCAGGGTGTTGCCGTTCAGAACGACCCTCGTCACCCGGTTCGTCGGCGCTCCGTCGTAGGGGGCGGCCGAATAGCGAAGCCCCACGGTGTAGTAGCCGTTGGTCGGAGCCGTGACGACGAACCCGGTGCTGGCGGTGCTGCTGGAACGGTAACCCTCGACGAAATCGGTACCGGAGTAGCCGCCATGAGCTCCCTGGGTGGTTCTGGCATCACCGGAAAGCCGGGCGTACTCCGCCTCGTAGCGACCGGCCGTGTTCACCTCGGTCAGATCCGTGTCCGGCGTGACGATCACCTGGTAAGCGGAGGAGCCCTTCAGCCCGCTCAGCGGGATGCTGATCTGGCCATCGACCACGGAGTAGTCGGACTCCTGCACCCGGTACGGACCGGACGACGGCGCGAGACCGGTGGTGTCGACGCCCCACACGGTGGCGTGCACCTTGTTCCCGAAGAAGGCTGCCGAGCTGAGGCCCTTGACCACAACGTTCGTGGAGAACACGTCATTGACGCTGTTGGACCCGCCGAGAATGACCCGGGCCTGCTTGTTCGAGCGATCGAGGCTCGCCACCGCCTGCAGCGAACCACCCTGCGAGGGCGGGGTGACGGCAACTGTCTTGCCGGTCATCTCGCCGTACCACTTGTAGAGCCACCAGCCACCGGTCGCCTTGTTGTTCTCAGTGACCAGGTCGTTGAGCGAGCCGGCCGTCGTCCAGTAGGCCAGAGACCCGTCCACCTTGCTGTTCTCGAACCGCGCAATCCACTGCACGAGGTTTCCGGGAACGCCCAGGTCTCCGGAGAACCGGCCGTACTCGTTGATCGAGATGGGCAGTTCACGGATGCTCAGGTCGGTCTCGATGGCCCGGTAGTCCGCGAGGTTGGCGTACCAGCTCCAGAAGAAGTCGTCCTGGAGTTCGTGCCAGGTCATGACG
This sequence comes from Kineosporiaceae bacterium, assembly GCA_035474375.1. Taxonomy (GTDB): domain Bacteria; phylum Actinomycetota; class Actinomycetes; order Actinomycetales; family Kineosporiaceae; genus JANNPJ01. Next base: position 8,193 of record DATINJ010000095.1, on the reverse strand, counting down.
TTGGGCAGCACCTTGTTCGCCTTGGCGAAGGTCATGAAGTGCCGGTAGTCGGCGGCGTTGTAGTGCGCGTAGTTGGGGCCGGCGATCCGGGCGGTGGGATCGATGGACCGGATCTTCTTGAAGACCGTCTTCCAGTCGTTCTCCAGGCCCGTCACGTCGTTCGAGTACCAGATCTGATCCGGTTCGTTGAACGGGACATACACGTAGGACGCACGGTTCGGGTCGGCGACAATCTTGCGGACCATGATGTCTACCTTGTCCAGGTAGTCCGCCATGCCCAGCTCCGCATAGGGCCAGGTCTTGTAGACGTCCTGCAGGTAGATCTGGATGTCGCCACCGCCGGCCCGCTTGTACCCCGGTGCCACTTCGAGCGCATCTCCGTTCGGGTGCTGCAGGCCATCGGGCGCCTTCTGCGCCGCGACCCGCGGCTTGAGCGCGGCCACCATGTTCTCCGAGGGGATGCCCGGGTTGCCGAGGCCGTACAGGAACCCGGTCGCGCCGTACTTCAGCGCCCCGGTGTCGGCCGAGACATCGACAGTCACGGTTGACGTTGCTGCCACCCCCGGCGCGGCGGAGAGCAGCGAGACCGCCAGTGCGCCGAGCACTGCGGAGACGCCAAGGCTCTTGCTGAACATCCATCCTCCTCATTGAAGATCTGCGCGACCAGTCAGGGGATCGCACGGTACTTGATACCGCTTTCTGATAGCGCTATCAAGGGCTCCGGCGAAGTACTTCAAACCGGTCGGGTGGTACATCAGTGACCTGCCCCGCAACCTGCTGCATTTTCAGCCCGAATGAGAGGGTTTCAGCCTCACTCCGCTCGGCGCACCGATGGTCAGGAGCGCTCGGCTTCGAGGAACGGCTGGTACATCATCCGCGCCTCGTTCACCGCCACCAGTTCGTCGGCCATCTGCACGCCCGCCGGACTGAAAGTGCGGCGCTTGACCACGTTGTGCCGGACGAAGACGCCGGGCCCGGCATTCGCCATCAGGTGATCGGACTCGTACACCTGGTACGTGGTCGTCACTGCGGCGTCGGCCGTCCAGGCACCCTGCAGATGAGTGTTGCTCAGACCCAGACCCAGCCGGAACGCCGTCGTCGTGGGGTTCGTGATCTGCAGGTCCAGCACCGGCCAGGCGCAGGTGGCGCCGCTGCCGAACGGCTGGGTGCGGCCGGTGTCCGGAAAAACGTCGTAACTGTGACGCCACCGCTCGACCACGGTCAGTGGGGTGTGCAGGGTCATCCAGTAGATCAGGTTGGTCAGCTGGCACAGCCCACCGCCGACCCCGGCCACCACCTGGCCGTGGCTGAGCACGACGCCGTCCAGGAAACCCCGCCGGGCGGTCGCTTTGCGAACGTGCCACCAAAACGAAAACCGCTGTCCTGGAGGTAAAATCAAACCGTCAAGCCGCTCAAGAGCCAACCTGAGGTTCACCACTTTGTTCCGCTGCAACTGCTGATCGACGCCCGCGAGCTGCCGGAACAGGGGCGTTTCGTGTTCCATCACGGCGTGCGGGTAGCTTTCCGCCGAGCCACGCTCCAGGCGCAGGGTGGATCCGCAGCTGCGCCACTGTATTTCGCGGCGCACTCGGCGCACTGCCGGACCGGCGACGGCACGGGCGGCTGCCCTGACGGGATTCGGCTGCACTGCGGACTCCCAATTACGACAAGGCGGATCTCGCGAAGATATCAGGCATTCGCCCCTTCAGTAACAGCCCGCACACCGACCTCGTCGTTCGAGGCCCACCGCTTCCGGGGACCGTGATCGGCAGGAGCTAGCGGATCGGTCTGAGCTCCCCCGACGTCGCGTTCGCGTGCTTGAGGTCGCTCAGCCGGGAAGATCGACTTCCGCCAGCCAGGACAAGACAGCCTCGGCCTGGGCATGCTGGAACGCCCGCAAAGTGGGCAATCCGCTCAGCGCTGGCAGCCTGGCCGTATCGGCGAAGAAACCGGCCCAGCCAACCAGCACCGCGACCAGATCCTCCGGATCGGCCCTGGTCCGTGCGGCGAGCTCGGTGAGCAGCGCTGTGGTGTCGTGCCCACCGTAGAGCCGGACGTTGATCAGCAGCAGCACCCGATCGAACCAGGCCGGACCCCGAGCGGCATGTGGCCAGTCGACCACGGCCACCGAGTTGCGACTGGAGCTCACGTCATGGTCCACGCCCGGCGTCGTACCACCATCCGGAAATGTGTCGTCGCTGGTGAGCAACAGGTTGTCGGCGCGGACATCCAGGTGGACGAGCGTGTCCCCGGCCAGTGCGGTCAGGCCGCGCTCTGCCCCGGCAACCAAGTCGTCCAAACGAACGGCGGCCCACGGGTTCAGATCGGCCGGCGGATCGGCCCTCAGCCGGGCCCAGCCGCCGAAATCCTCCGCCACCGCGTCCGCCAGCGGCTGCAGCCCGTCGAAAGGAACCGGCGTGGTGGACGCCGCCAGTTTCTCCAGAGCCTCGAGGACCTGCCGCAGTTCACCCGACTGCCACGGCGTCCTCGGGTGACGCCCGTTCACGTCCTCGAAGACCAGCGCCACCCAGTGCCCGTCGTCGTAGCTGCCAAGCAGCGCCGGCACCGGAGCGGACCTGGGCATGGCGGCCGCGACCTCGGCCTCCCGGCGGTGCATCTGCGGACTGCGGTCGTTCTGCTCCGAGCTCACTGCCTTGACGAAAGCTCTTTTCCCATCAGCGGTTAAGACACGGTCTGCGGTCCCCGGCGAGAACCCACCGGGTTGCGATCGGGCCTCGATCACCGGGCTACCGAGGATGCCCTCGACGGCAGCTCGCACGGCATCCGGCAGATCGATCCAATGGATCCGCGCACCGGAGGCAATCACCATGACCCGAGGATGACACCCACCCCCGATTCTCGCCCACACCTTTTCCGGGCTGGCGGGTTCGGGGCTTCAGCGGGCTCCGAGCGATCGGGTGAACCCGGTCGGGACCAGGACGTCGTCTGGGGACAGATCGTGGATCGAGGTATGCCCGAGGCGGGCCAGCGCCGACTCCAGCTCAGCGCGCAGGATGTCCAGGACGGCCTCCACCCCTGGCTGACCACCGGCGGCCAGCCCCCAGAGATAGGCCCGGCCGATCATCACCGCCCGGGCGCCGAGCGCCAGCGCCGCGACCACATCACTCCCACGCCGGATTCCGCCGTCCAGCAGCACCTCGATCTGCTCACCGACCGCCTCGACGACCGCTGGTAGCGCGCGGATCGGAGCCGGCGTGCCGTCCAGGTTGTTCCCACCGTGGTTGGACACCGAGATCGCCGCCGCGCCGGTCTGCACCGCCCGCCGGGCGTCGTCCACCCGGCAGATTCCCTTGAGCATGAACGGTCCGCCCCACTGCTCACCGAGCCAGCGGACGTCGTCCCAACTCGGCGGCGCGGTGTCCTGCCAGGCCCGATAGGCGGTGAAGAAGGTCGGCGCCACCGTGCCCGGCTGTGCCAGGTTCGGCACCGTCAGGTCGGGCAGCCGCCCGCTGCCCAGATAGCGCAGCAGCCAGCCGGGATGCCGTAGCGCCTCCGGGGCGAAGCGCAGGGCGGTCAGGAGGTCGAGCCGTTCCGGGATGGTCGGGCTGCCCCAGTCGCGACCGTTGGCGAACGACCAGTCCAGGGTCATGATCAGGCCGACCGCACCGGCCGCGCGGGCCCGGTCGAGCGTGTGCAGCATCGAATCCTTGCTGCCGGACCAACACATCTGGAAGAAGGTTTGGGGGTTGGCGGCGACCACCTGCTCGATCGGGCGGCTCGCGAAGGAGCTCAGGCCGAGCGCCGTCCCCCGGGCCGTTGCCGCGCGGGCCACCGCCACCTCGCCGTCCGGGTGCACGGCCTGCACCCCGGTCGGCGACATCAGCACCGGCATCGAAATCCGCTGCCCCAGCACGGTAGTTTCCAGGTCGGCACTCGTGGAGACGCCTCGCAGGCGGGTGGCGAAGCCGAGTTCGGCGAACGCAGCCGTGTTGTCGGCGTAGGACACCCCGCGCTCGGAGCCGGCCAGCAACGCCCGGTAGACCGACGACGGGAGCCGGCGGCGGGCGAGCCGCTGGGCGTCCGCCACCGTGTCGAACCGCGCCCGCATTCCAGCGACTCTAGCCGCGCGCACGGAAGTCACCCGATCCTGGCCCCAGACCCCCGGTTCGGGCCACGGTTTGTGCTTGGTACCGAGTGGAGCGCCCCAGGACTCGGCCGAAGTCCGGGATCGGCCCTTCCATCGGTACCACCAAAGGGTTCGGCCGAGGCCTGCGGCGCTCACCATGATCACGGCCGATCCTGGGCTGGCCGCAGATCCGCTGATGTACGGGCTGCGCGCCAGCACGATCGCGTCGGCGGAACCGCTCGGCCGAACCTGCAGACAATATTGGCACGACGTGCCAATATACTGCGGAGGGCGCCCGTCACGCTGACGTTGCCGCACGCCGAGGAGGAGATTCATGGCCAACGCATGGTTCGAGACGGTTGCCGAGGCTCAGCGACGGGCCAAGCGGCGGTTGCCGAAGTCGGTGTACGCGGCCTTGGTCGCCGGTTCCGAGCGGGGCCTGACCACCAGCGACAACACCGCCGCATTCAGCGAGCTCGGCTTCGCCCCGCACGTCGCGGGGCTGTCGAGCAAGCGCAGCCTGGAAACAACGATCATGGGTCAGTCGCTGTCGATGCCGGTGATGATCTCCCCGACCGGCGTCCAGGCCGTGCACCCCGAAGGCGAGGTCGCCGTCGCGCGGGCCGCCGCCGCCCGCGGTGTCACGATGGCGCTCAGTTCGTTCGCCAGCCGCTCGATCGAGGACGTCGCCGCGGTCAACTCGCAGACGTTCTTCCAGATGTACTGGGTCGGTTCGCGCGACGTCCTGGTACAGCGGATGGAACGCGCCCGGGCAGCCGGCGCGGTCGGCCTGATCATGACGCTGGACTGGTCGTTCTCCAACGGCCGCGACTGGGGCAGCCCGAGCATCCCGGACAAGATCGACCTGAAGACGGCGGTCCGGTTCGCTCCCGAAGTGCTGAGCCGGCCGAAGTGGCTGCTGGACTTCGCCAAGAGCGGCCGGCTGCCGAACCTGCAGACGCCGAACCTGGCCCCACCCGGCGGCGAGGCACCGACCTTCTTCGGGGCGTACTACGAGTGGATGCAGACCCAGCTGCCGACCTGGGAAGACGTCGCCTGGCTGCGCGAGCAGTGGGGCGGGCCGTTCATGCTCAAGGGCATCGTGCGGGTGGACGACGCGAAACGCGCGGTCCAGGCCGGCGTCACCGCAATCTCGGTGTCCAACCACGGCGGCAACAACTTGGACGGCACCCCGGCGTCGATCCGGATGCTGCCCTCAATTGCCGCGGCGGTCGGTGCCGACATCGAGGTCGTGCTGGACGGCGGCATCCGTCGCGGTGGCGACGTGGTGAAGGCGCTCGCGCTGGGCGCGGATGCGGTGATGATCGGCCGCGCGTACCTGTGGGGCCTGGCCGCCAACGGGCAGGCTGGGGTGGAGAACGTGCTGGACATCCTGCGCGGCGGAATCGATTCCGCCGTCCTGGGTCTCGGCCACTCCTCGATCCATGACCTGAGCCCGGCCGACGTCATCGTCCCGCCGAACTTCACCCGCACCGCCGGCTGACCCGCCCCCCAACCTCGCGGCGATCAGACCGTGTTGGCCAATTCGCCGTACCCCCAAAAACCTCGCGGTGATCATGCACTTGGGAGGCGCGTCAGCGCCGGCGTGCCCGCTTTGAGCATCGAAGACCGGGCAAGCGTGCATGATCACCGCCGCTTTGGAACCTGAGCGAGCGGATTAACCCGGACCTTAGGGACATGAGCTTGACATCGACGTGAGGCCGACCACACACTTCCGCCTGACTGCGCAGTCATATCCGTCTGACGGAAGTCTGATGCCCTGATCCGGTTGCGCATCGATGGTCAATTGCTGGACACGTCGATCGCAACGGTGCCACGGCGCCTGAGCTCGCGTGGTCACCCCAAAGGAGGGGCTATGCAGAGGAAGCTAGGGAAGGCGCTGGGCGGCTTCGTCGCGATATCCGCGATGGTCGTACTACCCATGGCCGGCGTGCAGGCGTACAACCCGACCGGCGGGCTGGTGTACAAGCTTGGCAGCGAACCGTGCCTCAAGGGCCGGTTCAACTGCGCGGTCTACCCCAAGGCAACGCAACTGCCGAGCGGGCGACTCGTCGCATCGTTCGAGAAGGCCACGGTCGTGCCGGCGACGGGCGGCGCCGACGGAGAGACCCTCCCGGTCTACAAGAGCGACGACCGGGGCACCACCTGGCAGCCGCTGTCAGAGGTCAAGGCACCGGCGTACCTCTCCAGCGATCCCAAGTACAAGAAGTACGTCAGCAACTGGACGAACCCGTACCTCTACGTGATGCCGCAGGACGTCGGCGCGCTGAAAGCCGGCACCCTGCTGCTTGCCAGCATCGTGTCCGGCGAGGACCGCTACTACCTCGAGCACAAGGCCGCCGATCCGAACTGGACGCCGTCCAACGACGGGGACCGCAGTGACCTCGCGGTCGCCCTGTTCTCCAGCACCGACCAGGGCGTGACCTGGAACGTCGTCAACGTGATCGCGACCGGCGGGTATCAGGGCGGGAGCGCGGGCGCGGTCGGGCAGAACATCGCCAACGCGAACACGTACAAGCAGGTCGACCCCGTCTGGGAACCGTACCTGATGGTCACCAAGGGTGTCCTGGTTTGCTACTACTCGGACGAGAACGACTACCTCAGCTACGACTCGAGCACCGGCGTCCCGAAATTGGACCCGGCGAACGACACCGCCACGGATTCACACGGCCAGATCCTCGCCCACAAGACCTGGAACGGGAACAGCGCGCAGTGGAGCGATCCGGTCGTCGACATCGCGGGTGATACCGAAAGCATGGGTGGCGGCAAGACCGAGATCGGTGGCGGGCGGCCGGGTATGACGAACGTCGTCGAGACCACGGACGGAAAGTGGATGCTGCCCTACGAGTACTGGGGCGGCGGAGCCAACGTCAGGTACGCGATCTCCGACAACCCGCTGAAGTTCTTCCGCGGCTCGGTGGGCAACACCATCACCTCGTTGCCGGTCACCGCCGGTTCCCGCCCGCTCACCACCGGCGGCAGTCCGGTCATCATCAAGCTGCCCGACGGGCGCCTGGTCTACAACGCCAGCAACAGCGGCAGCGTCTGGGTCAACGCGAGCGGACGCAGCGACGGCACCTGGACGGAGTACCAGACCACCCTGGGCGGCGGCTACAGCCGGAACCTGACGTACGTCGAGGGCACCGGCCGGGTGGTGATCCTGCGCAACCAGGGTACGTCCGAAATCGCCTACACCGAGGTCGATCTCGGGCACTCAGAGGGTGCCTACTACCAGCTGGTGAACCGGAAGACCGGCCAGGTGATCGGTACCGGGAACAAGACGAACGACGCGAACCTCGGTAACGCCGATGTTCCCGACGTGGTGATGGAGAACGCCGGCGCGCCGGCGAACAAGGACACCCAGTTCTGGCACCTCGCGACCGAGCCGAACGGCGGCATCACGCTGCTGAACAAGTCGGGTGGACGCGCGGGCTCCATCTGGACCGGCAACGCGACGGTCGGCCAGCGGATCGGCCAGTGGGTCGACGACAGTCCCAACGGCGCCTGGAAGCTGATCAAGACCGCTCTGGGCGACTACAAGTTCCAGTCGGTCAAGAACGCGAACGTGTACCTGACCGGCGCCACCACGGGAGCTCCGCTCACCCTGCAGAACGCGGTCGAGGACGGCTCCCAGGACTGGCGGCTGGTCCAGCAGGCACCGACCCCGGCCGACCTGACCCGGGCCACCCGGTCGGCGAGTCTGATCGGGACGCAGAAGGGCAGCGTGGCGCTGAACGCCGCGGCATCGGATCCGGGCGGCAAAGCCCTGCACGCCAACACGACCGGCCACGGCTACGTGTGGGCAGAAGACGGGACGATGACGGACCTTGGCCTGATCTCGTTCGATGGGGCTCAGCAGGGCAGCGTGTCGCTTCCGACGTCGATCGCGCTCGACACGAAGGCCACGATCGCCGTGCTCTTCGACAACACCCCGCTGATGTGGGACGCCGCTCGGGTTCGCTGACTTGAAGGGCTGGGGCCGACTCGTCGACACCAGCCCCAGCAGGACGAACAAAGATCGCCAGTTGTGCCCGAAAAGGTTGCGCGAAGCAGCCTGGAACCGGGCACGACTGGCGATCTTCGCG
>DATINJ010000094.1:0-54153 GCA_035474375.1 Kineosporiaceae bacterium | reverse complement strand
TGCACGGTTGCCCACCTCTCGCCCGTGATCATGCACGGTTGCCCACCTCTCGCCCGTGATCATGCACGGTTGCCCGCCTATCGGCCGTGATCACGGAAGAAGTTTGGGCGCGGCCGAATAAGTCAGCAGGGTCCTTACCGGCCCTAAAGCAGGCTATTCAGGGACGTGTCCGCCCCGACCAGGTCGATGCCGAGTTCGAACTCCTGGCGCACGTCCTCAACCGTGTCTTCCTGGCCCAGCACCTCGGGGACGTCATTGCTGACCTCTAACTGGTCGAGCAGGTCGTACGCCTCACCCAGCGTCGATGCGCCCATCTCGTGCGCCCACCGCAACGCACTCCGGGCGCTGGTCGAGGGCTCGAACTCGTCGTCCCACTGATCGGCCACAAGTCATATTCAACCAGGTCCCGGAAGTTGCGCCGGGCCCGAATCGCTGGCCAGGTCGCGGGCAAGCTGGTCTCGCAGGGCACGGGCGGATCGGCCGCGGTAGTGCTCCAATACCTCCAGCAGCGTTTCTCGAACCTCCGGGTCGGGGTGGTCCACGAGGTACGCAAGTTCTTCGCTGCCGCCACGGCGCCGGCCACCAAGGTTCCACAGGGCATCGACGATCTCCTCGGCGGTGACAGCTGCGTGCAGCGCGGCCATCAGCTCCGGCTTCGTCGAGGTCGGTTCGTCCAGCGAGAACCGACGCCGGATCTTCGCCGCTCCGCGAGTACCGGGAACCAGGCAGGCCGGGCAGGCGCACGGCAACTTGCCGTGTGCGTCCGGCAGATAGCGCCAACCGACGCCCTGCGGGATGCGGCGGACCCGACGCACCTCGTTCGTGGCGATGGCCCGGGGGATGAAAACTTCGTAGCCGCGCGGATCGGCCAGGCTACGGATCCTCGCGGCGGCCTGCGCCGCACTGAGCGGCTCGGGCTCGACCCCGTACCTGCCAACGGTGACCGGCGTGTCGTCCGGGAGACGAAGGTGAATGGCGACGAACGGACCGGGGTGCCAGCGCCGCAACTCGCGAACCCACTGATGGGTGAGCGTGAACGACGGCAGTACCGGCATGCAGTAAACGCCGCGCTCCGCAGACCACCCCCGACTTCGGGCGGCGATGCCCGAGCGGACGATTCGTCGCGCGTTGCGCTCGGACGTCAGATGCATGAGGGCGGTCATCGCGATCAAGCATAGGTTGCGGATCGCAACGACCGGTCGCGGTCGGCTCCCACCGACTCCAGAAGATTACCGAGAGAGGCGTAACCTGGCGCTGATGGCGGACTGGCAGCTGCGACCGGCTTCACCGATGGATGTCGAGGCGGTGGCCGAATTGCGGGCCCGGGTGCTGCGAGCCGATCTGGAACGGCTCGGGCGCTACGACGGGCAACGGGTGCGGCAACGATTGCGGGACGGTTTCGCACCGGAGCACACCTGGGTAATCGACGTGAGTGGCGCGTTCGCTGGTTGCGTATCGCTGCGACCGACCTCGGACGCCCACTGGCTGGAGCACTTTTACCTGGCACCGCACCTGCAGGGCAGCGGCATCGGTACCGCCGTGCTGCACCGGTTGCTGACGCAATGCGATCGCGACGGCACCCTGGTCCGGCTGAACGTGCTGCAGGGCAGTCCGGCCCGGCGGCTGTACGAGCGGCACGGATTCACCGTCGAGACAGCGGACCGGGTGGACGTATTCATGGTGCGCGCGCCCGCCGGGGTCGACAATGGTCAGGTCGTAGTGGTCACCACGGATGGAGGCGCTCATGGGTTGGGGTACGCAAGCGACAGCACGTAAGGCCGAGACGATCGCGCATGAATCGAAAAGCTCAACGGATCAGCTGTTGGCCTTGCTGATCGCGGAGGTCAGCGGCCTGCGGCAGGATCTCGCAGACGAGCGGAAAGCCGCTGAAGCTCGACGGGTGCAGGAATCTCGGCACGGCCGGTAGGCCGGTCCGCATCCGAGTCAGCGATCGGGAAGTAGCCCCACCGGGATCTGAGGACGGCGGTGACTGCCGTGGCCAGCAGCACTCCGATCAGATAAAAGGCCAAGTCCGCCGGGTTGAAGGTGCTGCCCAACACCACCCGGGCCAGCGAGCTGTGCCGGGATGCTTCCGCCGGGAACCCGGTCAGCTGGGCGAATTCCACGCCCCAGCAGATCGCGGCGGTGACCACGGCCACCGCTCGCTCGCCCGCCTGAGGGCAGATCAGGAGCACGAGAGCATAGATGCCGACGGCGTACAGGGCGTCCCGGCCGACGTTGGCGACTGGGCCTGCGGCGACGGTCGGGAAGGCCAGCCCGGCACTGCAGATCAGGACGAGGCCGAGGGCAATGGGCAGTCTGCGGCGTAGCGATAGGGGCACAATCGGCACGCTAGCCACGGGATGCGGAGGTTCTGTGAGCATCGGCCGGAGATCAGCGGTGGCTGTCAGAGCGGCTCGGGTAGGGTGGCTCAGCGTGAAGCTGCGTGAGGATGAGGTACGGGTGCCGGCGCCGGACTGCGAGATCCGCGCGGTGGTGATCAGTCCGGTCGACGGCGGCCGGCGACCAGGCCTGCTGCTGTACACCGACATCTTTCAGCTGACCGAGTCAACCCTACGGACGGCGCGACGGCTGGCCTCGGCCGGTTTCGTGGTCGTCGTCCCGGAGATTTATCCGCGTGGTGAACTCGCCGGTGTCCCTCTGGAATTTGACGACGCGGGCAAGGCAGCCGGGCTGACGGCAGCGACCAGTACGACGACCGAGCAATTCGATTCCGATCGGATCGCGGTGCTGGACTTCATGCAGCACCGCGAAGATATCGACGGAATATTTGCGACGGGTTTCTGTATCGGCGGCCACTTGGCATTCCGGGCGGCCATGGATCCGCGGGTCGCGGCCACCGTGTGCTTCTACCCGACCGGGCTGCACAACGGCGCGCTGGGGGCCGATGCCGACGCGGGCTCGCTGGCCCGCGCCGGCAGTATCGAAGGGCGGCTGATGGTGGTCTTCGGTTCTCAGGACCCGCACGTGCCCGCTGCCGCTCGGGCACAGATCGTGTCGGCCCTCTACGCCGATGGCCTGGACGACCTGGAATTGCATGTGTACGCCGGTGGGGAGCACGCGTTCATGCGGGACGTCGGCGCCCGGCACGACCCGGCGCTCACCGACCTCGCGCTGACTGCGGCGGTCTCGTTCCTGACCGGCCGCTGAACCGCACTTCCCACCAGCGAAATGCCTGATTACGAAACGGCCCTGGTCAGCCACTGCTGATTGGTGCCGCTTCCACAGGTGTATTGCTTGATCCGGGCGCTGTTCGCGGTGGCCGCGCTGGCGACATCAAGGCATTTTCCACTGTGCCGGGCGATGATCCGGTAGTAGCCGCTGCCGGCGTCCTGAAGCTGCCACTGCTGATTAGTGCCACTCCCGCAGCTGTATTGGATGATCTGGGCGCTGTTCGCGGTGGAAGCGCTGGCCACGTCCAGGCAGAGCCCGCTATGCCTGAGGACCAGTTGCACGTATCCATCGCCGTTGTCTCGGATCGTGAACTGCTGGTTGAACCCGCTGCCGCAGGTGTACTGGACCAACTCCGCGTTGTTCGCGGTGCTGGCATTCACCAGGTCGGCGCATTTACTGGAATGGCGGGCCACCAGATTGACGTACGACGCCGGGACCCCCGCCACTTGGCCAGTGGCCGCGTCCACGGTGATCTGGTCGTACCCGTCCAGCGCCAGGGTAGTACTGCTCGGGAACCGCAACGGCAGCCAGACATATTGCGAATCAGCATAGGTGGCGCCGAAACCCGGGCCCCAGCGATCACCCAGGTAGAGGTACGACGTGGTCTGACTACCCTGGATCGGCAGCACCGCGGTGGTCTGCGAGCCGAAAGCGGTTGCGTCGCCGATATTCTGCCAGCTACTCCAGGACCCAGTGAGACTAGTTGCGGTGGAGTACTTCTGCTGGTTCGGGTTCCAGCTGGTAGCACCCGAGGTCACCATGAAATAAACGCCGCCGCGCTTGAACAGCGCGGGTGCCTCTCGCACGTCACCCGGCCAGCTCCTCACCAGAGTGGCCACCTGCGTGTAGTCGGAGGTCAACCGGTACACATTCAGATCACGGTTCTCGTTCGCCGCCGAGACCATGTACCCGGCGCCGTCGGTATCAACGAAAACGGTGATGTCGCGAGACATGTACTGGTCGAACGGGCGGAAGCTGCCCTGATAACTGTAGGCACCGTCAACCGTGCTGGAGACCGCAACCGCGGCCCGAGCCTGGCCGTAGTCGGTGGCGGTCTCCTTGTGCATCCACATCACGAACTGACCGGTCGAGGCGTTGTACATCACCTTGGGGCGTTCAATGTTCGAGCTCGCCAGTTCCGGGGCCGACGACTGGGTCAGCGCATTGTTCCGGAATTCCCACGTCTTCAGGTCGGTGGACCGGTACACCGTGACGGCCTTGAAGCTGGCATCGGCGTTCCGGCTCTCGCCGAACCAGTAGTAGTAGCTGCCAACCTTGATGATCCCGCCTCCGTGCGCGTGCACGACAGCACCCGAGGTATCCCGGAACTGGGTCCGATTGGTGATCGTCACCGGGTCGGCCTGGGCTGCGGAGGCGCTGGCCAGGGTCCCGGCAGCGACCACGGCGCAGACCAAGGCGGCGAATCGGGCAACAGGACGACGTCGTGGTGTCTTCGTTGACACGCAGGTCTCCTCGATCACGGCACCATGCCGCAGGCCCCCGACTCCGGGGTCACCGACAGGCGCTAACGGATGGGGCGATCTCTTGCGAGCGGTCAGCCTGGCCGGCGCAGTTCCGTGACAATTCGATCCAGGAAGTCATCGACCTCGTCCTGGTCGTAGCCGGGCCGAAACTTGGCAGCACCGAATCGTTGAGCGATGACCGCTTCGGCGGTAAGAGGCTCGACGGAACCTTGAGTGCCGGTGCGTAGCTGTGACTCGACGCGATCGAGGAAGTCATCGACGTCGTCCTGATTGTACCCTTCACGCCATTTCGTGATCGTGAAGCGGGCGTTGCGGACATCATCGGCATGCAGCCTGACCAGCGAAGGCAATCGCAGAGCGCCAGTAGCCGAGACGGATGCAGCGGGAGAATCCAGCGTCGCGGTCAGCGGCGGCGGCAACGGCGGGCGCAACAGGTTCCCCAGCCGCCTGAGCAACCCCGACCGGAGCGGTTGCGCTGCCTCGGAGTAGCCAGGCCCGGCATGTGATCGCGGAACCATCGATCCACTCCCTTTCGGAGGCCATCAATGTGGACGACCGGCAGCAAGGAACCAGAGTGCCGAGGCGATTCTCCTCAGCGGTAACAGAGTAAGCCGATAAGCCACTCGGCGTCCGAAAAATTTTCCGCGCCTCGGGCCGGCTCAGACCCGCCGGACGACGTGTAGCAGGAACTCTTGGCGGTCGAGGGGGTTGTGATCGGTCCTCGGACGGCTCGGAACCGGGCCCTGGACCGGGCGGAAGTGGTCGAAACTGCACAACAGTTCACCCTCACCGCGGGTGAGCGTCGGCACCGTCTCCTGCAGCCTGTGCGCCCAGGCGGCCGGCACCTCGCCGGTCAGCCGGTACGAGGCGTCACACGGTTCGGTTTCCTGGGGGACGGCGCGAACCCGTGGCAGCGCGGCGAGCACCGGCCCGAGCAGGTCGGCCGGAATCACCAATTCGAAACGGTGCATCGGCTCCAAGACCTCGGTGCCGGCCCGCGTCAGGGCGGTCATCAGAACCAGGGCGGTCAGATTCCGAAAGGCTCCGGCCGTGCTCGACATGCTGGCGTCAAAAGTGCCATGGGAATGGCTTTGTCGAGCCCAATAGCCCGAATGCGTGACTATCACAACGCAGTCCGGAACCTCCCACCCATGAATACCCTGATGCAGAGTTTCCCGCACGGTCTCTTCGACGGCCTTGAAGAACGCCGGCGGCATCGACCCTAGTTCGACTTCCAGCCCGAAATGCACACCACTGCCTGGCTCGGCCGGTTCCACCCGCAACCCGACCGTGGCCAAAAACGGATTCGACGCCGTACCGATGATCTCGTACGCCGCACCGATCCCGAGCGGTCGTTCGATGTGGATAGTCGTCGTCTCCCGAAAGCTGATCTCGATGCCGTGATCAGTGGCCAGGGTGGCCTCGATGACCTCCTTCTGAACCTCGCCGTAAAGCGAGACGGAGACCTCCTGCCGGAGTTCGTCCTGGCGCAGGTTGATCAGTGGGTCCTGCTCGGCGAGTTGAGTGAGCGCGACATGCAACGCACCACGGTCCGCCGGATGCCGGGGATCGACCACGGTCTCCAGCGTCGGTCGGGAGAACTGAGGCCCCGCCGACCGGGGCCCGTTCGTGCCGATCCGGTCGCCGATCCGAACCGTTCGCAGACCCCAGACCTTAGCTATCTGCCCGGCGGTCGCCGATTCCCGAGACACCGCCGATCCTTGGCCGAAAACGCTCAGCGCAGTGACTTTGGCCGGCTCAGCCGTGCCGAACTCCAGCCGGTCCCGCACCCGGATCGTTCCGGAGAACAATCGAAGGTAGGCGATCTTCTCGCCGGCCGGACCGCGATCAACCTTGAAAACCGTTCCTGAGGCTGATGCCTGGGCATCACCTTCGACCGAAGGCAGCACTTCTTTGAGACCGTCGATCAAGTGGTCGATGCCCGCCCCGGTGATCGCCGAGCCGAAGAACACCGGATGGACAAGCGCTTTCCCGGTCTGTTCCGCGAGGGCGTCAGACAGCCGGGCCGCAGAGACCGAGGACTCGTCGTTCACCCAGTCCGCCAGGATGGTCTGGTCATGGTCGCCGAGTTGCTCCACCAGCCGCAAGAAGAGGCCGGTGTCGGCCGCCGCGAACGGCCTGGACACGGCAGCTCTGGTACCGGCTCCATCGACCCGTTCCAAGGCAATGCCGGCCGGAGTCAGCCGATCGGCGATCTCCCGGAGAACTCGATCAGGGTCCGCGCCGGCACGGTCAATCTTGTTGACGAAGATCAGCGTAGGAATACGCAGTCGCTGCAGTGCCCGCATCAGCACCCGGCTCTGCGCCTGCACACCCTCCACTGCGGAGATCACCAGGACGGCACCATCGAGCACGTTCAATACCCGTTCCACCTCGGCGATGAAATCCGAGTGGCCGGGAGTGTCGATCAGATTGACTGTGCGGTCGCCGATCTCGAAGGAGACGACGGCGGACTTGATCGTGATTCCACGCTGCCGCTCCAGCATCAAGGTGTCGGTCTGGGTACTGCCGGCATCGACGCTGCCGACCTCGTCGATCACCCCGACGGCGTGCAGCAGCCGTTCGGTCAGGCTGGTCTTACCGGCGTCGACATGCGCCAAAATCCCGAGATTCAAGGTCTTCACGAAACTTCATGCCCTTTGCGTAGGTGGCTGATACCCGCTGAGTGGACACGAATGTTCCGCGCATGTTCTCTTGCTCCCTGATCGTCGGCGGCGCCCGGGGGACGCCGGTGATATCGACAGTTCAGCAGATCCCTGGAACGAGACAAACCGATTATCTGACCACCTGCCGCACTGATTCGTCTGCCACAAGTCGCGCCGGCTCACAGGACCGCGAGACTGATCTCATGGCACAGACCGTTCTCGTCACCGGTGCGTCGGGTTTCATCGGATCGCACCTGAGCCGCGCCTTGATCGACGCCGGGTACCGGGTCCAGGCCATGACTCGACACCCGGACCGGTACCCCGGCGCCGGCGAACCGGTGTACGGCGACGTCGCCGACTCGGAGAGCCTGCGTTCGGCGATGGACGGCGTCGATAGCGCCTACTACCTGGTCCACTCCCTGGAGTCGGCCGATTTCGAGGATCGGGACGCCGCCGCCGCGCGGAACTTCGGCCGGGCCGCCGCCGACGCCGGTCTGAAACGCGTCATCTACCTCGGTGGCCTGGGCGCGGACGACGACACCTTGTCGGCGCATCTGCGTTCGCGTCGCCAGGTGGAGACGTTGCTGGCAGAGTCGGGCGTGCCGGTGACCGTGCTGCGGGCCGCAGTGGTGATCGGTCACGGCGGAATCTCCTGGGAGATCACTCGGCAACTGATCGATCATCTGCCGGCCATGCTGACCCCGGGGTGGGTGAACACCCGCACTCAGCCGATCGCCCTGCTCGATGTGCTGCGCTACCTGGTCGGCGTGCTGGAGCCACCCGAAGCGCTCGGCCGGACGTTCGAGATCGGCGGGCCTGACGTGCTGCGCTACCTGGACATGCTGCAACGGGCGGCAGCCGTCCAGGGCAAGAAGCTGCCGAATATCAGCGTTCCGCTGCTGACCCCGAGCCTGTCATCGATGTGGCTGGCGCTAGTCACCGACGTCGACCTGGTCACCGCACGCACCTTGGTCGACTCCATGATCAACGAGGTGATCGTCACCGACCGCTCGATTCAGGACGTCGTCCCCGGTCCCACCATCGGGTACGACGACGCGGTGCGACTGGCGCTCGCGGACCGGGCGAAAGCCTCGGCTCGGGGAACGACGCGGTCGACCCGCTGATGATCAGCACTTCAACCCGGTCGTGGCGTTCGGTGCGCTCCCGGCTGGAGCGAGCCGTCGGAGCGGCCT
This sequence comes from Kineosporiaceae bacterium, assembly GCA_035474375.1. Lineage (GTDB taxonomy): Bacteria > Actinomycetota > Actinomycetes > Actinomycetales > Kineosporiaceae > JANNPJ01. The sequence continues at coordinate 45,615 of DATINJ010000094.1, read as the reverse complement.
TGATCGAGAAGGTCCCCCGCGACCATGCCCAGTCGGATCGGGAGTTCCGCCGCCGCCGGATCGTCGTCGCCGTGGTGCTGGTGATCGGCGCCACCCTGCTCGGCATCTCGCTCGACGTGCGCCCCGGGGACGCCACCTTCTACCCGCTGACCGTGGCGGTTGCGGCGATCTGGACGATGGGCGGGTTTCTCTCCGGCCCCCTGCACCTGGGGTACCTGCCGTTCCGTGGCTCGTTGCGCCGGCCGATCGGAACCGGACTGGCCTTCGGGTTGCTGGCCGGTCTCGTCTTCCTCGGCGGCGCCCTGGTGATCCGGCTGATCCCACCGCTGCATGACTACGTTGAGGACGTCCTGGCCCACGCCCGCTACGGCACCCTTCCGCTGATCTTGCTGGTGACCGTGCTGAACGGAATCGCCGAGGAAGTGTTTTTTCGCGGTGGGCTGTTCGCGGCGATCGGCCGCGCGCACCCGGTGCTGATCTCAACGCTGGTCTACGCGGCAGCCACGCTGGCCACCGGAAACCCGATGCTGGTCTTCGCCGCCCTGACTCTCGGCCCGCTGCTGGCCCTGCAACGACGTGCCTCCGGCGGGATCCTGGCCCCGATCATCACCCATGTCACCTGGTCGACGATGATGCTCTTCTTCCTACCGCCGCTCTTGCGCTGACCAGGAAGGAAATAGACGGAACCAGACGGAACGGGCGAGTCGACCGATCCGATGGGATGATCGAAGCGTTGAATACCCAGTGGGTGGAGATCTCATGGACGGATCGGCGAGCAAGAGCACAGCCGTGACCCAGGCCAAGACCCAGGAGCTCGACCTGGTGACGCCCGAGGTCGACCCGGCGCTGCGTGGACCGGCCGGACCGGACCGGCGCGACCCGGGGCAACCCCGCCGCGCGATGCCCCGGACGCTGGTGGCCGCGATCGTCGTCGGCGTGCTGGTGATCAGTGGCGCGGTCGCCCTCAACATCACCACCGGGGCGTTGCAGAATCTCAACCCGTTCCGCAACGGGGTGGTGCAGAACCGCACCATCGACCGTTCCGGTCCAGCCGTCCTGAAGGCGATCACTGACCTCGGCGATTTCCGGGCCGCGAGCGGCTACTACGAACTGGTGGTCGACGTCGAGAAGGACATCAAGCCGGTGCCGTCCTTCCTGGCCGGCCAGCGGGTGCTGTTCATTGCGGCGGGCACCGTCGAGGTCGGCGTCGACCTGCGGGGCCTGGGCGACGGGTCGGTGGTGGTGGATGACACCCGGACGAGCGCCACGCTCACCCTGCCGAAGCCAACCCTGGGTGCGCCGAGCTTGAACGTCGAGCGCAGCTACATCTACAGCCAACAGCGTGGCCTGATCGACCGGCTCAAGGACGCCGTGGGCGACAACGCCGATGATCAGAAGGAGCTGTACGCCTTGGCCTCACGCCGGCTGGCCGAGGCAGCAGCGCAGAGCGACGAATTAATCACCCGAGGCGAGGCCAACACTCGGTCAATGCTCGAAGGGTTGCTGAAATCACTCGGCTTCACCAGCGTCACCATCAATTTCGCCTGACCCGTACCAGCCGGGAGGATTCAGCGCTGATCGCTGGCTGGAAACGGGGTTCTCTTGGCCTGATTCCTCCCGGGCGGTACGCGGCTACTCAGTGCGCGGTGCTCTCTCGGCGAGGTCGGGTTACTTGCGGCTCGCGGCGGCGCTCCACCCGGTCGGCGCGAGCGTGCGCGGCCCGCTTGGCCCGGTAGAGCTCCTCGTCGGCGGCGGCGAGCAGGTCGCGCGGCGCCCAGCGCCCAGGCCCGATAGCGGCCAGACCCATCGACACCGACGGGCCGCCGCCCGCACGCAACTCCCCGAGCGCGTTCCGGATCAGCTCGCGAGCCTCGTCTAGCGGGCAATTCGGTATCACCACGCAGAATTCATCACCGCCCAGCCGACCAACCGTGGCGTTCGGGTAGGGCGCGATCCATTCCGACAAGGTGTCCGCCACGTCTCGGATCGCGGCGTCCCCGCTGGCGTGGCCCTCAACGTCGTTGATCTCCTTCAGCCGGTCCAAGTCGAGCAGCACCACCACGGCTTGCTCGCCGCGGGCCGACCACCGCTCCAGCGCGTCGTCCACGACCCGCCGATTGCCGACTCGGGTGAGCGCGTCCTCGAAAGCCATCCGGTCCACCCGTTGCAGGTTCTCGGCCTGGACCACCACCCCGCCCATCAGCGTCGCCACCGCCATCAGGATTTCGATGTCCCCGGCTTCGAAGGGTGGCTCCCCATGATCGGTCGCGAACCAGAGCTGGCCCCAGATTCGCCGGTCGACATAGATCGGGACCGCGGCCGAGGAGTACTTTCCGAGTTCGGTGAGCAGATTGATGGCATCCGCGTCGACCGCCGGGTCGTCCACCCGGTGGATGTACGGCAGGCCGGTCAGCATCGTCCGCCTGGCCTGGGCGAAATCGGCGAGCGGGTACACCTCGTTCTCGGGGAACATCTCTTCGCTGGGCGACAGCGAGCCGACGTTCACCAGGCAGCGCAACTGATTGGTGTCCCGCTCCCAGCGTTCCACCGACGCCGAGGCCGCCCCGACGATGCGGCGCACCTCCTCCAGCGCAACCCGCATCAGTTCCCGGGTATCACGGCTCTGGCTAAGCACTTTGGTAATTCCGAAGACGGAGCGCATGCGTTCTTCCATGCCTCGCCGGCCCATTCGCCGACGGTCCAGGTCGTCCATGATCTCGACGAACGGAATGATCTCCGGGGGCGCCTGACTCACCTTGGTCAGCATGGCGGCGAGTTGGAAATCGTCGCCGTTCCCGGGTCGCGCCCCGGCCACCAGCCGGCTCTGCTGGGTCAGCACCTCCACCAGGGACCGCAGCCCGAGCTCTGCGTCGGTGCACACCCACCGCTCCACCACTGCGGTCGCGGCTCGTACCAGCGTCACCTCCAGCGGCACATCCAGAGAATTCAAGACATCCGGGACGGCGGGGACAGCGGGGACGACCGGCGTGGCCAGGACTCGTAACCGCTCGTCACTGCCCAAAATCAACGGCAGCGCGCCGTCCACCATCAACCGTCGGACGTCGTGCACCAGCGCGAGCCGGCCCACGACTCGCACGGTCTGGTCATCGAGTTTGGCCACCCGGGCCAGCGCGGTCGCGACGGCGTGCACGGCACCACGGCGGACCGAATCGGTGGTGCCGAGCAACCGGGCGGCGGCGATCACGGCCCCCTCCAGTTCGACCGGCCAGCGGTTCGGCCCCTCCCGTTCGGGCAGCGCCGTCCCGGTCCCACCGGCTGCCACGGCAGCCGCCGCCACCTCGGGATCGGCTGCCGGGCGGGCGAAAAAATAGCCCTGCATCGCCGCGCAGCCCAACTGGAGAACGGTCGTCGCCTGCTCCTCGGTCTCGATCCCTTCCGCGACGACGGACAGGCCGAGGCTGGCGGCCAGCTGGATGACGACCCGGACGATCGCGCGGTCGGTGCCCTCTCGAGTCACCCCGGCGACGAAACTGCGATCGAGCTTGAGCATCTGTACCGGAAAACGGCGCAGTGTCTCCAGGGTCGCGAACCCGGTCCCGAAGTCGTCGAGCGCCACCCGGATACCCAAGGCGGACAGCTGCTCGATGGTCGCCCGGATGCCTGGGGAGGTGGCGACCGATTCGGTGATCTCCAGGATCAACGCCGAGCCCGGCACCCCGTACTCGGTCAGGACGGAGGTCACGACGTCCACAATGTCCGGCCGTTCCAACTGAGCCGGTGCGATGTTGACGCTGACCGTGGCGGTGGCCAGGGTGCTGGTACCGGAGCGCCACCGAGCCGCCTCGGCGACGGCACGGCGGAGGACCTCGTGGCCCAGCGCGACGATCAGACCGGACTCTTCGGCCATGGGGATGAACTCGCCCGGCGGGACCAGGGTGCCGTCCAGATCTCGAAGCCGAACCAGCGCCTCGAAACCGAGCACCTGCCGAGAGGGCAGCATCACGATCGGCTGGTAGTGAATCTCCAGGGCATTTCGAGCCATGGCTGCGGCGATGGCCTGAGCATCCATGGTCATACCGCAGCCCTCGGTCCTTCCGGAATCACCCGTCGATGGCCTTACGACCGGGGATGACCAACTGTGGCCGGTACCCTTACGTCGACAGAACCGTGCTCCTACTTGATCAGCGTGCAGCACACGGATCGCGCCAAGGCGATCCGTACGAAAGGTGCGATAGGGACAATAGTGCGACAGCCGTGATGCCTGAGTTGCCGGTGTTGCAGTCGTTGAAGTCTTCCTGCCACAACCCGACTTCGCCATCCTTTTAGTGTTCAATATTTTGTCGGATTTCCGGTCAATCCCCCACGGACCGCCGCGAAGATCATTTGAGAAAGATCAGACTGACGGATGAGGCTTCCTGACCGTCGTCCGCCTTACCCTTCCCCTATGGCCCAACCTCTGGCGACATCTCGGACAGCGATGCCGGTGTCGCGTCCCACCCGTGAATGGGAGTCCATTGCGACGTGGGCCAATGCGATGACGCTGGCCCGCACCTCAATTGCGGTTCCGCTTGGCGTCTACGCACTGGTCGAGGCCTCCACCGCCTTGCTGGTGGTGGCCTATGGCACGTACTGGATCGGTGACATGCTGGACGGCTGGCTCGCCCGCCGCCTGGACCAGGAGACCCGGATCGGGGCGACGCTGGACATCATCAGCGATCGAGCCTGCTGCAGCGTCCTGGTCTGCGCACTGGCCGTCATCCATCCGAACATGTGGCCCGCGCTGGCGGTATTCCTCCTGCAGTTCATGGTGCTCGACTGCGTGCTCTCGCTGTCGTTCCTGCGCTGGTCGCTGGTCAGCCCGAACTACTTCTACCGGGTGGACCTCACCGTCTGGCGCTTCAACTGGTCACCACCGGCCAAGACGGTAAACACGGTGGCGGTGGTGATCGCCGTGCTCAGCGGCCTGATGCCGGTGGCGATGGTGATCGCTCTCGGTCAACTGACCCTGAAGGTCTGGTCGGCGTACCGAGTGCTGAAGCTCGACCTGAACCGGGAGCCGGACGACGGTCACCCCCTCGACCTGGCCGAGCGCGCAGACCGGAGTGACCAGACGGACCGGACCGATCAGACCGCCGTGACGCAGAAGCTGGACCTGACTCAAACCACCGATGAGTAGCCCTCTGGAACTCCTGGCCTCGATCGGGACAGCGGTCGGAGTCGGGCTGGCGTCCGCAGTGATCCCGGTAGTCAACGCCGAAGTGGCCGTCAGCACGGCAGGGCTGACGATGTCCATCGGCTTGGCGTTGGGAATCAGCATCGCCCTGGCGGCGGGGCAGACCCTCGGCAAGATCTGCCTGTTCGAGGCCGCCCGGAAGGGCGCGCAGGTGCGGGCTGCCAAGAAGCATGCGCCGAAGAAGCCGACCCCGCCGTGGCAGCAACGACTGCTCAAGAGCCTGGAGGGTCGCTGGCAGACCAACGGCGTCGTCCTGTTGTCTGCCGGGCTCGGGCTACCGCCACTGGCTCTGGTCAGCGTCGCGGCCGGCGCTGTCAAGTCCCGTCGACTGGACTTCGCCATCTGCTGCCTCGCCGGGCGAACCGTGCGGTTCGTGACGGTTGCGGTCTCGGCACTACTGATCGCCAGCTGAGCGAGACCGGCCGCGGCGCTACTGCGCCGGGGTAGGTCCGACCGATCCGGCTCAGGCCCGGCCCGGAACCGGGCGATACCCCAGGAGTGAGTCGAGACCCGCTTCTGGAAAGCCTGCGAACGGCGGTGGAGACCGCCCCGGAGGACGTGGCGCTTCGACTGCATCTTGCTCGACTACTCAGCGGAGCCGGCGAGCACGGTGAAGCAGTCCGGCACGCGGCCGTCATCTTGCAACACGACCCGAGCCACCAAGGTGCCCTCGAACTGGTCACCGGGCAGGCGACCAGCGCTCCGCCGGCACTGGCCACCCAGGACGCCGCGGCACCGGTGTCCGACGAGGAGCTGTTGCGCCGCCTCGACACCGAGTTCACCGGCGTCATCCCACCGATGTACGTCGAGTCCAGCCGGTTCCCCGGCTTCGATCGAGAGCACCGGGACGACGAACCGGACCGATTGGATGAGCTGGACGACGGGCTCGCCGAGATTCTGGACGCCTTCACCACCGAGGTGCCAGATCTGACGCTCGCCGACGTCGCCGGAATGGACGAGGTCAAGGCCCGGCTGGAGGCCGCCGTGCTGGCGCCGATCCGGAACCCGGACCTGGTCAAGTTGTATGCCAAGTCGCTGCGTGGCGGCCTGCTGCTGTACGGGCCGCCCGGCTGTGGCAAGACCTTCATTGCCCGGGCCCTGGCCGGCGAGATCGGCGCCCGGCTGCTGTCCGTCTCGCTGGCGGACGTCCTGGACATGTACATCGGCCAGAGCGAGCGCAACCTCCGAGCGATCTTCGAGATCGCCCGGCACAGCGCACCCTGCGTGATCTTCCTGGACGAGATCGATGCCCTCGGCCAGAAACGCAGCCAGTTGCGCAGCAGCGCCTCCCGCGGCACGGTGAACCAGCTGCTCACCGAGATGGATGGCCTGGCCTCGGACAACGAGGGCGTCTACGTGCTGGGCGCGACCAATCATCCGTGGGACGTCGACGTCGCGTTGCGGCGACCCGGCCGCTTCGATCGGATGATCCTGGTGCTGCCGCCGGACGAACCGGCCCGGGAGGCGGTGCTGCGCTACAGCCTGCGGGACCGGCCGATCGCCGGGGTGGACACCGGTGTCCTGGCCCGGATGACGGCCGGATACTCGGGAGCCGATCTGGCCTTCGTCTGCGAGAGCGCCGCCGAGCGGGCCTTGCTGGACTCGGTTCGCACCGGCCGACCTCGGATGATCCAGATGTCCGATCTCGAGGCGGCGGTGCACGACAGCCGGCCGTCGATCGGGCCCTGGCTGCAAACCGCCCGCAACGTGGCCGAATTCGGCAACGCCGACGGCAGCTACGACGATCTGCTGACCTACCTGCGCTCCCGCAAGATGGCATGAATCGCATCGACAGCAGGACGTCGGTCAGCCCGCAGCGGATTGAGATGCTCTGCGATCTGGAACGCTGGGCGGACGCCTTGCCCCTGGTGAGCCGGCTGTTGGCGAGCGAACCCGAGAACGAAGTGGCCTGGTGCCTGCTTGCTCAGTGCCAGCTCGGGCTGGGTCGCTACGATCACGCGCTGAGCGCCGCCCAACGCGCCGCCGCGTTGGCCCCGGACAGCGAATGGCCATACCGACTAGTCAGTTTCGCCGCCACCTACCTGGGCGAGCACGAAGCTGCGGTGGGTGCTGCCCGGGAGGCGGTGCGGCTGGATCCGGACGCCTGGCAGACCCATGCCCGGCTGGCCGCTGCCGCCGTCCGACAGCAGGCCACCCGTGGCGGGCTGAACCGGCTGGCCCGGACCGGTGAGAACGAGGCCGCGTGGGCCGCCGACCGGGCGCTGGCGCTGGCCCCGGACGAACCCCAGGTGCAGTTGATCTACGGCACGGTGGCGGCGAGCCGGGGGCAGCGAAAGGTGGCCGAGCGGGCATACCGGGCGGCCTTGCACCTCGATCCGCAGAGCAGCGGCGCTCATCACCTGCTCGCCGTTCTGCGCCTGCGTCGTCGGACCGGACCGGTCGCTTTGGCCGAGGCGGCAACCGGTTTCGCCACCGCGCTGGCCGCCGACCCGACCGCCCAGATCAGCCGGCACAGCCTGGAGCTGACGCTTCGACTGTTCCTCGGCCGGGCCGCCTACGGGCTGTTCGTCACCGCGTACCTGAGTCTGCTGTTCGCCATCCATCCGACACCGTGGTCCCGGGTGATCCCGATTCTGCTGGTGGCGCTGCCGGCTCTCTTCGTGATCGGCTTCCTGCGGCGACTGAACGCGCAGCTCCGGTCTTTCCTCGGGCAGCTGCTGCGCTGCGGGCCAACCGCCGGCGCGGTGGGGCTGGAGGTGCTCTGCGTCGCGCTGATGGCGGCCGGGGTGTTCGCCGGGCAAGAAGTGCGCCCCAGGCTCGCCACCGCCGCCACGGTCATCGCCTTGCTCGCCCGGCTGGTGCTCTGGCTGGGCACCCGCCGATTGCGGCGCTCCCGGGCCAGTGGCAAGCCGACGGAGTAGCCACGAGCGCAGGGTGAACCGTCCTAGGATCGAGGAATGAGTCAGCCTGCGCCGCAGCCGTCCAGCGATCAACCGCTGCTGCAGTCCATGCCGGAGTGGGAACGCCGGTTCCGAGCCGGGCGAATCGGCTTGCCGGACTGGGCCGAGGACGCGCCGAACCGCTGTTGCGTGGTGGCCACCACCGGCGGGGTACTCGAGCTGCACAGTTGGGACGCCGCGACCGGCACCCTGACTCAGCTGACCGCCCGCCGCGAAGGGACCGCGCACGGCGCCATCGACCCGGCCGGTGAGTGGATCTGGTGGTTCGACGATGCGGCCGGTGATGAGCATGGGATTTGGGTACGCCAGCCGTTCGGTGCCGCGCCCGGAGTCGGTGTCGAGCAGGTCTCGTCGCTATCGCCGTCCTACTCCTCCGGTCTGGCTCTCGGCCGACACGGACTCGCGGTGATCGGCGAAACCGATGACGGCTACGGCACCCGGATCCAGGTGATCGCTCCTGGGCAGCCGGAACGATTGATCTATCAGCACATCGAGGACGCCGGGGTGGGCGATCTGAGCGAGGACGGCGCGCTGCTGGCGATCGTGCACAGCGAGCACGGCGACTCCCGGCATGCGGCCTTGCGCGTCGTCCGGGTCGCGGACGGATCGACCGTGGCCGACCTTTGGGACGGGCCAGGCAAGGGCCTTGACCCGCTCGGCTTCTCCCCGGTTCTCGGTGATCCGCGGATGCTCGTGTTGCATGAGCGCCACGGCCGCGGTGAGCTCCTGATCTGGGACGTCGAGAGCGGACGACAGACCGAAGTGGATCTGGGTCTGCCCGGCGAGATCTCAGATGCGCAGTGGTATCGGGAGGGCGAATCCGTCCTGCTCTCCATCGATCACCACGCCCGAACTCGGTTGTTCCGGGTCGAATTGAGCACGATGACCGCGACCGCCGTGGGACCGACGGACGGCACCGTGCTTTCGGCCACCACCCGACCCGACGGCGGGGCCTGGTTGCTCTGGTCGTCCGCCGCGTCCCCACCCGCCGTCCGAACCCTGGCCGGCGAGGTGGTGCTGACCCCACCCGGCGAGGCGGCCCCGCCGTCCGTTCCGGTTGAGGATGTCTGGGTGGCCGGCCCCGGTGGGCAAGTCCACGCCCTGCTGCGTCGCCCCATCCCGGGCCCCGAAGGTGCGGCGCGATTGCCCCTCCTGATCGATATTCACGGTGGCCCGACCGCGCATGACGGCGACTGGTTCCGGGCCTACCCGAGTGCCTGGGTGGACCATGGCTACGCCGTGCTCCAGGTGAACTATCGCGGCTCCACCGGTTACGGCTCGGCCTGGCGGGACGCACTCGAAGCCCGCGTCGGGCACATCGAACTGGAGGACGTCGTCGCCGTCCGCGATCACCTCGTCGAGGCCGGCATTGTCGACCCGGCGCGGATCGTGCTGGCCGGCGCTTCCTGGGGCGGGTACCTCACCCTGCTCGGGCTGGGCCTGTACCCAGACCGCTGGGCGATCGGGGTGGCCGGCGTCCCGGTGGCCGACTACGTCGCCGCCTACGAAGCTGAGATGGAAGCGCTGAAGGCCTTCGACCGCTCGCTTTTCGGCGGTTCGCCCGACGAGGTACCAGAGAAGTACCGCGACTCCAGCCCGATCACCTACATCGACCAGGTGCTGGCGCCGGTACTGATCCTGGCCGGCGAGAACGATCCCCGGTGCCCGATCCAGCAGATCGACAACTACGTCGAAGCGCTCGCCAAACTGGATATCCCGCACGAGGTTTACCGTTACGACGCGGGCCACGGGTCACTGGTGGACGACGAGCGGGTGCGCCAGATCCAGGCCGAACTCGCCTTCGCCGCCCGCCACCTGCCCGCCCGCTCGGACTAGACATCCCGCTATGGGCCGTGATCATGCACGGTTACCCGCTTTGAGGTGAGCAACCGTGCATGATCACTGCAGAAGTTGGGCAGGGCCGAATATGCCAGCAGGGTCGGGCAAAGGGGCTTAACGCGAAGATTCCGTCGGCTATCTACCGACGGAATCTTCGCGCTGCGCATATCGTGGTCGATTCGGTGGGATAGCGCCGTCGGATCGACCACGATCATGCGGGCGCTGGGTACCGAAGGCCGTTAGCTGGCCAGTTCTTCGGCTACCAGCTCGGCGATCTGAGCGGTGTTCAGCGCTGCGCCCTTACGGAGATTGTCACCGCAGACGAAAAGCTCCAGGGTGTTGGGGAAGTCGAGTGACTGACGGAGCCGGCCGACGAAAGTCGGGTCGGTGCCGACCGAATCGGCAGGCGTCGGGAACTCCAGGTTCGCCGGGTCATCGACGACGACCACGCTCGGCGCCTCGATCAGCGCCTGCCGGGCCTCGTCGACCGAGATCGGGCTCTCGAAAGTGGCGTGTACCGCCAGCGAGTGAGTGGTGATCACGGGCACCCGGACGCACGTGGCCGAAACCTTCAGGCCCGGCAGGCCGAGGATCTTGCGAGACTCGTTGCGAACCTTGAGTTCCTCGCTGCTCCACCCGCCGTCCTTCAGCGAACCCGCCCACGGAACGACGTTCAGCGCCAGCGGTGCCGGGAACGGCGACGGCCCGTCCCCGAGCTTGTCCGAGATCGCCCGCCGGATGTCCCCGGCCTGCATGCCGAGCGACCGGTCGCCACCAACCACTTCCAGCTCCGCCTGCAACCGGTCGATCCCGGGCTGACCGGCTCCAGAGGCCGCCTGGTACGAGGCGACCACGAGTTCGGTCAGCCCCCACCGGCTGTGCAACGCACCGATCGCGTCCATCATCGTCAGCGTGGTGCAGTTCGGGTTGGAAATGATGCCCCGCGGCCGATTTCGAGCCGCAGCCGGGTTCACCTCGGGAACCACCAGCGGCACGTCGTCGTCCATCCGGAAGGCACCGGAGTTGTCGATCACGATCGCCCCGCGCTGCACCGCGATCGGCGCCCATTCGGCCGAGATCTCGTCCGGGACGTCGAACATCGCGACGTCGACCCCGTCGAACGCCTCCGGTGACAGGGCGACAACGGCGACCTGCTCGCCGCGGACCGTGAGCAGCTTGCCTGCCGAGCGGGCGGAAGCGATCAGCCGGATCTCTCCCCAGATGTCCGCACGCTGGGACAGGATGCCGAGCATCACGGTGCCGACGGCGCCGGTCGCGCCAACGACGGCAAGGGTGGGTTTGGTAGCTGCAGTGCTCATCGTCCGGTTCCTCCGTAAACCACGGCCTCACCGGCAGAACTGTCGAGGCCGAATGCGGTGTGAATGGCACGAACGGCGTCATCGAGCCGGTCCGCGCGGGTGACGACGGAGAGCCGGATCTCCGAGGTGCTGATCATTTCGATGTTGATTCCGGCATCGGCCAGCGCGGAGAAGCAGCGCGCCGAGACCCCGGGATGGCTGCGCATCCCGGCACCGACCAACGAGACCTTGCCGATCTGGTCGTCGTACTGCAGCGAGACGAAGCCGATCTGGCCCTGGGCCCGGGTGAGCGCACCCATCGCCGTCTGCCCGTCGCTCTTCGGCAGCGTGAAGGAGATGTCCGTCAGCCCGGTGGCCGCGGCAGAGATGTTCTGCACGATCATGTCGAGATTGATCTCGGCGGCGGCCACGATCTCGAAGATCTCGGCGGCCTTGCCCGGCTTGTCCGGGACCCCGACCACGGTGACCTTGGCTTCGCTCCGGTCGTGTGCAACCCCGGAGATGATCGGGTTCTCCACCGTTACTCCTTCTGCTGACTGCGTATCCACGAGCGGGACATCGGTGACCCAGGTCCCCTCGCGATGACTGAACGACGAGCGCACGTGCACCGGCACGTTGAATCTCCGGGCGTACTCGACGCACCGAAGGTGCAGGACCTTGGCCCCCGAGGCCGCCATCTCCAGCATTTCCTCGCTGGTGATCCGGTGGATCTGCTGGGCGGTCTTGACGATCCGGGGGTCCGCGGTGAAGATCCCGTCGACGTCCGTGTAGATCTCGCAGACGTCCGCGCCGAGCGCGGCGGCCAGCGCGACAGCGGTGGTGTCCGAGCCACCCCGGCCGAGCGTGGTGATGTCTTTGGTGTCCTGGCTGACGCCCTGGAAGCCGGCGACGATGGCGATGTGGCCGTCGTCCAGCGCGGTCCGGATCCGGCCCGGGGTGACGTCGATGATCCGGGCCCGGCCGTGCGCCGAGTCGGTGATCACTCCAGCCTGACTGCCGGTGAACGAGCGCGCTTCCTGGCCGAGGGCGGCGATCGCCATCGCCAGCACGGCCATCGAGATCCGCTCGCCGGCGGTGAGCAGCATGTCCAGCTCCCGCGCGGGCGGCAACGGGGACACCTGCTCGGCCAGAGCGATCAGGTCGTCCGTGGTGTCACCCATCGCGGAGACCACCACACAGACGTCATGACCGGCCTTGCGACTGTCGACGATCCGACGGGCCACTCGCTTGACGCTCTCGGCATCGGCGACCGACGAGCCCCCGTACTTCTGCACGATCAGGCTCACCGATCTGCGCTCCATCACTCTCGAGATTCGTACCAAGACGAGGGCTACTGTACCGAGCCCCGGATCTGAACCTCTTCCGGATTTCGAGCGGTGAGACGCCGACGTCCCGTTCTCCACGAAATCTCCACATAAACCAGGCAGCCGGAAGATCAACCTCGAGTACGGTCGACGGACCTACCAGGGGGGCGTCATGGCACCTGAACATCCTGCCGATCCGGATACCGACGGCATCCGGGCGATCGGCGTTCGACGGACTTTCGGCAGCGTCGTCGCGGTCGACAGCATCGATCTCGTAGCACCACCAGGCCAGGTCACGGCCCTGATCGGGCCGAACGGATCGGGCAAGACCACGCTGTTTCTGATCCTCGCCGCGCTGCTGCGCCCGGACGCCGGGCAGGTGCGAGTGGCCGGGTTCGACCCGGTCAGCGATCCCCGAGCGGTCCGGTCCCGGCTGGGCTGGATGCCCGATGTCTTCGGCACCTGGGAGAGCCTGACCTGTGCCGAGGTACTGGCCACGATGGCCGACGCCTATCGACTGCCCCGGGCCGGGCAGCGCGCCCGGATCAACGAACTGCTCGCTTTGGTGCATTTGAGCGAATTCGCTGATCGGCCCACCCAGGTGCTCTCCCGGGGCCAGAAGCAGCGCCTCGGCCTGGCCCGGGCCCTGGTCCATGATCCGACCGTCCTGCTGTTGGACGAACCGGCTTCCGGGCTCGACCCGCGCTCGCGAATCGAGCTGCGCCAGATCGTCCGGGATCTGGCTGCGGAGGGCCGCACCGTGCTGGTCTCCAGCCACGTGCTGGCCGAACTGGACGAAATGGTCGATCGGGCCGTCGTCGTGGCTCGCGGCCGGAGCGTGTCGGTGGAGACCCTGAATGACCCGGAATCCTCGGCACAGCGAGCTCGACCTTGGCGAGTCCGAGCCCTGGACGAGGCGAAGCTGCTGGCGGCCCTCGACCGGCAAGGCGTCTCCCATGGGCCGCCGGAGCGCGAGGGAGTACAGGTTGAGCTGGACACCGAGGAGGACGCGGCGGCCCTGCTCGCCGCCCTGATCGGGGATCAAGTGCCGGTGGTGTCGTTCCAGCCCTCCGCGGGCGTGCTCGAACAAGCCTACCTAGCCCTCACGGAGGATCGGCGATGAGCGAGAAGCGGCGCGGCGGCGCCTGGACGGAGGCCGCACGCAACGACGAAGTCGCTTGTGGGCGGCCGGAGGAAGTCCCCCACCCTGACGGGCGGGCGGGGCCCCCGTTCGCCATAAGCGCCGCGCCCGAGCGAATTGAGGGCACATGAACAGCGAGGTCATGACCGGACCGGCAGGTGGCGCCGCAGACGTGCCGCCGGCGGGCGAACACCCGTTCCGGCCGGCCTCGGCAACCGGGCCCGGTACCTGGTCGCTGAGTTGGCACGGAGTCCGCACGGTCGCGGTGCTGGAGCTGCGGCAGCGGGTTCGCTCCACCCGCTGGGCGATCAGCTTGGCGGTCTGGGCCTTGTCGATCGGCGGGCTGACGACGCTGATCCGGGTGACGCTCTTCAACGACGGCACCTCCGGCGCCGGTCGGGAGATGTTCGCCGTCATCGTCTTCCTGGTCTTGTTCCTGGGCATGCTGGTCAGCCCGGCCTTGTCGGCCACCAGCGTGAACGGCGACCGGACCGCCGGGATCCTGGCGACCATGCAGAGCACGTTGCTGACGCCTGCCGAACTGGCGGTCGGAAAGCTGCTGGCCGCCTGGACGTCGGCGCTGGCTCTGCTCGGAACCGCGCTGCCGTTCGTGCTCTGGGCCTATCTCGAGGGCGGGACTCCGGTCGGCCGGCTTCTCGTCACCCTCCTGCTGTTGGCGCTGACCCTGCTGGTGGTCTGCGCAATCGGTCTCGGCTTCTCGGCGCTGACCGCCCGGACCTCGTCCTCAGCCGTGCTCACCTACTTGACCGTGACCTTCCTCAGCCTGGGCCTGCCGTTGCTGTTCGCCTTGACCCTGCCGCTGGTCACGTCCACCGAGCAGGTGACCACCCGACAGCCCGTCGAGGTGAGCCAGAGCGCCGATGGTGTGACCAGCACCCGGTGCGAGACCAGGACCGAAGAGTCCGAGCGCACACACACCGAACGAACCTGGTGGCTGCTCGCCCCGAGCCCGTATGTGGTGGTGGCAGACGCCGCACCGAAGCCCTCCAGGAACTCCTACAGCGACCCGCTGACCGAGATCCGAAGTGGGGTCCGCGAGGTCCGACTCGGCCCGGAAAAGATCGAGGACTGGTGCGATGACGACCTCAGCGAGGCGCAAAGCATCGATCGCCAGGACCGAAGGGCCGACCTGCCCTCAACCTGGCCTTACGGGCTCGCCACCGATCTGCTGATCGGTATCGGGTTCATGGTGTTGACCGTGCGTCGGCTCCGTGCTCCCACCGACCGGCTTCCCCGGGGTACCCGAATCGCCTGAGTGACGCCGAAGATCGCCCGTTGTGCCCGCAGACGTGCCCTGACTTGGCACCAGAGCGGGCACAACTGGCGATCACTCAAATGGCGCTCAGATCAGCGAGTCAGTCGAGGACGTTGAGCGCGTCGAACTCAGCGTCGGCGACGGTTTCCGCGTCCACGTCGAGCCGCAGGTGACCGAGCATCGACTGGAGCACCCGCAGCGCGCTGGTCGCCCGCACACCCCAGGTGGACAGGTAGGAGAACTGCCACCACCAGATCGCTTCGTCGATCCGCCCGTCCCGGAAGTGCCGCAGGCCGTGCGCCAGATCGGCGGCGACGTCGGCCAGGTCGTCGGAGAGGACGCCGCGGATCAGCTCACCGGAGGTCAGCGGGTCAACGATGTCGGCGTACTCGTCCAGCCCTTCGAGCAGGTTGGCCAGCCCGGCCCGGACCGGATCGATGTCCGGGTCCGGCCCGGCGTCCGGTTCGAACCGCTCGCTCGGGACGACGTCCGTGATCGCCCCCAGCCGGGCACCCGCCAGCAGGGTCTGCGAGATGGCCAGCAGCAGAATCGGGATCGCGGTATCCGGCGACGAGCCGGCTGCCACTTCGGTGACGGCGTCCAAATAGGTCTGCGCGTCGGTTGCCGTCTCCTCGGCCAGCCGGTGCAGCTCCATGGCCTCTTCCGCACGGTCGTCCGTGAGATCGATGGCGGACCGTCGCCGGGCCCCCGGTATTGCGCCCCCGGTGCCGTTGATCGAGTCAGACATCCAGCAATCTTCTCCCCTCAAAAGCCCGGCCAAGCGTCAGTTCATCGGCGTACTCGAGGTCGCCCCCGACTGGCAGCCCTGACGCGAGCCGGGTGACCCTCAGACCCATCGGCTTCAAGAGCCGGGCCAGATAGGTCGCGGTTGCCTCGCCCTCCAGGTTGGGATCGGTGGCGAGAATGATCTCGGTGACCTCTGCCGAAGCGAGGCGGGTAATGAGTTCCTTGACTCTCAGGTCGTCCGGCCCGATGCCCTCAATCGGGCTGATCGCCCCCCCGAGGACGTGATAGCGGCCGCGGAACTCGCGGGTCTTCTCGATCGCCACGACGTCCTTGGACTCTTCGACGACGCACAGCACCGTCGGATCCCGGCGCGGGTCACGGCAGATTCGGCACAATTCGTCCTGGGAGACGTTTCCGCAGGTGATGCAGAACCGCACCTTGTCGATGACCTCGGTGAGTGCGGAGACCAGCCTGCGGACGTCGATCGGATCCGTCTGCAGCACATGGAACGCGATCCGCTGGGCACTCTTCGGACCGACCCCAGGCAATCGCCCGAGCTCGTCGATCAGATCCTGAATTACGCCCTCGTACACGTCATGAGCCTACGTGCTGTGGGCAAGGGCGTCGTCCACGCCGCGCTACGTCCTTGGTCACGCTTGTCCGAACTAGCCCATCTGGCTGGCCACTATGCGGCGGTTAAACCCGTGATCGGCGCCGGTTTGGGCCCGAACCCGGGTTTAACCGTGGCACCGCTGATGGGCCGTTAGGCGTACTCGCGCAGGACGGCGTCGGTGAGGTCGGGCCAGGCCTGCTTGGCCCAGTTCCCGAAGTCCAGGTCGGTCAGGCACACGCAGCCGACGCCGGCCTCCGGGTCGATCCACAGGAAGGTGCCGGCCGCACCGAAATGCCCGAAACTGGACGGGGAGATCGTCGCCCCGGCCCAGTGCCTGGGTCGGCCGAAGTTTCGCTCGAACCCCAGCCCCCAGTCCAGCGGATCGAACCGGCCCAGACCGGGCAGGATCCCGGACAGGCCAGGAAAGTGGACGGCGACCGCCTCGTCCAGGGTCTCCTGGGCCAGCAGCACGGGATTCAGCAGTTCTCCGGCAAAGCTGGTCAGGTCGGTGATCGTGCTGCGGGCGGCATGGGCCGGCGATCCGAGCAGTTCGGTCGCCGCCAAGCCGAGCGGTTCCAGAACGCCCTCGCCCAGGTAGGTCTCGAACTCGATCCCGGTGACCTTGGCGAAGTGCGCGGTCAGCTCCTCGATCCCCCGGTTGGAGTAGATCCGCTTCGCGCCGGGGCGGGCGATCACCGGCGAATCGCTCTCGAACCCGTAGCCCGCGGTGTGAGCCAGCAGATGTCGAACCGTGGACTCCGGCGGCCCGGCCGGGTCGTCCAGGCCCAGGGCGCCCTCCTCGACCCCGGCCAACACGGCGTAGGCGGTCAGCAGCTTGGTCACCGAGGCCAGTGGATAGGGCCGGTCCGGGTCACCGAACGTCTCGACCACGCCGTCCGCAGTGATCACGGCGGCGGCGGCGTTGGGCACCTGCCACGTCTGCGCCCAGGCGCCGATACCCGCCAGCGCCGTCATCGACCGTGTTCCTCGATCACGCGACCGCCGAGCAGATCCTGCACCACCTGTGCTCCCACCAGCTGTGACCCCGGGTAGTCGACATCCTCGGCCGCCAGGACGTCGTCGTCCACCGGCCCGGCGTCCCGCGGCGGCGGCGCAACCGGCTCCGGCGCCTCGGCACGGACCGGCCTGGGCGCTGGGGATACCGCCGCAGCCGGGGTCGCCGGTCGAGATGGCGAGGCCGGCGATGGCGGCGCCGGGCGGGATGGTGTCGGCGGGCGGGTCGCCTTCGGCCACGCGCTGGGCGCGGGTCGCCCGTCGTCCGGGGGAAGGTCCTCCTCCATCGGCGGCTCGTCGAGCGGTGGCGGGACGTCGTCGTAAGGCGACGACGGCACGGCGGGGCGGCGTGCACCGGGTGGGCGCTGCTCCGGCGCGGGCGGGCGGGACGGTTGCGAACGCGCCTCCCGGCTCACTGCTGCGGCCGGCGCCGTGGCCACCGCCTGCGGCGAGGTCCAGTGCGGAGCCTGGTCCCGGCCCTGAGCCTGGTCCCGACCCAGTGCCTGCGGCGAAGCCTGGTCCCGAGGCGGAGCCGAATCCTGAGGCCGGGCCTGGTCCTGAGACTGGCCCTGATCGCGCGGCGGGGCCTGGTCCCGGGGGTGGGCCTGATCGCGAGGCTGGGCCTGATCGCGAGGCTGGGCTTGATCGCGCGGTGGGGCCTGATCCCGGGGCTGGGCCTGGTCTCGGGGAATTGCCGGCGCTTCCCGAGGCTGCGGCGCCTCTCGCGCTGGGCGATTCGGCTGAGCACCGGCGCGGAACTCCGAGGAGGCGATCGCTTCCACCGAGCAATCGAGGCCGATCACCTCGATCAGCGCCTGACGCAGGAAGTCCGGGTGCGCGCCGCGACCGAACGACTGGGCTCGACCGGCGGAGTCGAAGCCCAGCAGCAACCGCCTGCCGTCGTAGTCGAGCACCTGGGCATACTGCGAAACCAGGCTCCACGTCGTCCGTTTCACCAAGGCCAGGGCATTCATCACCTCGGTCCACATTCGCCGGACCGCCTCCAGATCACCTGATCCGGTCGGCTCGGTCGGGCGATTTGCGGGGTTCGCGACTGGGACACCGGGTTCCGGCTGAGCCGACCGACCGCCTGCCGGCGGCGATTGCGGGGCCGGTGAGGACGGCGAGGCCTGTGGCCGGGAAGGCTCCGGCCAGGCCGCCGGTCCGGCACCACTGGGCGGCGCGTCGGTGACCGGGCTGGGTACCGGCTCGGCCGGCGGCGAAACCGGCTCGGCGGCATTTGCAGGCCGCTGCATCTGCGCAGGCGGCGAAACCGGCGGCTGAGCGGGTGGCTGAGCCGGCGGCGAAACCGGAGCCGCCCGAGGCGCCGGGGCCACTGGTACGACCGGGCCGGCGACTGGAGCCAGCCCACCGGTCAGGTTCATCCGCTTCTCCAGCCGGTCCAGCCGGGCCGCCAGGCCGCGCTCGCCCTCCTCCACCGAGGGCAGCAGCAGCCGAGCACACAGCAGTTCCAGTTGCAGGCGAGGCGAGGTGGCGCCGGTCATGTCCGTCAGGGCGGCATTCGTCACATCGGCTGCCCGAGACAGCTCCGCCGCACCGAAGCGTTGTGCCTGGCTGCGCATCCGCTCCAGTTGATCGTCCGGCAGACCCCGGAAGACGGCGTGCCCGCCGTCGTGCAGCGCGGCCACCACGAGCAGGTCACGAAGGCGCTCCAACAGGTCCTCGACGAACCGGCGCGGATCGTGCCCGGATTCGATCACCCGGTCCACCACCCGGAACACCGTTGCCCCATCGCCGGCGGCTAAGGCGTCCGCGACATCGTCCAACAGCGCGATATCGGTATAGCCGAGCAGGGCCACCGCCGTGGCATAGGTCAGGCCCTCGTCCCCGGCACCACCGATCAGCTGGTCGAGCACGGACAGCGAGTCCCGGACGGATCCGCCGCCGGAGCGCACCACCAGCGGCAGCACGCCCTTGCCGGCCGGCACCCCCTCCCGCTCACACAGCTCGGCCAGGTACGTCGTCAACCGCTCGGGTGGGACCAGACGGAACGGGTAGTGATGGGTGCGAGACCGGATCGTGCCGATCACTTTTTCCGGTTCGGTGGTCGCGAAGATGAACCGGATATGTTCCGGCGGCTCCTCCACGATCTTGAGCAGCGCGTTGAAGCCCTGCGGCGACACCATGTGCGCCTCATCGATGATGAAGACTTTGTAGCGGTCCCGGACGGGCGCAAAGGCTGCGCGTTCGCGCAGGTCACGCGCGTCGTCCACACCACCGTGGCTGGCCGCGTCGATCTCTACGACGTCCAGGCTGCCGGGGCCCCCACGGGCCAGCTCGACGCACGAAGGGCAGACCCCGCACGGCGTGGGCGTCGGGCCTTCCGCGCAGTTCAGACAGCGGGCGAGGATCCGGGCACTGGTGGTCTTACCGCAGCCGCGCGGGCCGGAGAAGAGGTACGCATGGTTGACCCGGTTCTTCGCCAGCGCCACTGAAAGTGGCCCGGTGACCTGCTCCTGGCCGATCACTTCGGCGAACGACTCGGGCCGGTAGCGGCGGTACAGGGCAGTCGTCACGGGCGCCAGCCTATGCCTTGGGGCGCGCCGCTCAAGGCTCGATCCGGACGTCGATCAACCAGATAAGTGACCCCTCGCACACCCGTCAGAGCCTGCCTACCCTTGCTGCCTTCCGGCCCTGGGGGAGTTCAGCTGGATGACGCCGCACGAGGGGTCGACGGAGAGTGTACCGAATGCCCGCGACGGGTCCAGCCACCGGGCGTCAACCTGGACCGTGGCACCGAGCGCCCCCGGAAGGTGGCTAGACTCCTGCGCGGAGGATTCGCCTAGTGGCCTATGGCGCTCGCTTGGAAAGCGGGTTGGGTTAACGCCCTCAGGGGTTCAAATCCCCTATCCTCCGCGCCGAAGGGCCTGTGACGTGCTGAAACGCGGTCACAGGCCCTTCGCTATGCCACCTGCGCATCGGTTCGGAGTCGATCCGCGGGTGTTTGCCACGACGGTGACTGGGGCACCTGGTGTGGCGCCTACTATGTCGAGGGTGATTTTCAAGGCTGTCGGCGACGGGCGTCCGTACCCGGACCATGGGTACACCACGTCCAAGCAATGGGCGGATGTGGCACCGAGCCAGGTCCGGCTCGACGACCTGGTGACCACGAAGCGGACTCTCGACCTGGCGGCGTTACTTTCCGAAGATTCCACATTTTTCGGTGATCTTTTTGCGCACGTCGTGCAGTATCGGGGCACGCTTTACCTAGAAGATGGACTGCACCGCGCGGTCCGGGCGGCACTGCACCAGCGTCCGGTGCTGCATGCCCGGGTCCTGGTACTCGACTGATCTACGAACTGCTGACTGATACGAACCGACGATCTGCGGATGTTCCTGGGGGGAATGAGCCGCACCGTCTGCAGCCCTAAGGGGGCAGGGCGATGACGCCTAGCGATGTGGAGCACGCCGGAACGGTTCTGCGTTCTCGGGAAGAGCTGATCCGAGCCCGTCAACGCCGGCAGACGTACACCTTTGTCACGGTCTTTGCTCTGGTCCTGCTGGTCGGTGTGGTGGCGCTGGGTAACTGGCAGCAGTGGTGGACGATCGGCGGTGCTGCCCAGGCGGCCTCGATCTGCCCGACGCAGACGGTCACCGAACCACGATTCAGCAACGTGAACGTGATCAACGGGACCACCCGCAAGGGGCTGGCCGGAGCAGTGGCGAAGGAGCTCCAGAAGCGCCAGTTCAGGGTGCTGACGATCGAGACCGAGGAAGCAGACTCCCCGATCAAGACCGCGATCCAGGTGCGGTACGGCGAGACCGGCAAGCTCGCGGCGCGCACCGTGGCCCTGCAGTTCCCCGGCAGCGCCAAGATGATCAACGACAAGCGGGACGACGAGACCGTCGACGTCCTGATCGGCACCGCCTACAAGAACATGGTCAGTGCCAAGGCGGCCGCGGCGGCGATCAAGCCGAAGGAAGATCCACACGGCTGCGTGGAGGCCACCATCCCGGCGACGCCGGAGCCGACACCCAAGCCGAGTGCGTCCTGAGCGACCCGTTGAGCGACGGCGCGCGGCTTCGAGCCGGTGGCCCGGTGGACGCCGTCCGGGCCGCCACCCGGACCTATCTGCGAGGTGAGCCGCTGGACATGTCGGCACTCGCGACCGAACTCGGGATCGGCCGAGCCACCCTGTACCGCTGGGTCGGCAACCGCGAGGACCTGCTGTCCACCGTGCTGGCGGAGGGTACCGAGCGGACCTTTCGAGCCGCGATCAAGGACGCCGAGGGTGAGGGCGTCCCGCTCCTGCTGGACTGCATGCGCCGGTTCATGAACGGGGTGCTGGACACCCCGGCATTGAAGGCGCTGACCCAACGCGAACCGTTGCTGTTTCTGCGGCTCGCGACCACGCCCGGCGCGATCGAGGGCCGGGCCGCCGAACTGGTCGGCGAACTGCTGGAGCAGGAGGCCGCCAACGGCCGGGTCCGGCTGATGCTGCCGGCCCCGGTGATGGCCCAGGCGATCATTCGGATCTGTGACACGCACCTTTACGCCCACCTGCTCGGCCGCGGTGATCCCGAAGTGGACACGGCATTGCAGCTGGTCAGCCTGCTGCTCCGGGCCACCGACGCAGGCTGAGGGCAGACCTCAGCAGCGCGGCACCGATGACGAGTAGGTGGTCTTGCTGGCCGAGGCGACGTCATAGTCGGTGACATAGCGACCGCTGTCGATCCGGTCCCAGACCTTGGTGGTGCCAGTCCGCTTCTTCGCCGGCTTCTGGCAGACCGTCCAGGCGAGCGCACCGGCGGGCAGCGTGCCCTTCTTCGTGAACGTCGTCCCAGCGCCGGTCCGGAGCGCCGTCCCCTTGGCGGGTTTGACCTGGTAGGGGTAATAGCAGCGAGGCACGGCGCTGCTGTACCCGGTGACGGACGGCGTGTTGACGTAGTAGTCGCTGACGTACGTGCCGTTGCTCAGCTTGTTCCAGACCTTCGTGCCGTTCACCGTCGTGCCCGGCGTCTGGCAGGTCACTTGCAGTGGGTCCCCGGCGACGATCGCTCCGGCGGCCGTCGAGGAACGCTTCGGCGCCGTCCGGGCATTGGTCCGTCCGGTAGCCACGAACGGGCTGGCCACGGTCCCGACCGGAGCGTCGACCCAGTTGCTGTCGACCCGGATCGTCACGCCGCCGTAGGTCTCGGTGTGATCCCCTTGGTACTGCTTGGCTCGCTGGTGCATGCTCCAGGCGGTTTTCGGGACGCCGGTGAACCCGGCCATCGACTTCTTGCCGTCCCATCGAGCCAGCCAGAGCACATCCGGCCGGGCGTACACCGTCGACTTGTAGGCGGCGGTCAGGTGCGCCGTGCCGGACCCGAGGTTGGCGTAGACGCCGGACAGGTAGCCCCGCCGGTGCAGTTCCTTGGTGAAGGCACCGAGATAGCCGAGGACCGCTCGACGGCAGGCGGCAACGTTCGGGTCGTAGCTCTCCATGTCCGCGTAAATGATGCTGCCGGGCTGTAGACCGAGTGCGGTCATCGATGCGACCGCGTCGGTCGCGGAATCCTTGCCCTGTGCAGCTGCCTTCGATGCGGTGATCTCGTCGAAGGTGATCCGGTCGGCGCAGGGTGCTTGCAGGCCGACGTAGACCGGCATCACCTTCCACCCTTGCCCGGTGACTCCGGCGACCCAGTCCGCGGTGAGGTTCGGTTGCGCGCAGTACCGGTTGGGGCCGCCCACATAGACGCCGATCGCTCGGTAGGGCGAGCTTGACCAGGCCGTCATCGCCGCGAGGGTCGGAGCCTGGCAGGTGTCGAACGCCGCACCGAGATAGCGGGTGGTGGAGGCCCGCTTCGGGTACTTGGTGGTGGTTCCCGGCTCGGCGGACGCACTCGGGGCGACAGCCGCGGCGGCCGCGACGAGTCCGAGTGCGGCAAGGGTCGTCATGACTGCGGCGATACGGCGTTGCAAGGGGGTTTCCTCCCGATTGGCCCAACTCAGGAGAGCACCCTCTCATCCTCGTCAACCCGAACCACAGCGATGGACGTCGTCCACAGTCTTTTCCACAGAACTGGAGACCTGTGGACAACGCGAGCGGGCTGTCGCCGCCGCCACCTAACGTCCCGAGGCAATGACGGACGACGGGAGCGGAGGAGTGGGCATGTGCCTCACGTGTGCGGGGTGGACCCGAGAGGAGATGCAGGCGCTGCAGCGAGACCACATCGAGCGGTTCGGTTGGTCGATCATCGTCGTGGAAGGCAATCGAGTGCAGGCTCCGTTCGCCTACACGATCGGCCTGACCCGGTTCCACGGGCATCCCGAGTTGCTGGTGACCGGGCTGGACGCCGGGTCGACCGGCGCCATGCTGAACCCGTTGAGCATCCAGGTGAAGTCCGGGCACCGGTTCTGCGCAGGCGACGTCGCCAAACGGGACGACGGACGGCTGGTCCAGTTCGTTCGGGTGAACAATCCCCGGCGGCTGCTCCATGCGCAGGACATGTACGCCAGCCAGGCCGGATTGGTGCCAGCCTTGCAGGTGGTCTACAGCACCCCCGAGGGCCGCTGGCCATGGCAGCGCGGATGGCCCGGAGGCCGGCGAACCCAACCCTTGTTCGGCAAGCCCGTGCACCGCTGACCCGATCATCGGGCCGGAGTCACGGGACGGCGATAGTTAGGCTCGATCCATTGAAGAGTCCAGTGAAGTCCATCCACAAGACGGTCCACCGGAGGCAGCGTGACCCAACATGACGCTCTATGGATCGACGAGGAGTACGACCGCGAGCACGCCCCAGCCGGAATCAGCCGCTACGGAGCGATGGTCGAGCAGAATGCCGACGATTTCGCCGACACCTGGGGTGATATCGCACCGGTCGGTTTTGCCTGCGCGGCTTGGCGGCTGGCGACGACGCCGGTCCTCGACCCGGGGTATGTGCGTTTTCATCGACGGGTCCTGACCGCTGACTGCCGGCGCAACAGCTGGGACGGCACCCTGGTGGCCCAGGTGACCCTGGTGGCTCCCTGGCCGGAACCGCTCAGCCGATCACGCACCTGGTGGCGGGATCGGGGCTGGCGCAACTGGCCGGAGACCTTCGGCCAGTTTCTGGTGCCCTCCGATCGGGAGCTGAGCAAGACGCCGTTCGCGCGTGGGCTACTGGTGGTAGACGCTCCGGTACCGCTGGACCAGCTCCCCCCGGTGCCGGACGCACCCTCGGCCGATCTTCAGGAACTCGCCCAGCGCACGGTCGCCGTCCTGGCCCGCGAGCTGAACGACCTACTCGTCCCGCTCCTACGCCAATTGGACGAGTAGCGGCGAATCGGGACGAGTAGGCACCTGGTTTCGACTCACGCTCGACTGGTCACGACGAGGCCATCCTCGGCCTCGAGCCGCCACTTGCTCAGCACTGGCCCGGAGAGCGCGACCACGCCCTCGCTCACCAGCCGGACCGGCACCTTCTGGGTGAACAGGGACTCGAGTCGGTGCAGGACTTCGGGTTCGGCAGCGGACGAGCCAGGGATCGGCAGTTGCAGGACGGCGGAGCCACCGGCGCTCATGTGGTCCGGGGCTCCGTCCTCGTCCAGCACGATGGTCTGCCGAGCATCGCTGGTCACCTCCAGCACCACATTCCCCCCACCGTCTCGCAACAGGCCGGTCACCAAGCCACCTTCATGGTTCGTCACGAAGGGTCGCCCGAGGTCAGGAAGGTGCTTCAGTTCGGCCAACCGCCGACGCAGGACGAGCGCCAGCGCGCCGACGGCCGCCGCACCGGCCGCGATAACCAGCAAGGCGAGCGCCCCGGCCACCTGAAGCACCGTGGCCATACCGATCTGCGTGATACCGATGATCGCGACGCCGAGCAGCGAACCGGCTAGCAGACGCGAACCCACAGTCCTTCGATGCCTGTGCCACCAACTGGCTTTCGGCATCGCCGGTCTGGTCGCTCTGGCCTTGTCGGGAACGCGTTCGGCTTGTCGTGTCATGTCGCACTCCTGGGCGAGGTGGTGTCACTGGTCTGTGGCACACCTCAGATTCACCTCCTGCGCTGAGAAGCCACCGAACGGTAGCTGCGCATTGGCTGTGTTCAGTGGTCGTAATGAGCCGCACACCTCATCCACAACCCATCGCGGAACAACTGCGGACGACATACTCTGGATGCATGTCTCCCGTTGTCGTGCCCATCTCAGCACCGGTGCTGGATTGGGCGTTGGAGGAGACGAACGTCAGCAACTCCGCGCTGGCCGAGGATCTCGGCGTGCCGACTTCACTCATTGACGGGTGGCGGCAAGGCAAGGCGCAACCCACTACCTCTCAGTTCCATAAACTTGCGAGGGCCTTACGGCGGCCCGAGTCCTTCTTCTTTCTGCCTCGCCCGCCGGTTGATGCCGACCTACCCGCCGCCTTCCGAAGTGCGCTGGCCGCGACCAAGGCGGAGATCTCGCCGGACGACGCAGCGACAGTTCGGGCGGCCAGGCGGGTCCAGCGGATAAGCGAATGGCTTGGCCAAAAGGGTTACCGCACTGCGAGTAGTGTGCCGGCTAGTTCGTATCCTCAAGACGCCCCGGAGTTGGCGGCTCAGCGACTCGGCGACTGGCTTGAATCGGATTCAACGTGGGAGCGCGGGGCGACTGCGAACGCCTTCGCCCAGTCCGTTCGGGCCTCGCTCGAAGAGCGCGGCGTGTTGGTTCTGCATTCGCCGCTCGATAACCGCGGGTGGCGGGGCTTCGCTCTGCAATCTCCGACAGCCGCCTTGATTACCGCCAATAGTCACTACGGTCCCCGACCGCGAATTTTTACCTACCTGCACGAACTTGCGCATCTATCAACCAGAACCGAGAGTCTCTGCCCGGTAGCCGGCCGGGCCGGCCTCGAGCGCTGGTGCGACGAAGTCGCCGGCGCAATGCTGATGCCCGCAGCCGAAGTAAGAACTGCCGTAGCGCTGAGCCTCAATGGCGGCCGAGCGACCACGATCCATCACGTCCGCAGCATTGCGAACCGCTTCAACTCCAGCTTGCGCGCCGGTGCGGTCCGGCTCGAAAGCTTAGATCTGGCCAGGCCCGGGCTTTACGAAGAGGTGAATTCAGAAGCCAACGTTCGCGAGATTCGCCAGCGCGGCGGTGGCTCAGGAAATCCGCAAACCGCAGCCCGGTCGCGGCTCCAGCGATTCGGCGCAGGCTACCTAGGCCCGCTGCTGCGTGCGGAATCCGGCGGTGCACTGTCTCGTACTGATGTTCAGGAGCTCTTGGATCTCTCGGCCAATCAACTGCGAGAACTTCAGGTACTCGCTGCTCGTACCTATCAATTCGTGGACGAGTAGAACAATTGAACCGGGTATACCTCATTGATGGGCACGCCCTACTCTTCCTACCTGACGTTCTGCGACCAGGTACTCACGGAGAGGTATATGAGGTGTTTAGCACGATGGTCTTCCGGGATCGACTAGCAGTCACTCGCGGCGTCATTGACGTATTGCGCCGGCTTGCCCCGAACGAGCCACCTTGCATCTGGGCAAACACGGTGCTCCACCTACGAAAGCACCGGAAAGTCTCCTGGGCAGCCCAACTCGAGGCGCAGGGCCTGGCTCAACGGGCCGGGCATGAAGCGGGACTGAGCGATATCGACAGCGATCGGCCTGAGTCTTCTGCCGAGATAGTCGGCCTCTACCTGGAATTGGCCAACAGCTCACCGGACCTCACTCCGGTCGTGGTCACCGAAGACTGGAACGACAAGCCCACCCGACCCAGCCTAGGCCGATTTTGCCAGGACCAGGAATTTGCAGTCATTCGAGTGGCCGACTTCCTACATCAAATCAATCTCGGGCACTGCTTGGCCTAGCCAAGGCCACCGGCAAACTGTGTCGCGCCCGTCGAGTAATGTAATTTGCGCTGATCGGGGCAGGCCGTACACTTATTCGCGCCAGTTCACTGAGCAGGGCATCCATGAAAAGCAGAAGAGCCCGCGCCGGATGGCCGAGCAAGAATTGATTCTCGATCAGCATAAGCGGATAGGTAGCGCCTTCAAATAGCGCCGTCCTAGCCGGCACCGGATGCGGGATTGTTTCGCCCAGATCATTGAGCAATGGAACCAGCGCACAATAGTACGGGTCCGCAGAATCGGTGATCGAGTCTTGGTCACCCGGCCCTTGGAAATGTCGGCCGGCGACCAAACCCGGCTCAATCAAGCACACCAGATCTGGCCGCTTGTGCGGTGGCAGTTCGCGGAGGTTCTTAGCGATGGACGCCGGCGAAGTAGCCGCCTTGTAGGCGACCAGGCAGAAGATCGGATGCGCCGTCGTGCCATCCGGCTGCGGACGGCAGGGCGCCAGCGCCTCAACGCTCGCCTTCTTCTCTGCCGCGTCTTGGATTTCCCCCTTATCCAGCGTTGATTTCACTTCAATGACGGCTCGCACGGTCTCGATCGGATGCAGCAGTTCGTTCGTTTGCGCCAGGAGCCGTGGTTGTTCGGTTTGATCCGTCAACACCAGATCGCATTGCTTGCTGGCCGCATCCTGCGAGTCGATCAGCAAACCGGTGCCGACCGTATAGGCCGAAGGCATCAATACCTGCAATATCCGAGCCAATGCGAGTTCGTTTTCCCGCCCTCGCTCGCCGGCATGTTCGATGAGACTGTTGAACCCATCAACTTCGGCCTGCAGCCGACGAAGGACGGCACTCCAGTAATCTTCTAGAATAGTCATGCAATATTATGCACTCACCCTGCGCCCGGCTCAGGGCCTGGCCGCAGCGCTTGCGCTCCGGTCAGCTCAGCAGGGCGCGTCGGTAACGCCAGCGATACCAGTGCTGGGCTACCAAGATCGCTGGGAAAGCGAGCCGCCAGCGGCCCCGGGCTGGGCGAGTGAGGGAGCGCAGGGTCAGCCAAATGACAGCATCAGGGGTTCGATGCACGATGAATGCTTCTTCACCAGAGACCGGATGACCCTCCAATGTTCCGTAGGCGAAACCGCATCGGTCGGACTCATCGACGACAGCCACCACCCGGACCGGTTCCCGAAGAGCGAACAGACCGAGCGCGGCAGTCAGAACATATTCTCCGCCGAGGCGAACGCGAGTGCTGTCGCCGATCAGAGGTTCGTCGCCCAGGGGTTCACCGGTCGGGAGGTCGCCGGTCGGAGGGTCGCCGGTCAGGACCGCCACGGTGAACCCGCTTCGAGTCTTCACCCTCCAGTGCAGCACTTCACCCCTGACGGCCTCCCACCGCGCCGGTCCTTGCCCGATCCGGACGGTTCGCTCATAGCGCCGATAGCCGGGCGACTCGTCGACCCATACCTGTTCCCCCGGTCGAGTCGCCCCCACCGCTGTGTAGTTCAAGCTGCCCGTCATCAGGCTCAGTGTGGTCGTAGAGCTCGCGATTACCGCCTCACTTCATAGTCCAGCAATGGCTGAATTCAGCAGTCGATGTACTATCCGGTGATGGAGACCCTGACAAATGGACAGGTACTGGCCCGCTTCGGCCACGCCCTCTCCGATCCAATGCGGGCGCGACTGCTGCTCGCGCTCCGGGAGGGTCCGGCGTACCCAGCTGAGCTGGCAGAGCTGTTGGGCACCAGCCGACAGAACCTGTCGAATCACCTGGCCTGTCTGCGCGGTTGTGGTCTGGCCGTAGCGGTGCCGGAGGGCCGGCGGACTCGGTACGAGCTGGCGGACTCGCGTCTAGCCCACGCTCTCGGCGACCTTCTGGGCCTGGTGCTGGCCGTCGACCCGGCCGCGTGCCCAGTTGCCGCTTCGGAAGGATGCTGCTGATGGCCGTCCCGCCTCCGTCGAGGCCGCTGCCCCTGCAATTGACCGCCCCGCCATCTCCGGCGCCAGCGTCGCCACGTTCGGCTGTGCTGGCCCGCCGGGTGCAACTGCTGGTCGCCGCGACGATCACCTACAACATTATCGAGGCCGTCGTAGCGATCACCGCCGGACGGCTCGCCTCCTCCACAGCGCTGATCAGTTTCGGCCTGGACTCGGTCATCGAGGTATCTTCGGCTGCCGCGGTGGCCTGGCAGTTCAGCGGCGACCACGACCGCAGGGAACGACGCGAACGGACGGCGCTCCAGCTCATCGCCATCTCCTTCTTCGCCCTGGCCGGCTACGTGGCCATCGAGTCAGCCCGGGCGCTGGCTGGCGGCGTGCGGGCCGAGCACTCCACGACCGGCATCATCCTGGCTGCCGTCTCATTGGCGGTGATGCCGGCCCTGTCGACCGCGCAACGCCGAGCCGGACGTGAACTGGGCTCGCGATCGGCCGTGGCCGACTCCAAGCAAACCCTGCTGTGCACCTACCTTTCCGCCGTCCTCTTGGTTGGTCTCGCGGTCAACCTGCTTTTCGGCTGGTGGTGGGCAGATTCCGCAGCGGCCCTGGTGATCGCGGCGATGGCAGTGAAGGAAGGCCGCGATGCCTGGCGAGGCGAAACCTGCTGCCCTGCTGTTCCTACCGCTCCGGGCGCTTTCGGCACGGCTTGCCAGGACGGCTGCTGCCCTCCGAGCGAATCACCACGGTCACCAAACATCCAGCGCTGGAAGTAGTTTGACCAAAGGCTCGGATCGCTATCGCGAGCGGGCCGGGATGTCGCTGGGTGGCGTGACGACTGTGGATCGGGGCCTGGAGTCGACGCACGGTGGGGCATCGCCGCGGATCACCGACGAGGGAACTGCCACTCTGATTGAATCGCCGCTATGCCGGACTGGGCCTCACTGAGCCATGCGTACGGCCCTGCGGGCGACATCCCGGAGCTCCTCACTGCGGCAGGGGTCGATCCGGACGACCGGCAAACGTGGGATGCCCTGTGGGGACGGCTGTGCCACCAAGGCACGATCTACAGCGCCAGCTACCCCGCGCTGCCCGCCCTAGCCGCCATGGCAGCGCGACGCCCGGCCTCCGGTTACATCGAACCCGTGCACCTCGCCGCCGCTATCGTCGCGGCGAATGACGGACCGGAAGACTTCGACGTCATCCAGCGCGATTACGCCGACGAGTTCCGGACCCTCCGTAGCTTCGCCGAGCAGAGCCTGCACCTGGCCGAGGGCTTCATCGAGTTCGTTTACGGACTGCAGACGCTCATGGCCCTCGAGGGCGCCACGCCATGGGGACGGGAACTCGAGGCGCTGGCCGCCGAGGAACTGACTGTGGAATGCCCCGGCTGCGGCCAAGTCTTCTCGACGTTTGACCCCTTCCCCGGGTCAAACGTCGAGAAGACTTCGTTCCTAGGTCATGGAACAGCGATGCCCACCGTCTGCGCCCCGTTCACCGGCAGCATGCTGAGCACGGCTATCTGCTCGTTCGAGCGCCCCTGAACGTCGGCGAACATGGCTAAATGAGACTGGAAATGAGACCACGGCCGAGCGCGCATCCCTCGGTTGAGTCGCTTAGCTCGTGGTGACGTATCACCTGATGCCGCACACCTTGCCTTGAGTGGTACCATTTTCCGTACCAGTTCAAGGAGGTGCCCCGTGGCCATCACCGCTAGCGAAGCACGCAAGCGACTATTCCCGTTGATCGAAGAGATAAACGACGACCAGGAAGCCGTTGAGATCCTGTCCAAGGGTGGGACCGCGTTCTTGGTCCCGGAAGCGCAATGGCGATCGCTCCAGGAGACCGCGCACCTGATGCGCTCGCCAGCCAACGCTCAGCGTCTACTTGACAGCGTCGCAGCAGTCGAGCGGGGAGATTATGTCGAGCACGAACTCCTCTCCCCCATGGACGAGTCGACGCCACAAGCGTCATGAGGATCGTCTTCGACAAGAACGGCTGGGATGACTACTCGTCCTGGCTAAGTCAGCCAAGGACCCTTCAGCGGATCAATCGACTGATCAGCGAGGCTGCGCGCGATCCAGGCTTCGGGACCGGCAAGCCGGAGCGGCTGACCGGCAACCTCTCCGGCTACTGGTCACGCCGAATCACCGAAGAGCACCGACTGGTTTACACCGTCAGAGACGACGATCTGATCATCGTCCAGGCCCGACTTCACTACTGAGGCATGAAGCGCACCAACGTAGCCCGCCGCGTCCGAACGGGCACGCGAGCGTCGCCCAAGACCAAGCTTGGCGCATGACAGACCGCAATGCTTGGCCTGCGGGAAATGAGACTAAGCAGTGATGCCCGGCGCCCTCCTGGTGGAGGATGCCGGGCATCGTGCCTGCTCAGAGCGGTGGCGGAGGGAGCCGTCGCTCGCTCCTCCAAATCCCCTAGTGCCTGATAACGGCGTAAGTCCCCACCGAAGAACATGGTGGGGACTTACGCCGTTGGCGGTGGCGGAGGGATTTGAACCCTCGGCAGGATTGCTCCCACACACGCTTTCGAGGCGTGCTCCTTAGGCCGCTCGGACACGCCACCGTGGAGGAGGCTACCGAACGATGCCCGTCCACGCCGAATCCATTCCTCGGTGGTCGGCGAAGAAGGCACGCAACAGGGCTGCGGACTCCTCGGCGCGGACCCCACCGACCACCTCGACCCGGTGGTTGAGCCGGCTGTCACGGACGATGTCCCGCATGGATCCGGCGGCGCCGGCCTTGGGATCCCAGGCGCCGAGCACCAGGCGCGGCACCCGGGCGAGCACCACGGCGCCGGCGCACATCGCGCACGGTTCGAGGGTGACCACGAGGGTGCAGTCCGCCAGTCGCCAGGAGCCGAGCGAGCGAGCCGCCGAACGCAATGCCAGCAACTCGGCGTGCGCGGTCGGATCCTGCAACGCCTCGCGGGCGTTGTGCCCTTGGCCGATCACCTGCCCGGACGAATCCACGACGACCGCGCCGACCGGCACATCACCGGTTCGGGGGGCAACGAGCGCCTCCGCGAGCGCCCACCCCATCCAGGTTTCGTCGTCCGTCAATCGAGGGTCCGAGATCGGCGAAACACCACGGCAAGGGAGGGCACGACCACCATGCTGCCAGCACCGGTATCTTGCGCACATGCGCCTGCACGTGGTTGATCACCCACTCGTTGCCCACAAACTCACCGCCTTGCGGGATCGAGACACCGACTCCCCGACGTTCCGGCGGCTCGCCGATGAACTGGTGACCCTGCTGGCCTACGAGGCCACTCGCGGGGTGCGGATCGAGGAGCACGAGATCTTTACCCCGGTTGCCCCTGCCCGCGGGGTTCGACTGACCCAGCCGAAGCCACTCGTCGTCCCAATCCTGCGAGCCGGTCTGGGCATGCTGGAGGGAATGACCCGGCTGATTCCGACCGCCGAGGTGGGTTTTCTCGGAATGGTCCGGAACGAAGAGACCTTGCAGGCCACCACCTATGCGAACCGGCTACCGGAGGATCTGACCGGACGTCAGGTGTACCTGCTCGACCCGATGCTGGCCACCGGCGGCACGCTGGTGATGGCCATTCGCTACATGCTGGATCGCGGTGCTTCCGACATCACGGCGATTTGCCTACTCGGCGCGCCCGAGGGAGTCGAGGCGATCCGGGAGGCGATCGGCGAGGACGCCCCGGTCCAGATCGTCCTGGCCGGCATGGACGAAGGACTGAACGACATCGGGTACATAGTCCCCGGCCTGGGAGACGCCGGAGATCGTCTCTACGGCGTAGTCTGACCCGAACGGAGCAATGTCAGCCTCAGGTAGAGGTTGATGTAACCGGACGTGACGATGCGTGACAAGACCGGTACGGATAGAACATACTCGTAGACGTCGGTGGCATTTGCCCCGATGTTCGTACTTCCCCGGGGAGGCCACCGTGCAGAAGGTCCGAAAGGCAGTCCTGGCGATACTGATCATCTTCATCATCTACGCGGTGCTGAATGACCCCACCCAGTCCGCCAGTGTCACCGGCAACGCCTGGGACCAGATCAAGGATGGATTCGGCGCCATCACGACCTTCTTCGACACGCTGCTCTCGAGTTGAGTCATGGCCGGGCAGATTGAGCGGTTCCATCCCAATGTGCCAAAGGAACTCGACCGGTACCTGATCCCGACCGAGCAGATCATCTTCCTGATCCGCCGGCACTGGGTGGTGCTGTTCGAACCTTTCGCCTCGGTGATCGCCGGGCTGATCGTGGTCGGCTTCCTTGATCAGCAACTCTCCGGCGGTGGCCTGCGGCTGCGGGACGCGGCCATCGTGATCTGGTTCGGAGTCCTGATACGCGCCCTGTGGAACTGGTTCGAATGGTACCGCGAGCTGTTCCTGGCCACTGACCGCCGATTGATGCTGGTCCACGGCATCATCACTCGACAGGTCGACATCATGCCGATGTCGAAGGTCACCGACATGCGGTACGACCGCACGGTCACCGGGCAGCTGCTGGGCTACGGCGTCTACATCCTGGAGTCCGCCGGTCAGGATCAGGCCCTCAGCACCATCAACTTCATCCCCAACCCGGACCAGCACTACCAGGAGATCTCGGCGGTGATCTTCGCCCCGAACCAGCGGCGGCTCTCCGACAAGCTGGTGCCGGCCTCGACGGGCTCGAAGATCCCGATTTCCGAGCCCGAGCAAGCCTGGTGGCGCCGCTCCTGATCGCGACCACCAACCAGCACCGGAAAGACCAGCACCTGAAGACCAGCACAGCGGGCGCCGGGCGAAGCTACTTCGCTCGGCGCCTGCTGCGTTCGGCCGCTTCCTCGAGGTCCATCTGGTTGGCCGCTTCCAGAGTCGGGGCGGTGCCGCCGAGGTTGGTGGGCAGCCACCAGCGATCATCGTCGCCGCTCGGCTGCTGCGGGTAGCGCTCCTGCAGGCCGGCCAGCAGGCCGCCGATGCGGCGCTTCAGCTCCTGGGTGGTCTGCACCGGGTCGGCGCCTGGATCGGGCCGGAACGGCTCCCCCACGGCCAGCCCGACCGCCTTGCCTCGAGACAGATCCCGCGGCCGGCCCTTGGTGAAAATTCGCTGCCCACCCCAGAGCGCCATCGGGATCAACGGGACGTCGGCCGCGGCCGCCATCCGAGCCGCCCCGGTCTTGAACTCCTTCAGCTGGAACGACCGGCTGATCGTCGCCTCCGGAAAGACTCCGACGATCTCGCCGGCCTTGAGCGCTGCCACCGCGGCATCGAAGGCGGCGGCCCCGGCTGCCCGGTCCACCGGGATGTGGTGCATGCCGCGCATCAGCGGTCCGGAGATCGGGTGCCGGAAGGTCGCGTCCTTGGCCATGAAGCGGATCAGTCGCTTGTTCGGGTAGGCAGGCAGCCCGCAGAAGGTGAAGTCGAGGTAGCTGACGTGGTTGCTGGCCAGCACCGCACCACCGCTGGTCGGGACATGCTCCGCGCCGTCCACCGTGAACTTGATCCCTAAAGCCCTGAAAACGCCGAACGCCACGTACAGGACTGGGGGGTACACAAGCTCGGCCACGCTTCGCACCCTAGGCCACAGTGCGGGCCGACCCAAGGGTCTGACTGGGGGATCTGCCCGACGCGAGAGCGGTTGTCATAAAACAGTACGATGAGCGTGCCTTGCACGACGATGACATCGGGCTTTGCGTAGCTTTAGGCTGAGACCATGAACACGGTCAGGTCTAAAACGGTCCGGTCGTCAACGTCGACGATGCGGTCGTTCGACGTGATTATTGGCAAATCGTGACAGACCCCTATCAATTCGGCCACCCCTCGTGGCAAGGTCGTAACGGAACGTGCAGAAGCGAAACCGAAGCCCAATCAGTCGGCGCCGATTTTCGACGGAGGGGTTGTTGCCCGGTGCCCTGGAGGAACAGATGGCCGTCTACACCGCGGTGACGTACGCGCTCGCATCGTCCGACAAAGGACCCTCGCTGAACTCCAACGGAGTCGTCGAGTGGGGGATCAAGAACATCATCCCGTTGGTCCTACTCATGATCGGGATTGGGATCATCGCCTCCGCTCGTAAGGGTCGGATCAGCGACAACGCCAACACCCTGACGAACGTCGTCCTGGGTATGGGTGTCATCGCGGGCGCCGCAGTTCTCTACACGTTCGCCAGTGGCCTGACCGACCTGGTGTTCGGGAGCGGCTGAGCCGATGCGGGTAACGCCTGATGACGAGGTGTACCGAGTCAATACGGTCTGGCTGGGCCCGAGCGGGCTGACGTTCCCTTGGACGGCTCGCTACCTGGCCTACGCCACCTGGCTCGCGGTCTTTCTGTTGGTCTTGCTGGTTGAGGCGATCACTCCGCTGACCGTGCACATTCCACCGGTCTGGGAGATCTGCCTGACCACCTTGTTCACCTACGGCTTGCTGGGCTTCATCGACCATGAGCGGCCGATCAAGGCGGTTTGGCAGACCTTTGTCGCCGACCTGACCACGCCGCGACCCGCGACCAAGGTGCTCGCCTACCGGCTCCAACCGAAGGTCCGCACCCGGGACAAGCGGACCGCTTCCCGCGCACGGCGGGCGAGTTAATGGGCCGCCGCAAGTCGGCGACCTCGAGGGCAGCGCACCTGTCCCTGGCGCTGCGCTCGATCGAGGGCAATCTCGCGTTCACCGACACCGCAGCCTGGGCCTGGTACGCGCTGCCCACCCAGCGCTGGGCGTTCCGGGCTGACGGTGAACGGCTCAACCTGATCATCGATACCGCGACCCGACTGTCCAGCCTGGCCGGCCGGCGCCTGCACATGCGAGTCACCTCCCGGCCCTATCCCGCGGCGTCCTGGGCCCGAGCGTTGGACGCGCGGACCCCGGACCCGATCCCGGGCGTGGAGGGCAACACCTGGGCAGACCACCTGGTCCGAGCCCAGCAGCACGTGCGCGCCTCGACGATGGCAGAGAAAGAGGTCTACCTCGGCGTCCAGCTGAGCGAGCGGTCGCAGGTGGCCACCGCCACCCAGCGCCTGCTGCGCCGACCCACCCGCAGCGAGGTGGAGCGGGTGGACAAGGACGCCTCGCTGGTCACCGAGTCGATCACCGGCCCCGGCCTGGAGGGTCGTCCGGTCAGCCCGCGCGAGCTGGAGTGGCTGATGCGCCGCTCACTCGGTATCGGTTTGCCTGCTCCCGGTGCGTTGTCGCCGGTCAAGGACGGTCGCTGGGAGACCGAGGACCTGCACGAACTCACCGAGGGCGTGGTGCACGAGGCCGAGCCGTTCGCCCCGAGCGTCAAGATCAGTCGCCGCGATCCGGGCGGCATCGGGGTCGAACGACACGTCAGCGTGCTGTCGGTGGGCCGGGTCGACGAGATCGAGATCCCGGATCCGGCGCACGAGCCCTGGCTGGTGCAGGCCGACCGGCTGCCGTTCCCGGTCGAGTGGTCGATCCGGCTGGACGTCCTGGACGGCGAGCAGGCGCTGGACGCCGTCCAACGCAAGCTACTGATCGTCCGGGACATGCAGCGCCACTACCGTGACCACGACCTGGACGAACCCCTGGCCCTGGAACGGCAGGCCCGCCAAGCCCGCTCGATCGAGGACGAGATGACCACCGGCGGCGACACCACCGGGACCCGGGTGCACGGCTGGTTCCGGATCGCGGTCGCGGGAAGCACCCAGGAGGAGGCCCTGGAACGGGCCCGCCAGGTGATCGACATCTACCGCAAGCGCCAGGTGACCATCGCCCACCCGAAGGGCCAGCACGGGCTGCTGCGCGAGTTCGTCCCCGGCGAACCGCTGTCCTCCACGGCGTATCGACGTCGGCTGCCGGCGCTGTACTTCGCCGCCGGCGTGCCGGCCGCCTCCTCCAGCCTCGGTGACCGACGCGGCCCGTACCTGGGCCACACCGTCGCCTCCAGCCGCCGGGCGGTGATGTTCGATACGCACTTCGCCACCGAGGTCCGGGAGACCTCCGGGCTGGTGCCGATCGTCGGTTCGCTGGGCTCGGGCAAGTCGGTGCTGGCCGGCCTGATCACCTACGAGGCGGTCCGGCGCGGGATCACCTCGGTGATGCTCGACCCGTCCGGCCCGCTCGCCCGGCTCACCGAACTGCCCGAACTGCGGGACAAGGCCCGGCATATCGACCTCACCTCGGCACCGTCCGGAACGCTGAATCCGTACGCCGTCGTGGTCCAGCCTCGCCCCGAGGACTACACCACGCTCGATGCCCTCGAAGAGGCCCGGACGCTGGCCGCCCAGGACCGCAAGCTGCTGGCGCTGGACGTCGCGACGATGCTGCTGCCGCCCGCGCTGGCCTCGGCTGCCCGCACTCGGCTGGTGTTGACCGAGGCGATCCGAGCGACCAAGGGCGCCCCGGCGACCAGCCTGTGGACGGTCGTCGAGCACTTGGAGACCCGCGACGACGACCATGCCGCAGACATCGCCGCATATCTGCGAGACATGGCCGAGATGCCGCTGGCCAGGCTGTTCTTTCCGACCGGCCCGGGTGCCGAACCGATCAGCGACGACAACGCGGTCCTGACCGTGCTGACGATGCCGGGCCTGGTCCTGCCGCCGAACTCGGTCCCCCGCGAGCACTGGTCGACGAGCGAGCAGATGGCGGTTCCGCTGCTGCACCTCGCCTCCTGGTACGCGACCCGGACGATCTACGGGCGACCCCGGTCCGAACGCAAGCTGGTCGCGCTCGACGAGACGCACTTCCTCGGTGAGTGGGGAGCCGGACGGGCGCTGTTCACCCGCCTCGGCCGAGACAGCCGGAAATGGAATACCTGTGTGCTGGCCGCCTCACAGAACCCAGCCGACGTGCTGGGTATGGAGGTCTCTAACTTCATCTCCGCCGCTTTCGTCGGCAGGATCGAGGACGACCAGGTGGCTGCTGACGCGTTACGCATGTTGCGAGTACCACCGGGGGTCGGCTACGAGGGAGTGCTCTCGCGGTTGTCGCCCAGGTCGTCTACCGGCGTCAGGTCCGGACTCCGGGAGTTCGTGATGCGGGACGTCGACGGCAACGTCGATCGGATGCGGATCGACCTTGACCACCTGCCCCAGGTCCTGGCTGCCCTGGACACCACCGCGGCACCCGTCGCTGCGCCGGTGAACCTCCACACCTCCCACAGCCGGTCGGAGCAGATCGATCTGACTACGGTGGAGCTCGACCCGTCCGGGGCACCGGTTTCGGCCGGCGTCACCGGTAACCGCCGGGGCGTGCCGGTCGGAGTGGTGTCGAACGGTGGCTCTCGTGGCTCGCATCGGGCTCATGGTGCGGTCGGGAACGGCTGGCCGACCGGGGCCGACACGCCGAGTTCCACGGATCGGTCCACCGGTGGTTCGGCGTGAAGCGCCGTCATCGGACCGCGGGCACCCTGCTGCTCGCGGTCGGTTTCACCCTGGCCGGGATGCTGATCGCGCCGACAGCGCTGGCCAGCGCTGGGACGACGACGGTGGCAGCGGCGCCGGCTGCGGCGGCGCAGTCCGGCGGTAGCCAACTGGCATTGCCCGACATCCTCGGGTGCACCAGCGCGCCGACCCCCGAGGTGCCTGGGCGCGGCGTCGTCGGCTTCTTCGAGTCACCACCCAAGACCCCGCCGCCGGCCGCCGACCCGTTCGCGCCGAACTCCACCACCTCGATTTACGAGCAGTACGGCTACGCCGGCCTGCGCTGGAACACCTACGACCTGGGTTGCGGGCCAGACCTGGCCCGATCTCCGGACGCCGCGATCGGGACCGCGGTGGCGAACTGGATCATCGCGCTGCCGAAGGCCGCCGTTGCCGCCACCGGGGCCGTGATCAGCGCGGCCTTCGCCCCGGACTTCCTCGGCGTCTTCGATCCGCTGATCTCCAACGTGGTCGACACCCTGCGGCACGCGGTGTTCGAGCAGTGGGCCTTCGTCGTGGTGGCCGCGCTCGGCCTGCTGCTGATGTGGCGCGCTCGACAAGCCTCGCTGGCCTCGGCGGCCGGCGCCATTGGCTGGGCCCTGCTGGTCATGGTGCTGGTCACGATGGTTTTCCGGTGGCCATTGGTGGCCGGTCACGCCGCTGACGAGACGGTGACCAGCACGCTTGGTGCGGTTACCGGCGGGCTCAACGACAAGGCTCCGGGGGCAGCCCGGGACGCCGGCACCGAGGCTACCGCCGGGATGCATGAGGCGCTGCTCTACCAGTCCTGGCTCGGTGGCACCTTCGGTGACGCGAACTCCGACGTGGCCAAGAAGTACGGCCCAGTGATCTTCGATGCGACCGCGCTGACCTGGTCCGAAGCACAGATCCTGAAGACCGATCCGGACGCCGGCAAGAAGATCATCGAAGCGAAGCAGAAGAAGTTCGAGGACGCCGCCTCCAAGATCAAAGACGCTGATCCGGACGCCTACGACTACCTGACCGGTCGCCGTTCGGACACCCGAGTCGGCTACGCCATGCTCGCCGGGCTGGCCACGCTCTGCGCCGTCCCGTTCCTGTTCGTCGCCGGTCTGCTGGTGCTGGGCGCGCTGATCATCGTGCGCTTCGGCGTGATGCTGTTCCCGGCCTTCGCCACCCTCGGGTTGTTCCCGACGATGCGCACCCTGGTCACCGGGATCGGCAGCACCGTGGTTTCGGCCCTGATCAACGCCATGGTCTTCGGAATCGGCGCGGCCGTCACGGTGCTCGGGATGGGCGTGCTGCTGTCTCCGTCCACCGGGACGCCGCCCTGGCTGGACATCATCCTGATGCTGCTGCTGACCGTCGTGATGTGGGTTGCGCTGCGGCCGTTCCGCCGGCTGACCCAGATGGTTTCCAGCCGAACCAACCACTTCGCCACCGCCTCCGGCGGGGTTTCCACCACCGCTCGCAGCGCCGCCCGGACCAGTACCCGGATCCTCAGCAGCGCGCTCGGCACGTTCCTCGGGGTATCGGCAGCTCAGCGCAGCGGCGTGAACAATGCGACGGTCGAGGCCCAGGCCGCGGACGGCGTCCCGCAGCGAGCCGAGGCGGACAGCAGCTACCAGCCAGTGGTCACCGCGCCGCCGATCGAAGCGGCGCCACCGGTACCCGCCGCAGCCGGCTCGACTCAACCGACGGCACCCGTCGCCCAGCCCGCGGCCCTCGCCAACGGAATGCTGGTCAACACCAGTTCGGTCACGGTTGTCCGAGGCAACGCCGGAGCCGCCGGGCAACCGGCCGAGGGAGCCGGCGAGATCTACGCACCGGCAGCCAGCGCCAACGGTTCCCGGGTCGAGTCCGGGGCGAATCACTCCGGCACCGCGGCCAAGATCGTCGGTGCGGTGGGTGGTCTGGCCGGACCAGCCGGATCACCCGACCGGACGGCCGATCCGAGCACCGGAGGGCGGTACGAGTTCAGCGGAAACAGCGCGAACGCCGTCCCCCGGGATCCGAATCGCGATTACTTCGGCCCGGTCTTGCCGTCCGGGAGCGGACCCGAGTGGAACCCAGCCACCGATGGCGAGCCGTCCCGGCAACCCACCGATCGCGGGTTCGCGCGGAACGAAGCTGCCCAGAACGACGACTTTGATCTTGATGAACTGAACGAGGTCTTCCGGCCTAATCCAGCCCAACAACGATGATCCGAGTTCGACGTGCTCATTGACGCGATCGCTTGGCTGTGCCGCAGTCCGCGGCGCTTGGTGGTCAGTGCCGCCGTCACCTTCGCCGTCGTCGTGATCGGTGGTAGCGCGTTGTTCGGTGACGGCACCGGCGGGAGTGGCGGCGGGGCCGACGGCTCCAGCAACACCACGACCACCGCGCCGCAGGCACAGGTACCGAGCGCGGATCCGTATGTCGGTGCGGCCGTCGGGTTCGTCCAGCAGTGGTCTCAGTTGAAGCCGGGAGAGACGGCGGCCGGCTGGCAGGCCCGAGTACTGCCGCTGGCCACCCCGGAACTCGCCGAAGCGCTGAAGACCACGGATCCGGCGAACCTGCCCGGAGTCGGTCCGGAAGGCGAGCCGGTGGTCCGGTTCGTGTCGCAGACCTCGGGCTTGATCGCGGTCCCGTTGAGTGACGGTTCTTCGGTGCTGGTGACCGTCGTGATCGAGGGACAGCAACCGTTGGTGTCGGACATCCAGCCCAACGTCGGGGACTGAGCCGATGCGGAAACTCACCCCCGCTGTGAAGGCCTTGATCGCTGTCGGCGTGGTGTTCGGCATCGCCATGGCGGGCCTGATCACGGTCCCGCTGCTGATGGTGATGGGCACCACGGCGGTTTCGACCGAGGACACCACCGACGGGTCGAGCAGTTGCGGACCGGTGGCCGTGGTTGCCGGCACCAACATCACGCTGGACGACGACCAACTCGCCAACGCGCGCACGATCGTCCAGACCGGCCAGTCGCTGAAGGTTCC
Source organism: Kineosporiaceae bacterium (assembly GCA_035474375.1). Taxonomy (GTDB): domain Bacteria; phylum Actinomycetota; class Actinomycetes; order Actinomycetales; family Kineosporiaceae; genus JANNPJ01. The sequence goes on along the minus strand of DATINJ010000094.1, from coordinate 4,227 downwards.
CGATCGTGGGCTGGTCGTGGCGATAGCAACGGCTTTGCAGGAATCGACCCTGCAGAATCTCGGCTGGGGCGACCGAGACAGCGTCGGGCTGTTCCAGCAGCGGGCCGGCTGGGGGTCGACGGCTGAGCGCACCGATCCGGCGACGTCCGCCTCGATGTTCTACACCGGCGGCCGCGCCGGGCAGTCGGGCCTGCTGGACATCGCGGGCTGGGCCACGATGTCGATCACCAGAGCCGCTCAGGCCGTCCAGGTGTCGGCGTACCCGATGGCCTATGCCAAGTGGGAAACCCTCGCGGCATCCCTGGTCGAGTCGGTGATCGGCAACGATCCGCTGGCCTGTTCGGACGCGCTCGGTGTCGGGCTGCCCACCGGCGCGGTCGGCGAGATGCTGAGGGTCGCGCTGGCACAGCAGGGCAAGCCTTATGTCTTCGGAGCGGTCGGCCCGGACTCGTTCGATTGCTCCGGCATCGTCGTTTACGCGTGGCGCCTGGCCGGCTATCGAGTCACCGTTCGGACCGCGGCCCAGATGTGGAACGTCTCCACGCCGGTGGCTCGGGGTTCGGAGAAGCCCGGCGACCTGCTGTTCGGAGAATTCGATCAGCGCGTTCCCGGGGCCGGACACGTGATGATCGTGGTGAAGCCAGGGCTGGCCGTCCAGGCACCCTCGACCGGCCGTAATGTCCAGCTCACCCGCTACTCATCCTTCAACTCCAGCTGGCGGCTGGCCCGATTCAAACCCAGTGCCTTGGTCCCGATTGCCAAGGCCGCTTAGGGCGTGTCTAAAGCGTCGGAACAGGTGGGGTCAGCGGAGCCGGGACGGCGGTGCGCAGCAGTTCGGTAGTGATCACGGTGTCGTCGAAGGCCAGGGTGGACCACCCGACCGGTCCGGAGACCAAGCCGTCCGCTCCTGCGGTCAGCGCTGGTGATCGGCCCACCGACCGCTCGACCGCCGCCCAGTCGACCTTCTGCCAGCGTGGCCAGAGCGCGGGCGGGCCGGGCAACCTGATCGTCAGCCGGCCGCGCGTCGATCGACCGTTCACCACCTGCAAGAGGACGAACCAGACGTCCAGACCGTTGATCTGCACCTCGGGCGGCGCGTGCTCGGCGAGCACCGTGGTCAGGGTGCGCAGCGTGTCCCGGAGCACTCCCGGCCGGTCGGGAGTTCTCAGGCTCACCCGGAGCAGCAGTTGATCGTCGATCACCGCCGGTCCGTCCAGGTTTCTCGCGGTCAATCGCTGGTCGACGGCCACCAGGAGCCGGTCGCTCGGGCGCACTCGGCGCGGCAGCGTCTCCAGCAGTCGGGCATCTCGGTCCGACGACGAGAGATCTCGACCAAGCAGGAACAGCACGGTCTGCCCGTAGACCGGCGCCACGGTCAGGCCGGCCAGCTCGAACGACGGCGCTTCAGCGGCCAGCCCGACCAGGATGTCGTGCAGCAGACCGATCCGGGAATGCGCCGTCAGGGCGAGGGTCCGCCAGTGCCGGTAGGGCTCACCGGCCGCCTCTTCATCCGGGACGACGTCGAAGTCCTTGTCGCTGAGCGGTCGAGAGACGGCCATCCGCCCGGTGGCGGACCGGTCTGCGTTCACCCGGACGATCACCGACAGCGTGCCGTCACCACATCGGGAGTTGTCCATTCCGTGCAACCGGTAGAGGAATGTCCCGAGTCCACGCAGTGAATCCCCGCGGCGATAGCTGACGCCGACCCGCAACCGCAGCCAACGCCGTCCGGTACCGCCCGGTGGTGGCGGCGCCGGCAACTGCACCCCGATCACCCGGAAGTTGTACCGCTGGGTGGCGGTGACAATGGCCAGCAGCGGATGCTCGACCAGTGGAATCGCGACCGCCGATTCGGGGATCCCGACCAGGATTTCGAGTACCCATTCCGGCGGTTCCATCGGAGCCAGCCGGTCCGGGTCGAGCGGCACGGTGGAAACCACCACGCCCGGCTCGGTATCTGCCGCGAACCAGCCAGGGCTCGGTCGCTCCCGGAAGACCAGGTACGTCATCGCCCGACCGGCGGTCGCGCTCTGCACGACGCCGAGCAGATTGGCAGCCACCGCGCGTCCGGTCGCCGAGTGACCGTTCGCCTGACCGGCCGCGCCGCCCAGCGAGACGTCGATACCGCGGTTGGCAAGCATCCGGGTAGCTCGCGCGGTCATCCGACCGATCCGCTCCTCCACCCGGCTGCCATTGCTCTGGGTCAGTTCCAACAGACCGAGGAACTGGCCCTGGCCTGCGGGGCGGCTGACGACGTAGGCGTATGCCTCACGACCGAGCATCAGCGCGTCGGCCAGCAGCGCCCGGCTGCGCTTGCCGCGCAGCACGTCCACCCGGGCATGATCGGGGGCATGTCCGGTGGCGAGCGTGATCCGGGGTGGGGCGTTGCGACGCCACCGCGAGAGCGGGCCTCGCCGCAGCCGCAGCGTCAACGCGCCCTGGACCACCAGCGCGATCACCGCCGCCCGCCAGCAATGCTCCGGCGGGACGATGGCTAGTGCCATCGCGAGCAGCACGGTCGGCAGCACCGAACCCAGCATGATCCAGTAGCTGGCCTTTGACAGCAGGCCACGCATCGTCGAGCCGTCCGGGTGCTCGACCCGGCTGGCCTGCACGGCCGAGAACAACGTCAGGATGGTCGCCAGCAGTTCGCGCTGATCGTTGATGATCTCGTCGCTGCGGTCCCAGACCAGCAGGGCGGTCAACACCGCGAGCACGGTCATGTTCATCGCCCCGGCGTACCTGGCGACGTTGAATACCGGGGAGTCGAAGACCGAGACGTCGGCGTCGATCCGGGCCACTGTGGGTCTGGCCCGCAGAGTGACATCTTCGATCGCCGAGGCACGCATCAACACCAGGTTCGTGCTCGCGGTGTTCACCCCCAGGCGGCGACGGATCTGGGCCGGGAACCAGGCTCCGTCGTTCCAGCAGGCACACAACTCGTCCATTCGGACGTCTCGGGCACCCGACCTGCGCACCGCGGCCAGCTGCTCCCGCAGTTGCCGTAGCTTCTTGTCGACGAGCGCGGTGAGTTCGTCCACGCTCGGTGGCTTGGGACCGCTGCGCCGGACCGCGCGTGCCGACGTCCGTCCCGGGCCAGGGGTTCGAGGCAGGTCGGTGGCTTGCATGCTCCGGGTCGCCGTCACCGTGTAGTGCCGCAGGCTGTCCAGGGTGGCGTCAACCGTGTGCAACGCCATCTCGGCGATCCGGCTGTCCACCCAGGAGGCCGGTCGATCGGTCGGCAGGCTGGGTGGGAAGAGCCTGCGCATCAGAGTGTCCAAGCGCTCGAAAGGTGCGGGCAGCACCACATCGATCCGCCCGAGCGCCCCGGCGCTGCCGTCGTGACAGACCACCCCGTCGGGCAACACCAACCGGATCAGCCGGTCCGCGTGCGAGGTCGGCGCCAGCAGATCGATGCTCAGCAGAGCTCGCGGCTGGAACCACATCGAACCGCCGAGCCGGACCAGCCGTCGGGATGGGACGTTGATCGTGTAGGAGATCGGATGCCCCGGATCCTCCACGGCCACCACGACGAACGTCGTGCCGATCAACGCGTCCAGGATCTCTCCGACGTGCGCTCCCAGCACCGGTCGGAGCCGACCGGTGAACTCGCCACCGATCCCGCTGGCCGCGTCGTCGTCGTACTGATCGGTGTCGTCGTACGGGTCCAGGCCCTGGACGGCGGGCAACAGGTCACTCAGGGCGTTCCGCTGGGCCCGCGCGGCAGCGGTCTCGGCGAGGGCGATGTCCTGGCTGAGCACGCCGTCCAGGCGCCGCCGGGCTTCCTGGACTCCGGCCGGCACCGTTCCGCCGCGGGTGTTCGGGCGCTCGCTCGGCCCTGGCAACAGCCGCCTGATCGCCGCCGAGAGCAGAAGCTTGTCCTCGCGTTCCATCAACCCGGTCGACCCGCCCGACCCGTCCTGGCTGGGGTTTTGCAACCCAGCCAGGCGGTCGGAAGCAGGATCGGGGTGAGCCTGCTGGGCCCGGCTGGCCATCACGTTGAGGATGATCTCGGCAAGTGCGGCGGCGAGCCGCTGATGCACCTCAGCCTGCGGCAGCTTGTGTACCCGAGTGCCGGAGGCGTCGCTGACCTCAAGGCTGGTGATCGGATCCGGCTCCTCCTGGTTCCGGTTCTCCCGCAGTCGACGCCGCACCGACGGCCGCCACGCCGTCCAGCGTCCGGGTTGGGTGTCGTCCTCGACCGGCAACATCGGCGGCAGAGCGAGC
>DATINJ010000093.1:0-2661 GCA_035474375.1 Kineosporiaceae bacterium | reverse complement strand
TGGTGACTGCTGCGGTGACGTGGGCGTGGGCGTGGGCGTGGACTTGGACTTGGACTTGGACTTGGACTTGGAACGCTTTCGACGGCGAGAGCTTCCGGCAGCCTGGGGTTTCAGGCCACTGGCGCGGTCCCGGGTCGGGTCGGCTGAGGCGCGCAGTGCGTCTGCCAGCGCGCCCTCCTCCGCTGGATGACCGGTCCCGCCGCTGATCACGTGTTCATGGTCGACCCCGGCCCCGGAGACCGGGACGATTCGGAACAGGTCCTCGACGGTGACCACGGTGGGATTGGCCGGATCCGGATGCGCCCAAGGAGCCGGTACCTGCGCCAGCGCCTGCCAGAGCACGTCGTTCTGGGGAACGTAGCGTTTCGCGTAGCCGCCGGACTCGTCGTAGTAGCCGCGAAACTTCGGGCTGGCGGCAATCGCGGCCTTCGCTTCGGCCGGCGTCTTCGCCGCCTTGATCGCCGCCGCGAGTGCCGAGATCCGCCCGGTCGCCCAGGTGGTGACCCGTTCGATGCCCTCGGCGTCGAAGAGCACGACGAGGTCGGTCGGCTGTGCGGCGGCTGCGGCGCTTTGGCCTGGCTTGGCCGGTTGTGCGGCGGGCAGGGCCGTGCGGTCCGCCGTCTGCGCGGAGCCGTCCGCTACCTTGGCGGCGACCTGTGTGGCGCCACCACCGCTGTGCCCGGACAGGATGATCGAGTACTGGGCCACCGCTGACAGCTCGGCCACGTTCGCGAAGACGTCACGCACGTAGTCGAAGGTCGGGACCTCGCCAAACTCCGATCGTCCTCTGCCCTGAGCCAGGACGGCGACGACCTGCGCTCCACCACCGGTCACCCGGTCCTTGTTCACGGCCCCGATCTGCTGTTCCCAATGCTCCTGGTCAACGTCACGCACCGTGCCCTGCTTGATTTTTCGCTGCCCGCCCGCGGCCACGGTGTATCCCGCGTACGGATCACCACTCCGGAAGCCGTACCCGGTGAAATGCAGGATCACTTGTACCGGCCGGCGCGGATCGACCTTGTCCGGCATGATCACGACCGCCATGTGGTCCGGGTTCTGCTTCGTCTTGGAGCTCTCGTCGCTGGTGCCCTTGGGATTCTTCGCGCTCGGGTAGCGGCTCTTGAAACCACCGGAGATCCCGTACTTGAGACCGTGCACCTCGCGGCGGGTGGTTCCGCTGCCCGCCACGTTGGCCTTGCCCTTCTCGCTGCTGTAGCCATCCGGGTCGTCGTCCTTGCTGAGTGGTTTCCGCTGCACGGTGCGCAGCAACCGGTTCACGCTCGAATTCCCGGCCCGGCGTTGCAACGCCAGGACCGACTGGGTGTCCAGATGATCCGATTTCTGTGGTGGCAGCAAGCCGGGCGAGGCACTGGTGGCCGAGTTCGGGGTGGCTCTGGTGGCCGGGCGCGGGTGACGTGCGGTGGAGGAGCCGTCCACGGGGATCCTCATCACGCTCGTCCCTCTTCGCAAATTCACTAATCGCTATTGTCGGCCGGTCCATAAATAATGGACGGCGCCTGGTCGCCGGTGCGTGCCCGATCGGGTAGGCCACGGGGCAGTCGGCAACTCTCCATCGGGCGACGTCCTTGACCTGCACCGGTTCGACGGACTGCGGATCGAATATGAGTACCGGGGTAAGAAATTCACGTACATAGACTCGATCGGATTGGAGCTCTGTCCGCGACGTGCCCGGAGCCGGCCGAATAGGCGGGTGATCGTGCTGTCGGTGGTGCCGAAAATCAAGTGACAACAGCGAACTCGTTCGGCTAGCCTCCAACCATGTGCAGCCCGCGATTGCGATATCGACTCCGACTCTCCTGAGTTGTCGAGTCTCGCAAGCGCGTAATGCCCCAACGGCTCGGGGCGGCGGCTGTAAACCGCTGTATCCATCAACTGGGTTCGACTCCCAGTGCGCGCACGCACCAAGCCTGTGTGGCCCAACTGGTAGAGGCGTCTGATTTAGGATCAGAAGGTTGCAGGTTCGAATCCTGCCACAGGTACTCGTTTATCATCATCTTGTGTGGTTCGGGTGGTCCACAGACCAGCGTTCGCGATCGTTCCACGTCAGGGGCCGGGGTCCAAGCCTCGCGGACTGCTTGGAGTGCTTCGTCGGCGGTGATGGTGAGCCGGGTCTGGGCGGCGAGTTGTGCCTGCCATTCCGCTGCTGTGGGTGCCTGACGGAACATCCATGATTGGGGTGGGCCGTTGGTAGGTCCGTGCTTGCCGAAGAGTCTGGCCGATTCGTCGTTTAGGGCGCCGACCTGGCTGAGAGCCCAGGTCGTAGAGGTCACGGGCGGCGTGGCGGTCGAGCCAGGCCGCCAATTTCCAGCCGGCGAAGGCGGGCTTGGTCGGTACGCGCAGAGTGGCTGGCGGGGCGTCGCGGTAGCGCTGTTCGATTGCGGCTGAGGGCGGTGCCGCCGAAGAAGATAAGGTCATCCTGGCGGTGCTGGCTGACGGCGACGATGCCGGTGCCGAGGGCGCGGGAGATGGCGTGGTGCAGGCGGGCAGCCGACAGACCCATCAGGATGGCACTCCCGGCACCCACGGCGGCGGTGGCGATACCGGCGGCAGCAGCCTCGATGGTGGGCCGCCAGTCGGTGCCGGCGCGGTCCTGGGGGACGACGACGTAATAGCCCACGGCGACCTTGTGGAGCAGACCAA
>DATINJ010000092.1:0-50704 GCA_035474375.1 Kineosporiaceae bacterium | reverse complement strand
CAGCCGATCGGCCAGATCGGTCCGCCAACCGGACGCGTCCAGCGACCGCTTCAGCACCGCGGCGGCCATCGCCCTGGCCCGTGGCGGCGCCTCCAGGAAGACCTGAACATGGCCGTCCGGTTCGGCGGCAACCAGACACTGTCCGATCTGCTCAGCCGCCTGCGGTCGGCGGTCCACCGCAATCGCGACCGCTGCAGTGGCCAACAGCAGTCGCAGCCGATTGTCCAAAGTGTCCTCAAACGGCCAACTTTGCAGAACGGCCTGGGCTTCCGCGGGAACCTGCCGGTGCAAGGCGGTGGTGACCCGGGCTGCGGCGACCGTCCCGGTGACCGGCGCGTCCGCCAGCACTCGTTCGGCGTCCACCGCGTTGTCGGCGAGCAGATGGAGCCGGGCCCAGACCACGGCGCGAGCTGCCTTGAGGTTCCGAGGCAGGTCGTCGTCCCCCTCGGTCGCCAACAGTTCCAGCTCGACCTTGGCCAGATCTGGCTCGTCGAGATCTATTTGGAGCCCGGCCCGAAGGATTTGCGCCGCCGCGGTATGCACTCGACCACCGGCGGCCGCCGCTACGAACGGCTCACTGCGGCGCACCGCCGACAGGTTGGCATCCAGTTCCGCCAGTGCCTGCCGACTCTGACCTCGCGCGCGCAGCAGTTCCACTCGGGCCAGCACGGTGAGGTTGAGCATCGGATGCTCGGCCAGGCCGGCCTCCTCGGCGAGCCGCTGCGCTCGGGCGGCCCGGCGCTGGGACGCCGCCAACTCACCGCCCCAGACCGCGGTGAGGGCCTCCGCGCCGAGCCCGGCCAGCACGCAGTAGCGCGGAATCTGGGCTCCAACCTCGCTCCAGCCGGCCTCCAAATGCCGCCGGACACTGGCCTGATCGCGGTCAAAAACGCCGGCGCGAGCGGCCAGCAGGTGGGCCATCCCGCTCAGCGACGGCCGGTCCGCAACTCCGAGGAACGCCGGAATCGCGATCGTGGGATCCAGGGTCTGCAATTCGACCAGGGCCGAGCAGGCGGCTCGGTATCCACCGTGCGCACCGCCGGCCGGTCCGGGCAGGGCCTCGATCAGGCGGGTCAGGACCGGCCACCACGCGGCGCCGGCGCGAAGCTCGGCCGAGGTCTGCTGAATCACCGCAGCGGCCAGCAGTTGGTCACCGGACATCCCGGCCGCGAAAGCCACCAGAGCACGGCGCTCGACCTGGTGCTCCCAGGCGTGCCCGGGCAACTGGTCCACGGCTGCTCGCAACCGGGCCGGATCCCACCCTCGAAACCCGTTGCTCGCCGAGCGCCGGAGAGCGGCCAGCACGCCGTCCCAGTCCGCGCCGGCCGCCAGGTAGGTCACCGCCGCCGGCTCACGGCCACCACGGCCAGCCTGCTCTCCGGCGAGCAGGAGCAGCCTCCGAGCAGCCCCGACGTCCGTTGATCGCAACTCGCGCAGCGCCGCCGCCCGAATCAACGGGTGATACCTGGCCAGCGGCCGATCAGCGGCCGACGGTTCCGCCGGGACAGCCGGCCAGAGCGCGAGCGTGAGCCCTTGGCGATGCACCTCGGCCAGCCTGGCCTGCGGGGCTTCGCCGGGTACCAGGGCGGCGCAACCGTCCACCTCGAGCTCGTCGAGGACCGCGGTCGACAGCACCCACCGGCGCAACGGCGCAGGCAGCCGATCCAGCACCTCGGTCACCACAAAGTCGAGGATCTCCGGGACCACCGTCAGATCCCGGGCGGCCAGCACGCTCGGGCCGGACCACATTGCCCGACCAAGGATGATCACCCCGGCCGGCCAACCGCCGGTGAGCCGAAACAGCTGCTCGGCTTGCCACCGGGTGGCGGTGATCCCGGTCAACCGGACGAGTTGGTCGATCAGGTCGGCGCGAGACCACCAGAGGTCCACAGAACGCAGCTCGACCAGATCATCCCGGAGCCCGACGACGCAGCTCGCCGGCAACCCGCTGCCGGCCCCGACCAGCACCAGCCGAACCCGAGGGGATAACCCGGCCAGCAGGTACTCGACCAGGTGTGCGGCCTCGGCGGCGGTCAGCATCTCCAGGCCGGTCAGCACGAACCTCGGCGACACCCGCTCGGTGGCCGAGAGCCAGCGGACGGCCTCGTACAGCGCGTCGTCCAGGGCGCAATGCGGCACCGGTCGCGAGTTCTGGTCCTCCGGTCCAAGGTCGATCCGGACCCAGTCCGCTGCCCGCCCGTCCGGCCCGGGGCTCGCCAGCCACTCCTGCATCAGCCGAGACTTGCCCGAGCCCGCCGGCGCGGTGATGACCACGATCCGGGCGGACGGCGACCGGTCCAGCAGTCGGCGAGCATCGGTTCGTGCATCGGCCGACCCGGGAGTCACCGGTGGCTGGTCGGAGCGACTTACCTTCGGCATACCGCGAGGCTAGGAGGGCAATGCCGGTTCCAGGTCCCGACCCGCCTCAGCAGAATGGATGAAAGCCAGCGGCTGATCGAGCCTGACCTGATCGCCGACTCGAACCAGGAGTTCGCGCACCTGGCCGGCCCGGGCCGCTGTCACCGCATGCTCCATCTTCATCGCCTCGACGACCACCAACGGCTGCCCCGCCAGCACCTCGTCCCCCTCGGCCACCTGCACGGCGAGCACCACTCCCGGCATCGGGCTGCGCACCTCGGCGGTCCCGGCGAACGCCGCTCGTTCCCGAAGCCGGATCGGGGCTTCCTCGACCACCCAGGTTCGACCTTCGTGGTTCAACCAGGTCTGACCCTCCTGGACGGCGGACAGCCAGCGCTCGGTGACACCATCCAGCGTGACCAGCAGCTCAGCGTTCGACCCGGCGACTGGCGAGCCGGCCGGGCGGACCGACGCCGGCCACACCGGGCCCGTGCCGACTTGGACGTGCGCGGCGTCCGGCGTCCCCCAGACCCGGACCTCGACGACGTCCCCCTGATCGACCCGCAACAACAGCGGCCGGTGCTCCCCCATCCGCCAACCGGACGGGATCTGCCACGGGTCCCGCACCCGCGCAGCACCCAGCCATTCATCCGGCTGCAGGGCGAGCAACTGAGCCAACCCATGCACGGCAAGCACCCGCTCCCCCAGACCGTCCCGACCGAGGTAGGCAGCCCGACCGGACAGCAGCCGGGGCAGTTCGCGGTCCACCAGTTCGGTGTCCAACCGACCGGCCGCCACGTCCGGGTCGGCCAGCAGTTGCGCGAGGAATTCCAGATTGGTCTTGATCCCGAGGAGTGCCGTGCCGGCCAAGGCGTGCTGCAGGCGGGCCAGCGCAGCCGGGCGATCCGGACCCCAGGCGATCACCTTGGCCAGCATCGGGTCGTACCAACTGCCGACCTCGGTGCCGACCCCGATCCCGGAGTCCACCCGAACGTGCTCACCGGTCGGCTCCCGCATCGCCAGCACGGTGCCACCGGTGGGCAGGAATCCCCCGGCCGGGTCTTCGGCGTACAGCCGGGCCTCGATCGCGTGCCCGGACCGGTGCACCGCTTGCTGGTCGAACCCCAGCGGGTGGCCGGCCGCCACCCGGAGTTGCTCAGCCACCAGGTCAAGACCGGTGATCATCTCGGTGACCGGGTGCTCGACCTGAAGCCGGGTGTTCATCTCCAGGAAGAAGAACTCCTCCGGCCGGTCGGCGGACACGATGAATTCCACCGTCCCAGCCCCGACATAACCCACCGCGCGGGCGATCTCGACGGCCGAGCCGCCGATCCGTTCCCGAGTGGCCGGATCGAGCAGGACCGACGGCGCCTCCTCGATGATCTTCTGGTGTCGCCGTTGCAGGCTGCACTCGCGCTCGCCCAGGTGCACCACGCCGCCGTGTTGATCGGCCAGTACCTGAACCTCGATGTGCCGAGGCCGAAGCACGAACCGCTCGATGAAGAGGGTGTCGTCACCGAACGCCGACAGCGACTCCCGGCGAGCGGAAACCAGATTTTCCGGTAGCGCGGCCGGTTCGTGGACCAGCCGCATGCCCTTGCCACCGCCCCCGGCCGCGGGCTTGACCAGCACCGGATACCCGACCTCGGCCGCCGCCGCGATCAGGTCGGCATCGCTCATCCCGGGCTCGAATCGGCCCGGCACCACCGGCACCCCGGCGAGGACGACCGCCCGCTTGGCGCTGATCTTGTCGCCCATGGTCTCCATCGCGGCGGCCGGCGGACCTACCAGCACCAACCCCGCAGCCGCACAGGCCCGCGCGAAACCGGCGTTCTCGGAAAGGAATCCGTAGCCAGGGTGAATCGCCTCGGCACCGGTGCGTCGAGCCGCGTCGATGATCGATTCGATCGACAGGTAGCTCTGCCGGGCCGGCGCCGGACCGATCCGGACGCCCGTGTCGGCCTCCGCAACGTGCCGGGCCGCCACATCGGCATCGCTGTACACCGCGACGGACCGGATCCCGAGAGCCCGCAGGGTACGGATCACCCGGACCGCGATCTCTCCTCGGTTGGCGACCAGCACCGTGCCGAACATCGACCCCTCGCTGACTTTGGAATCCGCGCCAAGCATGGTCATGACCCTCACATCCTGAAGACGCCGTAGCGGACGTCGGCCAGCGGCGCGTTGGCTGCGACCGAAAGCCCCAGCCCGAGAACGGTCCGGGTATCGAGAGGATCGATGACGCCGTCGTCCCAGAGCCGGGCGGTTGCGTAGTACGGGTTGCCTTGACGCTCGTACTGATCCCGGATCGGGGCCCGGAACTCCGCCTCGGCCTGCTCGCTCCAGGCCTCCCCCCGAGCCTCGAGCTGGTCTCGCCGGACGGTCGCCAGCACGGACGCGGCCTGCTCCCCGCCCATCACCGAGATTCGGGCATTCGGCCAGGTCCAGAGAAAGCGCGGTGAGTACGCCCGGCCGCACATCGAGTAGTTTCCGGCGCCGAACGAACCACCGATCACCACGGTGAATTTCGGGACTCGTGCACAGGCCACGGCAGTGACCATCTTGGCGCCGTGCTTGGCGATTCCGGCCGCCTCGACGTCGCGCCCGACCATGAATCCGGAGATGTTCTGCAGGAACACCAACGGAATTCGGCGCTGATCGCAGAGTTCGATGAAATGTGCTCCCTTGAGAGCAGATTCACCGAAGAGCACACCGTTGTTGGCCACGATTCCGACCGGATGACCGTGCAACCGGGCGAAACAGGTAACCAGGGTGGTGCCGTACTCGGCTTTGAATTCGGTGTACTTGCTGCCGTCGACGATCCGCCCGATCACGGTGCGGACGTCGTAACCGGTCCGGGAGTCGGTGGGGACGTCGTACAGCCCGACCGGATCGAGCACCGGCTCCTCGGTCTCGATCACCTCCCACGGCGGCAATTCGCGCGGCGCCAGGGTCGCAACGATCGACCGGACCCGACGCAAGGCATCCGCATCGTCATCGGCCAGATGATCGGTGACCCCGGAGGTTCGGCTGTGCAGCAGGCCGCCACCAAGTTCTTCCGCGGTGACCACCTCGCCGGTCGCGGCCTTCACCAGCGGCGGCCCGGCCAGGAAGATCGTGCCCTGATCGCGAACGATCACCGACTCGTCGCTCATCGCCGGAACATAGGCGCCACCGGCGGTGCAGGATCCGAGAACGGCGGCGATCTGCGGGATCCCGGCAGCGGACATCGTGGCCTGGTTGAAGAAGATCCGCCCGAAATGGTCGCGGTCGGGAAACACCTGGTCCTGCAACGGCAGGAAGGCACCGCCGGAATCCACCAGGTAGATGCACGGCAGCCGGTTCGCCCATGCCACCTCCTGGGCCCGCAGATGCTTCTTCACCGTCATCGGGTAATACGTGCCGCCCTTCACGGTGGCATCGTTCGCCACCACCATGCACTCGCGGCCCTGCACCCGGCCGATCCCGGCGATCAGACCCGCGCCCGGCGCCTCGTCGTCGTACATCCCGTAGGCCGCCAGCGGCGACAGTTCGAGGAACGGGGATCCCGGATCCAGGAGCGTGTCCACCCGGTCTCGCGGTAGCAGCTTGCCTCGACTGACGTGTCGTTGCCGGGCTCGCTCGGAGCCACCGGCCGCCGCCACGCTCAGCCGTTGACGAAGCTCGCGGACCAACTCCCGATGCCCTGGCCCGCTGCCCGTCGGGCCCCGATCCAGGCCCACAGCCGGGCTCTCAGCGGTGCCCATCAGGCGGGCAGCTCTGCGAGTCGGGCCCGGCAACGCTCGGCGACCTCATCCACCTCGGCGAGGGTCCGGGTCAGGTCTCGGCGCCGAGCCCGCAGGTCGGCACCGATCTCATCCAGCCGGGTGATCAGGGCCGCCAGCTGACCGCGCTCGCCGGTGCCGGCGTCGTCATACATGTCCACGATTTCTCGGATCTCCGGGAGCGACATGCCGAACCGCTTGCCCCGCAGGATCAACACCAGCCTGGTGTGATCGCGGGCTGTGTAGACTCGCACGGTTCCCGCTCGCTGCGGCGAAAGCAGGCCCTCGGCTTCATAGAACCGCAGGGTGCGAGTGGTGACTCCGAGCTCGTCTGCCAGTTCCCGCACCGTCCAGGTTCGATCCTGGGCGATTTGCCGCTTTGCTGTTCGCTCTTTCGTCCCGGCGTCCATCGTAGTAGCCTCCTTTACGTTGACGTAAACGTCAAGCAGCGAGTGCCGAGAGAGTAGCGAGAAGATCGCGAGAAGGTAGAGCGAGAGCGATGACGTTCGAACTGTCACAAGACCACGAGGCTCTGCGCGCCCTGGTGCGCGACTACGCCCGGTCCGAGATCGCCCCGCACGTGGCGAAATGGGATCTAGCCCACCACTTCCCGGTCGACGTCGTGCGCGGGCTGGGCGATCTGGGGCTATTCGGGCTGGTCGTCCCGGAAGAGTACGGCGGCACTGCGGCCCGTACCGATGCAGGCACCTCGGCCGGCGGGTCCGACTTCACCAGCCTCTGCGTCGCCATCGAAGAGCTCGGCCGGGTCGATCAGTCGATCGGAATCACCCTGTCGGCTGGGGTCGGCCTCGGGATCAACCCGATCCTGCACTTCGGCACCGAGGAGCAGAAGCAGACCTGGCTGCCGGATCTGACGGCCGGTCGCGCGCTGGCCGCCTTCGGGCTCACCGAACCGGAGGCCGGTTCGGATGCCGGTGCCACCCGCACCCGGGCCCGCGAGGACGGCGATGAGTGGGTGGTGGACGGCGCCAAGGCCTTCATCACCAACTCCGGAACGGCGATCACCTCGGTGGTCACCATCACCGCCCGGACCGGGCCCGACGAGATCTCCACCCTGATGATCCCTGCTGGTACCCCCGGTTTCATCGTCGACCCTGGCTACGAGAAGCTCGGCTGGCGCATCTCCGACACTCACGGCCTGACCTTCGAGGAGTGCCGGGTACCGAAGGGCAATCTGCTCGGCGAGCGCGGCCGGGGTTTCGCTCAGTTCCTCGCCACTCTGGACGACGGGCGGATCGCCATCTCCGCGCTCGCCCTCGGCCTCGCCGAGGCCTGCCTGGATGAATGCCGCAGCTACGCCAAGCAGCGGCACAGTTTCGGTGCGCCGATCGGCTCCCGCCAGGGGGTGGCGTTCGCGATCAGTGACGTCGCCGTCTCCGTGGAGGCTGCCCGCCTGCTCACCTACAAGGCCGCCTGGCTGAAGGATTCGCACCGACCGCGAGCCGAGGTGAAACAGGCCGCCTCGATCGCCAAGCTGTACTCGTCCGAGGCGGCGATGGCTGCGGCCCGCACTGCCACGCAGGTTTTCGGTGGCAACGGCTTCATGGAGGAATACCCGGTGGCCAGATACTACCGGGACGCGAAGATTCTGGAGATCGGCGAGGGAACCTCCGAGGTCCAGCGCATGCTGATCGCTCGCGGCCTAGGGTTGCCGGTCGCATGACGGCGTCGAAGCCCGAACCTCAGCGGGTGATCAACCAACGAGGGCTGTGGTTCGAGGAATTCGAGTCGGACGTGATCTATCGGCACGCTCCCGGGCGCACCTTCGGCGAGGCCGACAACACCCTGTTCTCCACGTTGACGATGAACCCGCAAGCCTTGCACCTGGATGCGGACTGGAGTTCCCGGCAGCCGTACGGCGCTCGCCTGATCAACAGCATGCTGACCCTGGCTACCCTGGTCGGCCTTTCGGTGGAGCAACTCACGCAGAGCACGATCGTGGCCAACCTGGGTTTCAGCGACGTCCGTTTTCCGGCGCCGATGTACCACGGTGACACGCTGCACGCCGAGACCCGGATGCTGTCCAAGCGGCTGTCCAACAGCCGGCCCGGGGAGGGCGTCGTCACCTTGGAACACACCGGTCGCAACCAGGACGGCGAGGTGACGGCAATCGCCGTCCGCGCCGTGATGGTCCATTGCCGACCGGTTGAGCAGACATGATCGAGCCTTTCGCCGGCCCCGCGCTGTTGTTCTGCCCAGCGGACCGGCCGGATCGGTTCGGCAAGGCCGCTGCCGCAGCCGACGTCGTGATCCTCGATTTGGAGGACGGCGTGGCACTCACCGACAAGCCGGCCGCCCGCCGGCACCTCTGCGAGGTGCCCCTCGACCCGGATCGCACCGTCGTCCGGATCAATCCCGTCGATACCGCCGACCACGAATTGGATCTGGCTGCCCTGGCCGGCACGAACTATCGAACGGTCATGCTGGCGAAGGCCGAGACCGCGGGGTCGGTCCGGCAGCTCGGCACGTCAGCGCTGCGACTGCGGGTGATCGCGCTCTGCGAAACCGCCCTCGGAGTGCTGAATGCCGCCGAGCTCGCGGCCGAACCGGCAACGCTGGCACTGATGTGGGGAGCCGAAGATCTCCTGGTCTCGCTCGGCGGCCGGTCGAGCCGGCGGCCCGACGGCCGCTATCGAGACGTCGCCGGGCATGCCCGCAACCAGGTGCTCTTGGCAGCCGGTGGTTACGGCCGAGCCGCGATCGATGCCGTCTACCTGAACATCGCCGACCTGGACGGGCTGCGCGGCGAGGCCGAGGATGCCGCAGCCTCCGGCTTCGCGGCCAAGGCCTGCATTCATCCGAGTCAGGCCGCGGTGGTTCGCCGGGCCTGGGCGCCGTCCGAAGCCGAACTCACCTGGGCCGCGCGGGTGCTGCGAGCCGCCGAAGGCTCGGCGGGGGTCTTCAGCTTCGAAGGCCGCATGGTTGATCAGCCGATCCTCAGCCAGGCTCGGCGGCTCCTGCGAGCCGCAAACCTGCCGTGACTCCCGGCAGGCGCTGCCCGTTGACCACTGGAAGGCACTCTCGTACCTGGTTATTCGATGTGCTGATCAGCAGTCCGACCTCATCGGCCAAGAGCGGCCGGGCAATGTGGTAGCCCTGAACCGCATCGCACCCCAACCGTCGCAGCAGCTCCAACACCTCAGCGCTCTCGACCCCCTCGGCCACGACGCGCAGGTTCAAGTTGCCGCCGAGGGTGAGAATGCTGCGAACCAGCACAGAGCTGGCATGCTCCTGCGAACCTCCGGTCAGTCCCATCACGAACGACTTGTCGATCTTCACTTCGCGCACCGGAAGCCGCTGGAGGTAGGCGAGACTGGAGTACCCAGTACCGAAATCGTCGAGTGACAGCGTGACGCCGATGTCCGCGAGCCGCTGCAGAATCGGGACCGTCCGATGCGGGTCGCCCATCACGCTGCTCTCGGTGATTTCCATGACCAGGCGGTCAGCCGGCAACCCGACTTCCGCGAGCACCGCCGCCACATTCTCGGCGAGATTTGCATTGTTGACGTTGCGAGCGGACAGGTTGACCGCGACCACCAGGTCGAGCCCGTCGTCCCGCCAGCGACGGCATTGGCGCAGCGCCTGGCGCAGCACCTGGCTGGTCAGCTCCTCAATCAAACCACTGGATTCGGCGAGCGGAATGAACTCGTCCGGGTTGAGCAAGCCGTGCTCCGGGTGCCGCCACCGAACCAGGGCCTCGACGCTGGTCATCTCGCCGGTATGCAGATCCAGTTGCGGCTGATAGCGCAGCTCGAGCTCTTCGCGTTCAATGGCCACGGCCAGGTCGGCGAGCAGGGTCAGCCGCTCGGCGCGGCCCCGGTCGAGCTCTGCCGAGTAGATCACCACGGGACTCTGTCCGGATTTGGCGGCGTACATCGCGGTATCGGCATGGCGCAGCAGATCCGCCGGGTTACAACCGCGCGAACCGAGAGCGATGCCGATGCTGGCTCGGGTGCTGACCACGGCGCCTGGTAGCGCGATCGGCGAGATCAAGGCGCTGAGGACGGCGTCGGCTACCTGCCGGGCCTCCTCCCGAGCGTCCAGCTCGGTACCGCTCGGCATCGGCAGCAGGACGGCGAATTCATCACCGCCGAGCCGGGCCACGGTGCCCCGAGCCGGTACACAGGTCCGGATCCTCGAGCCCACGACCTGCAACAGGGTGTCGCCCACGTGATGACCCAGGGCGTCGTTGACTTCATTGAACTTGTCCAGATCGAGGAGGAGGACGGCGGACCGGGCCGCCAGATCCAACGAGCTGAAATCCAGTGACCCGCAGTCCAGCGACCCAGCTTTCTGCGCTTCGGACTTCAGGACAGACGCGCAGCTCAGGGCGGATTCGATCTGCTCGGTCAGCAGGACCCGGTTGGCCAGTCCAGTCAAGGCGTCGTGCGTTGCGTCGTGGCGCAACTGCTGAACGAGCTGGGTGCTGCGCAGCGCTACCGCCAGGTGCCCGGCCAGGGTCTGCAACAGGGTCAGATCGTCGGCGGTGAAGGTGTTCGCATCACCCATCCGATCCTTGACGATCAAGACCCCCTCGATCCCGCCCGGGGGCAACGGAACGATCATCGCGTCGCGTGCTTGGTGGGTGATCAACCACTGGCGCATGCCGCGCTCTCGGGTGTTCCGCGGGACGACGATCGCCTCGATGTTCTCCCGGACCCTGGTCAGCAGCCAATCGCCGGGTTCGGCCACCTGGGAATGCCTGGTGGTCAGGGCCTCCTCCTCGGTGGAGGACAACCTCAGGTCGGAGCCTCCGCGGCGGATGACGAGGCCGACTTCACCGGCGTTCAACAGCCGCCGGATACGCGACAGCAGCCCTCTCGCCAGGTCCTCGACCGTTCCGGCCCCGACGCTCTGCTCGACGAATTCGTGGATCAGAGCGAGCGACTGGTGCCGATTTCGAAGGTTCAGATAGCCGTGGTAGAGCAGCGCGGTCATCGTGGCGAATCCGATGATCAACACCACCCCGAGCGTGCCGTCGTCCAGCAGCATCACGATCGCCAGTGCGGACAGCGTGCTGAACAGGCCGAGCACCGCGGCCGGCACGAAGACCTCGGCCGCATCGGTGATGGACACCCGCCCCTGGTGCCAGGAGATGACCAGCAGCACCAGCGAGCTCATCAGCAGGTCGACCAGCCCGATCGTCAGGTAGCAGATCACTGCCGAACGAAAGGTCAGCTCGATTCCGGAGCCGAGAAACCGGTGCAGGCCGAAGCCCACCAGCCCGGCCTCCAGGGTGTAGGCGCCCAGGTTGTAGGCGGTCTTCAGCGGTGGCAGCCGCTGCCAGGCGAAGACCAGGGCGGCGCCGGTCAGCCGGGCCAGGACCAAGGCCCGGATATCGCTGAAGAGCACCCCGAGCAGCAAGGCCATCCCCGACAGCGAGAACGAATAGGCCTGCCGGCGTAGCTCAACGTGCAGCAGCGCGAGTTCGGCGAACGCGAACGCCACGCCCAGCAGCAGAACCATCGCCAGCGACGGAACCAGCGGAGCGGCGCTCAGGATCCGGCCTCGGTCGGTGGCGAGCGTCGCTACCAGCCCGACCACCAGCAGCACGGTAGCCAGCCCACTGGTGGCCGCCACCGCCTGCCGTTTGCGCCGACTGACCATGGGCTTACTACTGCCAGTCCTGATCGAGCCAGCGGTGTCCGGACCAGCGCGCTCCAGACCAGCGGGCGCCCACCCATTGCTGGCCGGACCAGGACAGGTCACTCCACCGGGCCCCGCTCCAGCGGGCACCGTCCCACCCGGTGTTGATCCAGCTGGCCCCCGCCCAGGCATCCCCGGTCCAGCGGGTGCCGTTCCACGACCCACCCGACCAGGCCGTCGCGCTCACCGACCGTGCCCGCCAGGCCGGGGCGCTCCAGATCGCTCCCTGGACGTCGACCTCGCCCCGAAGCACCGCCCCGGACTCGGGGTCGATCAGATTGCCGCCACCGCGGGCCGCCTCCAGCGAACCGAGCCCGGTCGATTCGGCGAAACTCTGCGCTCCCCCTCCGGACTTGACCAGCTTCTTGGCTGCGGTCACTGCGCCGTCCACGTCGAGCTGTCCGGCGCCCTTGTCCAGCTCTCCGCCGGCCATCGACCGGGCCGAACTGACCAGCGCCGCTTTCACCTGGTCCGGGGTCAGATCTGGGTAGGCCTGCAGCAGCAGGGCGACGGCTCCACTGGCCACCGCGGCGGCCTGAGAGGTCCCGCTGCCGCGGAACAGCCGTCCGGTGGTGTCCCCGGACACCAGCCCTTCCGGATGGTTCCGGTCGATGAAGGATCCGGGGGCCCGCAGGCTGGCGATCGAACTGCCGGGCGCCACCAGATCTACGTGCCGCCCGGCCGTGCCGCGACTGCTGAACGCCGACACCGTGGGATTGGACCAGCCGCTGACCTCGGCCTGCGGATCGGAAGCCCCGACCGCCAGCACGTACGGGTCGATCGCTGGATCGGTCAGCCGACCCGCGGTCGGCCCTTCGTTCCCGCCGGAAACCACCACCACGATGCCGTGTTTCCAGGCGTTCTCGGCGGCCGCAGCGAGCGGATCGAGCTGGTAAGGCTGAGCCGAAAGGGTGCCGTAGGACAGGTTGATCACCCGCACCCGCATGCCGTTGTCGTTGCGATGCTGCACTACCCAGTCCAGCCCGGCGATCACCTGACTGACGTCGGTGCTGCCGTCGGTGGTGCCGAGCTTCAGGGCCAGCAACGTCGCGTCCGGAGCAACACCGAGCTGAACCTTGGTATCGGCGGGTTGCGGCTCGCCTCTCTCGTCGACCGGGACCGCATCCCGGGCGGCGATGATGCCGGCCATGTGGGTGCCGTGCCCGAAGGTGTCCTGGCCGCGCAGGTCAACGGAGTTGGTTTCCAGCGACAGGTCGGGCCCCTTGATCACCTTCCCGGAGCCGCTGAGCCCCAGCACCGAGTTGTCGATCCCGGTGTCCAGCACGGCGACGGTCACCCCTGCGCCGGTGATCGCCCGGCCGGCGTCATCTTTCTTCTTCCAGAGCGCCCGAGCCCCGATCGCCGTGGTGACCGAGGCCAACGACCCGGCGTCCTGGCTGGGCTTGTTCTTGCCCTTGGCGTCCTTCGCCTTGGCGTCGGTGGCCGGATCACCCCACTTCACGGCTCCCCAGTTCGCTCCCGAATCGCCGGTCGCGGCTGGTGGGCCGGTGACGGTGTCGGCCGCTGTGGCCGGCACCGCGATCGTCAAGGCGATCAACGTAAGGATCCGCGCAGGTTGCCTGCGATGCAGCGACAGCAGTTCCAGC
Source organism: Kineosporiaceae bacterium (assembly GCA_035474375.1). GTDB lineage: Bacteria > Actinomycetota > Actinomycetes > Actinomycetales > Kineosporiaceae > JANNPJ01. The sequence goes on along the minus strand of DATINJ010000092.1, from coordinate 37,308 downwards.
ACAACAAACTCCCGAGTCGGCGATGTCAGCGCGCGATCACTTTACGTGTTGACTGTGTGACTTTCAGCCATTCCGTCATGTGTGCCCGCATTTCGGTACGAACACCTGACAGGCAACGTCTGACAAGTTGATACAGGATCGGACTCGCCGAAGATAGGTCTGACCAGCCCGCAGGAGCCCTGAGGTCGAGGATGGACCGAGCTCGGCGGCAAAGGACGCAACAGCCACATAAGCAAGCCGAACGATCCGCAGATACCCCGTCGAACGACGCAGAAGCCCGTCGAACGACGCAGAAGCGCGTCGAACGACGCAGATGATCGTCGAACGACCGATTACCGAACGACCGAGTAGCGAACGAGCGAGCACCCGAATCACACCCGGCAGCGGTCCGAGGCCGCAGCCCACGACAGCAAGGGGTTTGACCATGGCCGACACCCTCTACGCTTCGACCTCGACCGCCTGGGGCGGCCGCGAGGGCCGCGCCGCCTCTGCGGACGGTCGGGTCGACGTCACCCTGTCGATCCCGAAAAGCATGGGTGGGGACGACGGGCCGGGCACCAACCCGGAGCAACTGTTCGCCACCGGCTACGCGGCGTGCTTCCACAGCGCGCTCAAGGGTGCGGCCCGCCGGGAAAAGGTGGACGTCAGCGATTCGGCCGTCTCGGTGACGATCAGCCTGGTCGGCGACCTGTCCACGGGCGTCAACCTCGCTGCCCGGATCGAGGCACAGATCGGCGGCATCGACCGAGAGCTGGCCCAGAAACTCCTTCAGATCGCGCACGCCACCTGCCCGTACTCGCGGGCCACCCGGAACAACATCAGCCAGGAGGTCTTCCTGCTGGACGCCGACATCGATTGACCGCACGCCCGAACCTGCGCTCAGCAGCCGTCGCGAGAACGGGCCCTAAATCGCGGAAGCTTGATGAAGGCCTCGGCGGCGAGTGCGGCGGTGGCGATCCGGAGCAGGTCCCGGGCCCGGATGAAACAGAGGAACCGGGGCTCCCAGTCCGGCCGATACTTGGCGTTGGCCCGGTACAGCGACTCGATCTGCCAGAACTTGCTGGCCACCAGCAGGACGCGGTGCCAGAGCCGCAGTACCGGGCCGGCCCCGAGTCGGCTGCCGCGTTCGAAGACCGCACGGAAGACGGCGAAGTTGAGCGACACCCGCTCGATGCCGCGTTCTGCGGCCCGCTCCAGCAGCGCCGTCACCATCAGCTCGACGACACCGTTGTCCGCGGTCCTGGAGCGACGCATGACGTCCAGCGAGAGCCCGTCCGCGCCCCACGGCACGAACCCGAGCAAGCCCTGCGGGACGCCGTCAGCGTCCCGGCAGATCACGATCGTGATGTCGTGGTCGCGCGGGTCGCAGAAGCGGCCGAGTGCCATCGAGAAGCCTCGCTCGGCACCGTCGCGCCAGTGCTCAGCAAGTGCCGCCAGTTCAAGCAGGCGCTCCGGCGACAGATCGGCGAACCGACTGACCTCGGTGCTGTACCCCTTGCGGGTCAACCGGGACGTGGTCTGCCGGACGCCGCGCATCGACCGGCCATCGAGGCTGAACTCCTTGACGTTGATCATCGCCTCGTCGCCCAGCTCCAGCGCGTCCAGGCCACTGCGGGCGTAGGCCGCGGCGGCCCGCTCGCTGCACCCCAGGACCGCCGGGACCCAGGCGTACCGGGCCGCCTCGTCCAACCAGGCGCCGATCGCGCCGGGCCAAGCCTCGTTGTCGCCGAGCGGATCACCGCTGGCCAGTGACACCCCGGCGATCACCCGATAGGTGATCGCGGCTTTCCCGGACGGCGAGAAGATCACCGACTTGTCGTCCCGCAGGGCGAAGTAACCGAGCGAATCCTGGCTGCCGTGCCGCTTGAGCAGGTCGCGGATCCGGGTGGCTTCCTCCGGTCGCAAGCGGTGCGGACCACCGGCCGGGCGAAGTGCCGCCACCAGCGTGGTGGCGGTGATCATGCAGCCCAACAGCAGCAGTGAGCTGGCGATCCGACCCTGACCAGCGCTGGAGGAGAATTCGAGCGGGCCGGGGATGCCGATCAGACCGAGCAGAACGTGTCGGATCAGGACCCATCCGTTGTACGAGCCGATGACATCACCCGGGTCGACCAGGATCAAGCCGCCGCCGACCACGGTCGCCGCCAACGAGCCACCGATCAGGACGACGGCAACGTGCCGGCGGCTGCGCGGGTCAGGGGCACCGGTGAAGGCCGGGCGAGCGTTCAGCAGCAGCCCGAGGACGGCCGCCGAGAACAGCGCCTCCTCCACGTCCAAACCCTTGACCACGTGCAGCACCACCAGCATGGCGCTCACCCCGACCGCTACCTGCCAGGCGCGTCGCTTGCGCCGACGCAGGCCGACGGACAGCTGGATCAGGATCAGTCCGAGCGGCAACGTCATCGCGGCGGCAACCTCGGGCGCCAGCGGCGGGAGGACCTCCGTCAGCAGGTGCAGCCGGAAACGCAAGGGCCCGAAGAGCGCGCTGATCACGCTCACCCCGCCGAGCGCCGTCACCAGTCGAGCCGCCCAGCGAGCGCTGCGTTCCTGCCTGACCACCGAGTTCCAGCCATTCCGGGTCGGCGACCAGCGGATCGGAAGCCACCGAACTGGAGTCGATTGGCTCAGCGCATCCTTGGGCCCGCTCGAGCTCGGCACCTCGACGTCCAGCAAGAAATCGGCCTTTCTCAAGGTGGGGCATAAGTCCATAGGCTGGACTTGGCTGCACGCGAGGGTAGCGCCCCGGCGGGCTACTCCAGTCAGGCGAAGCGACAGTGCCCCCGATCGGCGGACTTCACTGACATGAGACTGTGGCATCTGTGTTCCGCACCTACCGCGATGTACTGTCGCTCCCCGGAGCACGAGGCTTCACCTCGGCAGGCGCGCTGGCTCGGCTACCGCTTTCCATGCTCGGAATCGGCCTGGTTCTTCTGGTCCAGGCCACGACCGGTTCGTACGCCACGGCCGGTGCGGTGGCCGGGGTCTTCGGGGTAACCAGTTCCCTGGCTTCACCGTGGGTTTCTCGGGCCGTCGATCGGTTCGGACAGGCCCGAGTGATGCTGCCGGCCATCGCGCTGCACATCATCGGGTTGATCTTGGTGCTGATTTGTACCCAGCTCGACAGCCCGCAGTGGACGATCTTCGTGGCGGCAGTGATCGCCGGCGCCAGCATCGGCTCGATCGGCGCGCTGGTTCGGGCTCGCTGGTCGTTCGCGCTGGCCGGCCACGAGCGGGAGGCGACCCTGCTGCACACCGCCTACTCCCTGGAGTCGGTGATTGACGAGGTGGTGTTCGTCAGCGGTCCGCTGCTGGTGACCGTGCTTGCGACAAAGCTCGCCCCGGCCTTCGGCATCATCGCTTCGGCGCTCGCGGTCGGTCTCGGCGGCACGGCACTGATGCTGCAGCGCGGCACGGAACCGCCACCGTCCGGCCTGGTGCACGAGCGCGGCGGGGGTGTCATGCGGGCCCCCGGGATGGTGGTGCTCTGCCTGGCGATGGTCTGCGTCGGGGTGATCTTCGGTGCGATGGAGGTGCTCGCCGTCGCCTTCGCCGACGAGCGTCACCATCTCGACCGAGCCGGTTGGGTTCTGGCCGGGTTCGCGTTCGGCAGCCTGCTGGCCGGACTCGGCTACGGCAGTGTGCAGTGGTCGTGGCCGGCCGGCCGGCGGTTTCGACTCGGCGTCCTCCTGCTCGCGGTGGGCGTCGTCCCGATCCTGTTCGTGCAGAATCTGCCGCAACTGGGCGTCGTCGTCTTCGTCGCCGGATTCGCCATCTCGCCCATGTTGATCAGCGGCAACGCCCTGGCCAAGGAACTGGTCGATCCGACCCGGCTGACCGAGGGCCTGACCTGGATGGGCAGCGGGATCGGGATCGGTGTCTCGTTCGGCGCCGCGATCTCCGGCGCGGTGGTGGACGCCGCCGACGCTGAGACCGGGTTCGCTGTCCCGGTCTCGGCCGGCTTGCTGGCCGCCGCCCTGGTCCTGGCTTGCTCGCGTTGGTTGCGGCCGGCCCGCGCGCCTCAGCCGACCGGTTGACCTACCCGAACGACGATTTGCTCGGCCTGCTCGGCGGTCGCCCGGCGCCTGGCCAGATACAGCAGCAAGAACGGCACCACCAGCGCGGCCACCGCACCCAAGCCGTACAGCACCGGAACGATCGCGTCGGTCCAGGAAGAGCTGGTGTCGCAGGTGTTGATCGAGGTCGTGCTGCCGCCCGCTACGTCGGCGCCCGATGCGGCGAAGCATGTCTCAACGCTGGAGGCGAAGAAGAGGATGGAGCCGTAGAGGCCGATTCCGCCAGGGATCACCGCGGTGCCGAGGACCTTCTCTCGCGTCTGCCAGCGGTCCGAGGACCACATCAGAACGGCGCCGATCAGCCAACCGATCACCGGCAGCACGATGGACCCGGCGGTGAGCAGCAAAACGGCCCAGGTCTCGAGCATCATCGATCGGCGCGGGCCAGAGAATTGGTCGCGTGTAGCGGCTCTTTCGGCAATGCTCTGGTCACCTTCGGCGGCGGCCGCCACGATCTCTTCGGGTGACCCCAGCCGATCGAGCAGGGCCCGGACCCCGGCGTCACTTTCGGCGCCCCGCTCGGATCGGGCGTCGTTGATGTGCCCGCGGATCTCGGCCAGCAGTTCCGTTCGGCGCTCGGCGGCCAGCGGCTGCGCCGCGCGTTCCAACCGTGCCAGGTAATCGTCAATCAGTTGCTGCCCAGTCGCCATCGTCATGCCTGCCCCTTGATCAAATGGTCCACGGAGTCGCGGAACCGACCCCACTCCTCGACGAACTCCGCCAGCGCCCGCTCGCCGCTCGCAGAGATCGCGTAATACCTTCGCGGTGGCCCACTTTCGGATTCCACCCAGGACGTGCTGACCGAGCCGTCACGGCGCAACCGGGACAGCAACGGATAGATCGTTCCTTCGCTGGTGACCAGGCCGTCTACCTCGCTGAGGCGTCGGACGAGATCGAATCCGTAGAGCTGCTCGCGGGCTAACAGGGCTAGAACGCAGTACTCGAGCACGCCTCGGCGTAACTGCGAAAGTGGATGTCGCTCTACCATGCGTCACAAGGTACCCGGTGATGCCGACTGACGCCAGCGAGTTCGGCCTTCGAGGCCGGCCGGGATTTCCGTGGCATCCTGCCGATGTGCCTGATCTGGAGGAGAGCCAGTGAGCGAGAGCCTCGACGAGTCGGCAGCCGGGCCGAACGCGATCATTAAGCGCGTGGCCGCTCGGGTCTTGCTGATCGACGACGACGGTCGGGTTCTGCTGTTTCGCGGCGGAGATCCGGCCCGGCCGGAGGCGGGCCACTGGTGGTTCACTCCCGGCGGGGGCGTCGAGGACGGCGAAACCCTGACCCAGGCCGCTCGGCGCGAAGCCCGCGAAGAGACCGGCCAGATACTGCCGGACGACCTCGGACCGGTGATCTTCACCCGGACCGTGCAATTCTCCTTCGAGGACGCGTGGTACGAGCAGACCGACCACTTCTTCCGGGTCAGGGCAGCGCACTCGCAGATCGATTACACCGGCTGGACCGAGCTGGAACTCCGCAGCCTGGACACGCATCACTGGTGGACGCTCAGCGAGCTCCAGCAGACCTCCGAGACGATTCACCCACGGAACCTGCCCGATCTACTGGCGAGCAGCGCCTAGGTTCCACCGCCAGAAGATCGCGACTCATTCCTGGATCTTGGCGAGCGATTGCTGAGCGATCTCCAGTTCCTCATCCGTCGGTACCACCAGGACCGAGACCGCACTGCCCGGCGCCGAAATCGTCCAGGGTCTCGCCGCGCCCTCAGCAGAGGAATCGTTGCCCGGACGCTGATTTCGGTCCGCGTCCAGCTGAACACCGAGGATTCCCAGCCCGGAGCACACCTGAGCCCGGATCACAGCGCTGTTCTGGCCGACACCGGCGGTGAAGATCAAACCGTCCAACCGCCCGAGGGCGACCGCATAAGCACCCACGTACTTGCGGATCCGGTAGCAGAAGATGTCCAGGGCGAGCGCTGCCACCGGGTCCGAAGCCTCGGCTCGGGCACTGAGTACTCGCACGTCGTTCGATCCGGCCAAACCCTTGAGCCCACTGCGGCTGTTCAGGAGAGAGTCCACCTCGTCCGCCGAAAGCCCGCCTTCACGCTGCAAATACAGCACAACGGCCGGGTCAAGGTCACCGCTTCGGCTGCCCATGACCAGCCCTTCGAGCGGCGTCATCCCCATCGACGTGTCGATGGACCGACCACCGTCAATGGCAGCCACGCTGGCACCGTTGCCCAGGTGCAAGGTGATCAATTTCAGGTCGGCGATCGGCCGGTCGAGGTGCCGGGCTGCGGCCCGGGACACGTAGGCGTGCGACGTGCCGTGGAAGCCGTACCGGCGAATCCCCAGCCGAGTGGTCAGCTCCTCGGGCAGCGCATACCGGTATGCGGAAGCCGGCATCGTGCTGTGAAAGGCGGTGTCGAAGACAGCGACCTGGGGCACGTCCGGGTACAGGTCCCGAGCCAGTCGAATCCCGGTCAGGTTGCTCGGATTGTGCAGTGGCGCCAGCGGGGTGAGCTTCTCGATCGCGGCGATCACGGCGTCGTCGATCAGGGTCGGCGCGCTGAACAGCTCACCGCCGTGCACCACGCGGTGCCCGATGGCGGCCAGCCCGGTGGGCATTCCCCCGGCTTCCTCGAAGGCCCTCCGGATCAGATCAAAGCCGGCCTGCTGATCGGCGACCGGCTCGTTGAACGTCGTCGGCTCACCGGTGGCGGGCCGGTGAGTGAGTTTCGAGTGTTCCTCACCGATGCCCTCCAAAACCCCGGCGACCAGCACTCGGTGCGCCGACATCTGGAAGAGCTGGTACTTGATCGACGATGAGCCGGTGTTCAGAACCAGGACCTGGTCGGTCAAGAGACACCGCCCAGCAAGGGCACCGGGACGGCGGCTGCCGCTTCCATGGCCGCCGCTTGAATCGCGGTGATCGCAACGGTATTCACGATGTCAGCGACTCTGGCCCCGCGAGAGAGGTCGTTCACCGGCTTGGCCAGACCCTGCAGGACCGGTCCGATCGCCACCGCGTTCGCCGACCGCTGCACTGCCTTATAGGTGTTGTTCCCGGTGTTGAGGTCGGGAAAGACGAATACCGTCGCCCGGCCGGCCACGGCGCTGTCTGGCATCTTGGTGCGGGCCACCTCCGGATCGATCGCGGCGTCGTACTGAATCGGCCCCTCGATGAGTAGATCCGGACGCCGGGCCCGAGCCAGCGCGGTCGCCTCCCGTACCCGGTCGACATCGGCGCCGGCGCCGGATTGGCCGGTCGAATAGGAAAGCATCGCGATCCGCGGCTCGATCCCGAACATGGTGGCCGTCGCCGCAGCCGAGATCGCCACTTCGGCGAGTTGCCCGGCGTCCGGATTGGGCAGCACCGCACAGTCGCCGTAGACCAGCACCCGGTCGGCCAGACACATCAGGAAGACGCTGGACACCACCGAGATACCGGGGGCGGTTCGAATGAATTCGAAAGCCGGCCGGATCGTATGGGCAGTGGTGTGCAGGGCACCGGAAACCATGCCGTCGGCCAGGCCCCGGTGCACCATCATCGTGCCGAAGTACGAGGCATCGATCATCGTCTCGCGCGCCAGCTCCGGCGTCATCCCCTTGTGCTTGCGCAGCTGGTAATAAGTTTCGGCGAATTCCGCCAGCCAGGGGGAAGTTTCGGGATCGACGATGCGCAAGCCGGGCAGGTCCAGGCCGAGTGCCACCGCTCTGGCCCGAATCCGAGCCTCGGCCCCGAGCAAGGTCAACTGGACGATGGGCTTGCCCTCGGCTCGCCGTCCATTGTCACCGTGCCGGCTGCCGCCGTGCAGCAATTGCTCGGCGGCGAGCAGGATTCGATCGTCCTCCCCCTCGGGCAGAACGATGTGCCGGTGCGCGGCCCGGGCCCGCTCGCCCAAATCGTGCTCGAACATCAGCGGGGTGATCCGGGCCGGCCGGTTCACCGCCATCCGCTTCAGCAGGGCATCGACGTCCACGTGTTCGGCGAACAACCGCAGCGCTGCCTCGATCTTCCGTGGGCTCCCAGCGGTAATCGCACCACGGATTCCACTCACCGCGGTGGTGGTGCTGTAGGTGTCCAGGTCAACCTCGATCACCGGTACCCCCGCACCACCGAACCCGTCGATCAACCGGCGGATCGGTTCGGAGACCAGGCCTCCGGTGAGTACCAGGCCGGCGATCGAGGGGTAGGTCCCGGACAGGTGTGCCGCCAGACAGCCGGCAATCAGATCCGCCCGGTCACCCGGGGTTATCAGCAGATCATCCTGCTCCACCCGCTCCAGGAAGGACGGCAGGCTCATCGCACCCACGATCACCCGGGAGACCTCGCGCCGAACCGGCGAACTGTCCTGCCCAGCCGCACCCCCGGCCGGCTGCAGGTAGCGCGCTGACAGCGCGGTAGCCACCTCAGCCACCGTCGGCGCGGCCAGCATCGGCAGTTCGGGCAACACGAAGCCGCAGCCGGCGCCCTCGAGCTGGGCCAACTGCCGGCGAACCTGATCGGCGACGGCCGGGTCGACCCGGTTGCAGACGGTTCCGAGCACGGTGCAACCGCGCTCGACCAGGGTCGCCAGAGCCAGTCGGACGGCGTCGAGCACCGCCTCCGCGCTCCGCCCTCGGCCGCCGACCACCAGCATCACCGCGCAGTCCAGGTGGTTGGCGATGTCGATGTTCAGATCCGCTTCGACCGCCCGGGAGGCCTCGGTGAAGTCGGTGCCGTTGATGATCACGGCATCGACGCCGGCCGCCAATTCTCGGTATCCGGCCAGGATCCGCTTGAACAGGACGTCGTACTGGTCATGGTTGCTCAGGGTGTGCAGGTCGGCGCTGGTGGCGGCGTAAGACTGGGAGTAGGTCTGGGCGAGCTGATAGCGACCACGGATCAGCTCGATGTCTGGATCGGGTACCTGATCGGAGACGATCAACGGGCGGAAGAACCCGATCCGCCCCGCTCGGCGGGACAGAAGTTCGGTCAGACCGAGCACCACTGCCGATTTACCGGTGCCGGGCTCCATCGCGGTGACATACACGCTGTGCGTCATCGCTCATCCAGCCAGCAGCTTGCGCCGAAGTCGCTCGATGTCCTCGGCGCCGAATCCCCGCTCGGCCAGCCAGTGTGCGACCCCGCCGTGCTGGCTGTCGACCAGGTCAAGGAACTGTTTCATCGCGCTGGCCCGCGGCGTGTGCCGGTCGGTGGAAACCTCGTCGACACCGCTGCCGTAGGTGGCCGAGGCGCGCAGCCGGGCCAGGATCGCGTCGATCCGCTCGGCGGTCGCGACATAGTCGGCGATCACCGCCTCCCGGTCCACCCCGACGGCCAGCAGCGCCAGCGCCACAATCACCCCGGTCCGGTCCTTGCCCGCCGCGCAGTGCACCAGGGCGGCACCGGGGGTCTCGGCGATCGCCCGCAGCGCAGCCACCACGCTGTCCGGCCGGTCCTCCAGGTAACCCAGGTAGTGCCCGGAGACGACGTCGTCCGGATTCGCGGAGGCATAGCGCCCCCGGCGGGCCAGCAGCACCTCGCTGACCATCTCGGCCGTACTGCGGTCGGACGCACCGTTCTGAGCGCCGGCCTGGGCCTGGGCTCGGCTCAGGTGACGGTCGCCGGAGGCCGGAATCACCGAGTGATGCACGTGCTCGACGGAGGTGACGGCGCTCAGCGGGCCGGGCCCTTCGGAGGTCACCTCGGCGACGGTGCGCAGGTCGATCACCCGGGTCAGACCGAACTCGTCGACCAACCGAGAGACATCCGCCTCGGAGAGCCCTTGCAGGTTGTCGGCCCGCAGCAGACGCTTCTGCGCCGTGACGGAGCCGTCGACGGTCGGCATGCCGCCCACGTCACGGACGTTCACCGCACCATCCAAGGCAATCCAGAGCATCGGGCCTCCCTCAGCCGATGACGAGCGTATCCCGGCGGAAGATCACCGCTGCGCCCGCCCAGGCCGCGGTCGAAGCGGCGGCAATTCACCGGTATCGACGTCCTGCCGCCAGGATGCACTCATGGAACGTCAGGGAATGGACCGTGAGGACCTGCTCCGCGGCCTCACCAGCTCGGACAATGTGCCCCGGAGCAGCGCAAAGACCGATAAAAACGATATTCGGGACGTCGACCCCGGACGTCGAGGCGCCGTCCTGGGTTCTCCGGTCGCTCATTCGTTGTCCCCGACCCTGCACGAGGCTGCTTACGCCGCCCTCAAACTCGACGGCTGGCGGTACGACCGGATCGAGTGCCGGGAGAACGAACTGGAAGACCTGGTGGCCGGTCTGGGTTCGGAATGGTTCGGGCTCTCCCTGACAATGCCGCTCAAACGGATCACGCTCCAGGTGGCCGATCGGGTTTCCGATCTGGCCACCGCAATCGGCGCCGCGAACACCCTGGTGGCCACCGGCTCCGGGTGGTTGGCAGACAACACCGACGTGGCCGGGATCATCGGAGCGTTGCGCGAGAGCGGCGTGGAGAAGGTGGAGCGGGCCCTGGTGCTGGGCGCGGGCGGGACCGCCCAGGCCGCGCTCGCGGCGCTGCGCGAACTCGGTGAGCCGGCTCCGACCGTGCTGGTCCGGGACAGCAGTCGGGCCACCGAGTTGCAGGCCACGGCCGAGCGGCTGGGCGTCCGGCCGGTGATCACCGGCGGGCTGCTGGACAGCACCTTTGCTCCGGTGGACGTGGTGATCTCCACGCTGCCGCCGGGCGCCGCGGACCTCCTGCTGCCGCAGCCGTGGCTGGGCCGTCCGGTGCTGTTGGACGTGATCTACGCGCCGTGGCCGACAGCGCTGGCGAGTTCGGCGTTCGCGGCCGGCTGCCGGGTGGTCGGCGGGCTACCGGTCCTGCTGCACCAGGCCGCAGCCCAGGTTGAACTGATGACCGGCAAGCCGGCTCCGGTGGCGGCGATGCGCGATGCCCTGATGGCGGTCTCAGCCGACTGACCGAGCTCAACGGGCGTCGGATCGTCGGGATACCGCTCGCAAGCTGCTACCTCCGGTGCCATTCAGGTACCCGACCGACTGGCCGGCTCGCTGCCCAGCCGGAATCGGCCCAGCCGAGTAACCGTCCCCGGCGAAACCGGCGACACCGACGCGGCGCTCCTGGGCTGCGGTGAACTGGCTGAACGGTTGGGACGTCGCGAGCTCACGAGACAGGCAGCGAGCCGCGACGACCAGCGCCGGCTGCAGCGTATGCAGGTCACTACGCAGGTCGCGGACCTTCAACTCGAGCGCCGCGACCACCGTGCCGCCGCCCCCGAACACCGGAACGGCAACTGCCGCCGCGCCCAGTTCTAGTTCCCACCGACACAGCGCGACCCTGGTCAGCCGGGTCACCGCCAGGGCTCGGCGGAGCCGGTCCGGGGTGGTCAGGGTGTACGGAGTGAACCGCTCCAGGCCTCGCTCCAGCAGCGCGTCCACCACCGCCGGCGGCGAGAAGGCCAGCAGCGCCTTGCCCATCGCGGTGGCATGGGCGGGCAAGGTGTCATCCCCGGCGAAGATCGAAACCGGCCGGTGCCCGACAAGTTTCTCGGTGTACGCGACTTCGAGCCCTTCCAGCACTCCGAGCCGGACGTTAGCCCTGGTCGCGGTGACGACGTCCTCCATCACCCGACGTGCCCGCTCGTGCAGGCTGGCCGCGTGTACCGCCTGACTGCCGATCACTCGCAACGGCACTCCCGGCCGGTAATGCGCGTCGTCGGTTCTCTCCAGCAGCCCCCAAGCCGCCAGTTCGGTCACCAGCCGGTGTGCGGTCGAGACCGGTAGCCCGGCAAGCCGCGCGATCTCAGTGAGAGATTGAACATTGCCATCGGTGAAGGTCAGCAGTATCGAAACCACCTTGCTTGTCACCGAGCGCCCCGTGTCGGCCGAGTTTCCTGCCATGAGTCACCTCCATGTGAACCCACCGTTACCGTCACACACCCGTCCGCAAGCGGTATAGGTCCCCCTTCCCACTAGTTGGAAAACTAATCCGGACTTTGATTGATCGACTCGACCGGACCTAGATCACCCGAGGGCACCGGGGCGCCTGGCGAGATCGATTGCGCAGCCGACAAGTTCCGTCGACATGGTCCACACTGGGACACCGCGACGTCCGAATCGGGACGTCAGAATCGGGACGTCATAAGCGGCGGACCATGACAGAAACGGTGGCTGAATGTCCGGGGACGGCGACTCGGATCCGCAGATGCTCCAGCTCGGTGGGTACATCAGGCTGCAGCGGCAGATGGCCGATCTGTCGTTGCGTCGACTGGCCGACATGACCAAGGTGAGCAACGCCTATTTGAGCCAGATCGAGCGTGGGCTGCACCAGCCATCGATCCGGGTACTTCGCTCGATTGCGGAGGCGCTCAACCTGTCGGCGGACACCCTGCTGAGCCAGGCCGGGATGGAGGGAGCCACTCCTCGCGACCCGGCCCAGCCAAGATCTGCCTCGGAAGCACCGCTCCCGACCACCGAGGCGGCGATCCGCGCGGACCCAGCCCTCTCCGCCGCCGAGCAAGAGGCCCTGATCCAGGTCTACCGAAGCTTCATCCGCGGCCACTCCCCCGATTGAGCCCCAACCCCGCTTGAAGATCGCCACTCGTGCCCGCTTTCGTGCCAGGCAAGGGCACCTGGGCGGGCAGAATTGGCGATCTTCGCAGGGCTAGGCCGCAGGACAGGGCCCTAGTAGGAGTAGAAGCCCTGGCCGGTCTTGCGGCCGAGCCGGCCGCCTTCGACCATCCGCAGCAACAACGGCGGCGGCGCGTACAGCGGCTCCTTGAATTCCGCGTACATCGAGTTCGCCACCGCTGCCGTGGTGTCCAGACCGATCAGGTCGACCAGTGCGAGTGGTCCCATCGGGTGCGCGCATCCGGACACCATCGCCACGTCCACGTCCTCCGCGGTGGCGAACCCGGTCTCCACCATCCGGATGGCCGCCAGCAGATACGGAATCAGCAGCGCGTTGACGACGAATCCGGCCCGGTCCTTGCCGATCACCGTGTGCTTGCCCAGTTGATCTCCGGCGAACGCTCGGGCCCGATCCAGGGTCGCGGGTGCGGTCGCGAGGCTGGGCACCAGCTCAACCAGCGGCAACACCGGCACCGGGTTGAAGAAGTGCATGCCGATCACCCGCTCCGGATGGGTGGTCACCGCGGCCAGCTTCATGATCGGGATGGACGACGTGTTGCTGGCCAGCAGGCAGTCGCTCGTCGTCACCTTGCCGAGAGTCCGGAAGATGTCCGACTTCAGCATCTCGTCCTCGATCACCGCCTCGATCACGATGTCGCGGTCGGCGAACTCGTCGAGCTCAGTGACATAGCGCAACCGACCGACGGTGGCCTGCCGGTCTGCCTCCGGCAGCTTGCCCGAGCGCACCGCCTTGTCGAGGGAACGCTCGATCCGTCGCTGCGACACCTCACAGGCAGCCGCATTCACCTCGCGGACCAGCACGTCGCATCCGCTGCGGGCGGCTACCTCCGCGATCCCGGAGCCCATGATCCCGCCACCGACGACACCTACGGCCTCAGCCATCTGTCCACCTCTTCGTTTGTCACTCCAGCCCAGTCCTGGAACCGTACCCAAGTCGCACTTCCAGGCAGCGGAAGCCCCCCTGTTCCACTCTCGCCCGGCTGCCCACGATGGGGCGATGAGCACGGACGCCTCCCAATTTCCGGGTGAAGTCGCAGCCGGCGCCCTCGCACCGGAGACCGACGTCTTCGCCGATCCCGACGTCGCGGAGTTCGGCCGCGCGCTCAGCGAGACGATGCGGGGGATGCTTGGGCACCCGCTCGCGGCAGCCGAGGCAACCGCGATGTTCGCCGCCCGGGTAGCTCAGTTGCCCGGCGCCGCGGTGGCCAAGTGGCTGGGCGCCGGTGAGCCGGCACCGGTCCAGTTAGACCCCAAGGACCGCCGGTTCGTCGATCCCTCCTGGCAGGACAACCCGGCGTTCTACGCTATCCGGCTGCTCCACCAGGCCACCGCCAACCTGACGGACGACCTGATCGACTCCGCCGGGCTGGATCGGGTCACCGCGGCCAAGGCCCGGTTGGCGGCCCGGTTGATGGTGGACGCCGCGGCACCGACGAACTTCTTGCCCACCAACCCGGCCGCGCTGAAGCGAGCGTTCGAGACCGGCGGGATGAGCCTGCTGCAGGGTGCCTCGAACTTCATCGACGATGCGCTCCACAACGGCGGCCGGCCGCGTCAGGTGGACACCAGTGGCTTCGCCGTCGGCAAGAACCTGGCCGCCACCCCGAGCCGGGTGGTCTACCGCAACGACCTGATGGAGTTGCTCCAGTACGAGCCGCAGACCCCGCAGGTACACCTGGTTCCGCTGCTCTGCAGTCCGCCGTGGATCAACAAGTACTACGTGATGGACTTGGCCCCGAAGCGCAGCTTCATCGAATGGGCGGTACAGCACGGTCGGACCGTGTTCGCGATCAGCTACCGCAATCCCGGACCGGAAATGTCCGGGGTGACCATGGACGACTACCTTCTCCATGGCCCGCAGCAGGCATTCGACGTGATTTCGGAGATCACCGAGGCGCAGAGCATCGACGTCGTTGGGCTCTGCATCGGCGGCGCCTTGACGGTGATCGCCGATGCCTACCTGGCGGCTGTCGGCGACACCCGGATGGGCTCGCTCACCCTGCTGAACACCATGGTGGACTACTCCGACCCGGGGCCGCTGGGATTGTTCACCGACGAGCGGACAGTCGCCCGAGTGGAGAAGCAGATGGCGAAAGAGGGCCATCTGTCCGGTAAATCGATGGCCGGCACGTTCGACATCCTGCGGGCCAACGATCTGATCTTCAACTATGTCGCCGCCAACTGGCTACTGGGCCAGAAACCACCGGCCTTCGACATCCTGGCCTGGAACAGCGACTCGACCCGCATGCCCGCCGCGATGCACTCGTTCTATCTGCGCAACTTCTACGTCGAGAACAAGCTGGCCAAGGACCAGTTGGAGATCGGCGGGCAGCGGATCAGGCTCGGGGAGATCAAGCACGACACGTACATCGTCAGTGCGGAGAACGACCACATCGTCCCGTGGCGCTCGGCCTACCGGACCGCGCACCTGCTCGCCGGCTCGAACCGGTTCGTGCTGAGCAGCGGCGGCCATATCGCCGGAATCGTCAACCCGCCCGGACCCAAGGGCTGGTACGAGATCTCGGATCAGTACCCGTTGGACGCCGATCAGTGGCGAGCCCAGGCGAGCCGGACAGCTGGCTCCTGGTGGGAGGATTGGGCGATCTGGTCGAGCGACCACGCCGGGCCGATGATCGACCCGCCCCCGCTGGGCTCCGACGTCTACCCGGCGATCGAGGCCGGGCCCGGCCGCTACGTCCTGACGTGACCCGGCAGCGGCGAGCCGGGCGCCGCCTTACTCGACCGGAGTGAGACCGCGGCGTTCCAGCAACGGTTCGATCCGCGGCGGGCGACCCAGAACGGCTTGGTAGGCGACCATCGGATCGACTGAACCACCGCGGGAGAGCAACTCGCGGCGGAAGATCTCGCCGCTTCGCCGCTGCAGCCCGCCCCGCTCCTGGAACCACTCCTCGGTATCGGCGTCCAGCACTTCGCTCCACAGGTACGAGTAGTAGCCCGCGCTGTAACCGCTGGAGAAAATGTGCGCGAAGTAGCTGCTGCCGTAGCGCGGCGGGACGGCCGGGAGAGCCAGCCCGAAGCCTTCCAGGGTTTCGGCCTCGAACCGCTCCACGTCGTCCGGCTCGATCGAGGGCTGATCGGCAGTGCGCTGATGCCAGGCCTGATCGAGCAACATCGCGGCGAGGATCTCGGTGGTCGCGAAGCCCTGGCCGGACGATTGGGCGGCCAGTAACCCGTCGAGCACCGACCTGGACAGCGGCTCGCCGGTGCGGTGGTGCACGGCATAGTCGGCCAGCAGCTCCGGCTCCCACGCCCACATCTCGTTGACCTGCGAGGGGTACTCGACGAAGTCACGCGGCACGTTCGTCCCGGAAAGCCGGGGATATCGAACCTTCGACAGCAGGCCGTGCAGGACATGACCGAACTCGTGGAAGGCGGTCCGCACCTGGTCGAGGTTGAGCAGGGTGTCGGTACCGTCCGGCGGCCTCGGCAGGTTCAAATTGATCACGATCACCGGCTTCTCGGCCAGCAGTTCGGACTGGTCCACGAACGAACTCATCCAGGCGCCACCGCGTTTGGAGTCCCGGGCGTACCAGTCAGCCAGGAAGAGTCCGAGCGGCACCGGCTGCTCGCCCTCCGGATTGTCGAAGACCTCGAACACCTGGACGTCCGGGTGGTAACCGGGCAGGTCCGGCCGGGGAACGAAGGTCAGCCCGAACAGGCCCGTCGCCGCCGCGAAGACGCCCTGCTGCACCACCCGGCTCAGCTCGAACCAGGGCCGCAGCGCCGTGGTGTCCCGGGCGAACCGTTCCTGGGCGACCAGCTCTTCGTAGTACGGCCAGTCCCACGGCTGGAGTTCGCCCTGGTACCCGTCCGCGTGCAACCTCGCCGTCAGTTCTCGCTGTTCGGCCTTGGCATTCTCGACCGCGGGCTCGACCAGTGCGGTCAGCAGGGACATCACCGACTCGACGCTGCCGGCGGTCTGGTCGGCAACGATGTAGGCCGCGTGCGTGGGGTACCCGAGCAGGGTTGCCCGTTCGACGCGAAGGGCGACGATCCGGGTCAGCGCGGCCCGAGTGTCATGCTCGTTGCCTCGCCGTCCTCGGCTGACCGCCGCCCGATGCAAGCGTTCGCGCAGACCGCGATCGGTCAGTGCGGACAGGGCCGGCTGGCTGCTGGGCAGAATCAAGGTGATCAGGTAGCCGTCCAGCTCCCGAGCAGCGGCCGCGTCCGCCGCCGCGGCGATCACGTCGTCCGGCAACCCGGCCAGTTCATCGGCGCTCTTCACGTGCACGGCCAGGTCGTTGCTGTCCGCTTGCAGGTTGTTCCGGAAGATCGTGCCGAGCGTGCTGAGCTCCTGGTTGATCTCCCGCAACCGGACCTGCTGCGGCTGCGCCAGCGCGGCTCCGGCCCGGATCATGTCGAGGTGGTAGCGCTCCAGCAGTCGCCGCTGCTCGCCGTCCAACCCGAGCTCTTCTCGCCGCTCGACGAGCCCGGTCACCCGAGCGAACAACCGTGGGTCCATCAGGAGCGCATCCTGGTGGGCGGCCAATTGTGGGACGACGGCCGCCTCCACCGCGCGCATCCCGTCGGTCACGTTCGAGGAGATCAAGTTGAAGAACACCTGCGACACCCGGGACAACAGGGCGCCCGACCTCTCCAGCGCTTCCAGGGTGTTCTGCAGCGAGGGCGCAGCCGGATCGCCGGCGATCACCTCCAGCTCGCGGCGCTGCTCGGCCATGCCTTCCTCGAAGGCGGGCAAGTAGTGCTCTTCGCGGATCAGGTCGAAAGGCGGCAGGCCGTACTCGAGCGTGCTTCGGACGGCGAAGGGATTGTCACCCGGCAAGGACATAGCTGCACTGAACCACATCACCGCCGGCCATCGTCACCGGGTTTAGCGGTCCTATTGCCGGAGCCCTTACCTGACCCGGTTGATCAGCGGCTCGCCGCTCGCCCAGCGACGCAGTTGGTCGTCGATGAACCGGCGGGCGCGCGGCGGGAAGGTGGCCGAGCCGCCGGCGACGTGCGGGGTGAGGTAAACCCCAGGTGCTGCCCATAGCGGATGCCCCGGCGGCAGCGGCTCGGGATCGACCACGTCCAGCGCCGCCCGGATCCGGCCGCGCTCGGCCAGCAAGGCGGCGGTGTTCAGGGCAGGGCCGCGCCCGACGTTGACCACCAGGGCATCGTCGGGCAGCAACGCCAGCTCAGCGGCGCCGAGCAATCCCTGAGTCTGCTCGTTCTGGGGCAGGACCAGCACGAGCACGTCCGCCTCGGGCAGCAACCGATGGAGATCTTCGATCGGATGGACGTCGTCCTCCGGTCGAGCCCGCCGGGCCATCCTGGTCACCGTGGTCTCGAACGGCAGCAACCGTTGCTCGATCGCCCGCCCGATGTTGCCGTAGCCGACGATGAGTACCCGAGAATCCGCCAGCGACCGGGTGTACCTCGGCGCCCAGCGCTGCGCCTGCTGATCGGCGGCCCATCGGGGCAGGTCCCGTTGCGCCGCCAGGATCAGGGCCAGCGCGTGCTCAGCGGTGCTGGCGTCGTGCAATCCGGTGCCGTTGTGCAGCTCGACACCATCGGGAAGGACGGCGAGCACGTCGTCGAATCCCGCGGTCAGCACCTGCAGCGCGCGCAGCGACGGCAACTGGGCAATCAGATCGCGCGCCGCGGGTCGACCGTAGGGCATCACGTACAGCTCGACGGCCGACAGATCCAGATCCGCCGGGCCGCCTGCGGTGGCACCGTCGTAGACCGCCACGGACAGCTTCGTCGGGGCGTGCTCCTGGTTCTGCGCCCACGGGACGAGTACCTGCACCTTGTCGTCGTCCACCATGTTCTCCCTCTGTTCGGTCACCACCTGGCATGACCTACCGAAGTGATCAATTCTGTTGTCAGGCAGCCAATCTCCCATGCTCTGCCAACCTCGGGAAATGTGCTCTTGCCAGTGACAGCGGCGCAGGGTAGACGTGTGCGATGGATATCGCCGGTTATACGCCGTCAGCGCCGTCCTGCTGGATCGATCTCGACGGACCGGTGCACTACGTGGATCACGGCGGCCCGGTCGACGCTCCGCTCTTGGTGTGCGTGCACGGGCTGGGCGGATCGCATGCGAACTGGTCAGTGATCGCGCCGCTGTTGACCGACCGTTATCGCGTGATGGCCCTGGACCTGGCCGGATTCGGGCTCACCGGTGGCCACCCCAGGTCGGCCACCGTGACCGGGAACCGCCTGCTCCTGCACCGTTTTCTGGCCGAGGTGGCGGACCGCCCGGCGGTCCTGGTAGGGAACTCGATGGGCGGGTTGATCACCGCCTTGCAGGCGGCCGAGGAACCACAGACGGTGAGTGCCGTCGTTCTGCTCAATCCCGCCCTGCCACCTGCGCTGAGCGTGCCCGACCCGCTGATGATGTCCGTCTTCGCCGGGTTCGGACTGCCCGGCCCGGCCCGGCGAGCGGTTAACCGGCGGCGCCCACCGCTGACCGCAGCGCAGGCCACCCTGCGGATCCTCAAGCTGTGTTGCGCCGACCCAGCCAAGATCCCGCACGATGTGATCGACCAGCACATCGCCTTGGCCCGCCAGCGCGGAGCGGTCCTCAACGCCGAGGCCGACATGCTGCTGGCTGCCCGTTCCCTGGCCTGGATCCTGGCCCGGCGACGGAGATACGCGGCCGTGCTGAACGGGCTACGGATGCCGGTGATGCTGATCCACGGAGATCGCGACCGGTTGATCCCGATCCGAGCGGCGCGGCAGGCCGCCGCGGCGAACCCGTCCTGGCGGTTCGAGGTCGCGACCGGGGTCGGTCACGTCCCGATGCTGGAGGCCCCGGCCTGGACCGCCGGCCGCCTGATCGACTGGCTGCCGGCTGCCCTGGCCGCCACCGTGTGATCCAGTCAGGCGACCGGGACGGACTCGTTCACCACCGCGATGATCTCGAACAGCACCTGCTCGGCCTCGTCGGCGGGCACCTGACAGGTGCCGGCGGCGTGGTGCCCGCCGCCGCCGTACTTGAGCATCAAAGCACCGATGTCGGTGGGCGACGTCCGATCCAAGATCGATTTACCCACCGCGATCACCATGTTCTGCTTCTGCTTGCCCCAGATCAGATGCGCCGAAACCCGGCATTCTGGATACAAGGCGTAGATCATGAACCGGTTGCCGGCGTGGATGATCTCCTCCTCGCGTAGGTCGACCACCACGAGATCACCCTGCACCGTGGAGACGCGGCGGAGTTGCTCGATGAACAGCGTGGTCTGCTGCTGGTACAGGGCGACCCGCTCGGCGACGTCCGGCGTGGCCAGGATCTCGGCTACCGAGTCTTCCCGGAGCACCTCGTCGATCAGATCCATCATCAGCTGATAGTTGGAGATCCGGAAATCCCGGAACCGGCCCAGCCCGGTCCGGCTGTCCATCAGGAAGTTCAGCAGCGTCCACTCCGTGGGCCGGAGGATGTCATGCAACTCGTAGTCGGCCGAGTCAGCCTGATCCACGGCCCACATCAGCTCCATGGAGATCCGCGGAAAGGCTTTCACCCCACCGAAATGGTCAAAGACAACGCGTGCGGCGGAGGGTGCCTCGGCATCGATCACGTGATTGGCCGCAGTGCCTTCGGCCCGCAACGTCTCACTGTGGTGGTGGTCGAAGACGATGTGCGCGGCGGGCGCGTACGGCAGGTTGGTGAGGATGTCGCGATCGGTGACCGGGATGATGCCGTCCTGGACATCCTTGGGATGCACGAAGGTGATTTCATCGATCATGTCCAGGGCCCGCAGCAGGACCGCACACACCAGGCCATCGAAATCGCTTCGCGTGACCAGCCGATACTTCACCGTCATTGCGGTCCTCCTGAGCTGACGAGGACGGACGCCCCCGTTCTCCGTCGGCGCGAACCGGGCTGACACCGATCGGCCGAACGGGTGAGGCGGTTATCTGCTCAGGCCACCTCGATCGCGGAACCCCCGGTCAACCGCAACAATTCGGCGTATGAGGTAGGAAAGACCGATCGCGGGTGACCGGCCGCGGCCCAGATCTGGAGATGTTCGGCCAGGGTGACGTCGATCAGCGTCCGGACCGGGGTCGGGTGCCCGACCGGTGCTACCCCGCCGATGGGGAAGCCGGTCCGGTCTCGCACGAACGCCGGATCGGCCCGGTCCAAGCGTTCCACCCCGATCAGCGCGGCGACCTTGACGGTATCGACCCGATGCGCACCGGACGTGAGCACCAGCAGCGCCTCCGGTTCGGCACCAGCCGTCGCAGGTAGAGCGAAGATCAGCGAGTTGGCGATCTGCGCCACGGTGACGCCGAGTTGTTCGGCCGCCGCGGCTGCCGTGCGGGCGTGCTCATCGAGGATGACGACGGCACTGTTCGCACCGCCCGCCTCGAGGGCGGTGCGAACCCGAACCACGGACGGGTGCTCAAGCAGGGCGTGGGAGTCGTTGAGGCTATCGCTCACGATCTCGAATCTTATCCATTGCCGCAGCGAAGGCCTCGCCGCGATGACGGTAGTCGCGGAACCGGCCGAAGCTCGGCGCGGCCGGGGACAACAGCACGACACCGTCCGGCCCGGCCCACGCGTAGCCCTGTTCGACGGCATCGGCCAGGTCGGCCGCTTCGGCCACGGTCACCGCCGGCCCGAGGTCGGTGGCCAGCAACGCCGCCCGGATTCGGGGCCCATTGTCCGGGACGGTCAGCACCAGCAGCGGCGCCGGACCGCGCGAGCGCAGCCCTTCCGCCAGCGACGTGTAATCGATGCCTCGATCTTGTCCGCCGACGATCAAGGCCACTGGACGCTCGGCGAACGCCTCCACCGCGGCCAGGGTGGGCAGCACGTTCGTCGACAGTCCGTCGTCCACGAAGGTCACCCCGCCGACCGAGCCGATCACCGCCAGCCGGCTCTCCAGCCCGGCGAAACCCTCGGCCGCGCTCCGGAGGGCGGCCTCGTCGTCCGCTCCTGGAACCTCGAGTCGACGCAGCAACTCCCGGGCGATCAGCGCGTTTCGCCGGTTATGGGTGCCCAAAAGCTGCAGCGGCTGCATCCATCGGCTGTCCGGATCATCGCCGGCATGCACCCACTGAACCTGGGGGCCAAGCAGGTCCCGGCGAGCGCGGATCAGCTCACTGTCGCCGTTCGCCACCGTCCAGCGAGCGCCTGGCTGGGAACACAGCGAGAGCTTGTCCCGGTAGTAGGTCTCCACGTCGTCCGAATGCCAGGGCAGGTGATCTGGGTTGAGCGAGGTGAGCCCGACCACCGGTGGGGACGTCGCGACGTCCGTGGCCTGATAGCTGGACACCTCGATCACCCAGTAGTCGTACTTCTCCGCGGCCACCACCGGGTCGAACGGCGGTACCCCGATGTTGCCGCCGACCAGGCAGCGGTGTCCGAGACCGCGCAGCAGGTGCCCGAGGATCGTGGTGGTAGTGCTCTTACCCTTGGTGCCGGTGACGACGACCACTCGGGATGGGTCCGCCTCCTGCAGCCAAAGCCCGAGGCCACCGACGATTGCCACCCCGGCCTGGGCCAGCGACTGGACGGCCGGCCCGTACGGACTGATCCCCGGACTTTTGATCACGACGTCGCAGTCCGCCAGTGCCGCCAGACCGCCGGCCGCGGTGGCCAGCACCGGTCGACCCTCCGACTGGCGGCCAGCAGCGTCGTCCACCAGCACCGGCTCAATTCCCCGAGCGTGGCAAGCGCGCAGGCTGGCCTCACCCTCGGTGCCCAGGCCGTAGATGCCGACCGTCAATCCGGGCAGGTCGGACCACGCGTAGGTGGAACGCGGGAGCGGGTCTCCCGGCCGAGAATCAGACACGCCGGTATCGCTGCGGAATGAAATCCGTGCCGATCGGGCGCATCAGCTCGTCGGCGCTCGGATCGACGAACGTGGCCGCTTCCTTGACCAAATTGGCCAGCAGTGAGTTGCCCGCCCGGTCCGGACGCTCGGCGGCCAGCCGGGCGGCCACCCTGCTCTCCGAGACATCGCCGACGCATTCCCAGGGCTTCGCATCCGGGGTCAGCGCCAGCAATCGGCGGAAGCTCTCGGTCAGGTCCTCGTTCGCCAGCGGTTCGGTCACCTGGCCGAACACCCGCCGCAGCGTGGGTTCATCGACGAACGGCGCCAGCACGAGGTCGATGAAGCAGCACTTGTCGCAGACACCACACCAGTGGTCCAGCCGCCGGGCCTGGTCGATGTGGAAGGCCCGGTTGCAGCTTCGGAAGTGATCCAGGTACTGCGGGGACTCGGCGAACCGGGCCGCGATCCAGACCTCGGTCAACGGCCGGAGCAGGGAGAAGTAGTCCGGCCGCGCACCGATGCTCTCGGCGATCAGCTCCCGGAAACCCGCCTCGAACGCCTCGCTCTTGGACCACTGGTGGTTGATCTTTCTCCCGGCCACCTCAAGGGTCGCCGAGGACGCCGACCACTCGTTCGAGAGCACCACCGCGTCGCGGCCCTCGAGCACGGCGGCCAGCACGGCGATCGCCGAGATGATTCCGGTGACCGGCACGTGGCCGTTCAGGAAGCCCAGTTCACGCGAGCGCAGCACCTGCTCGTCGATGGAACGCTCGGCCCGGACGACGGGCAGCCCGGTGACCCGGGCCGGCTCCTCGATGGCGTCGAATCGGTCACCGGGACGGTTGACGACGAACAGCGCGACGTCGTCCACCTGCTTCCGGATCAGTTCCACGGAGACGATCGAGTCGACTCCGCCACCGAACGGCACCAGCGGACGACCATCGGTCGGTTGATAGCCGGCCGGAGCTTCCCGAACCAGCGTCTCGGCCTGGAACGTCAGGTCGGACAGGTCGAGTTCGTTGCGGTAGCTGAACTCCCCCAGACCTTCCAGGTAGTACTCACGCAGGAAGCGCGACTCGGTGGCGGTCAGCGCAGTGGTCCCGAAGTCGATCAGGGCCGGCGCGCCGGCCTTGTAGTACGACACCCCGGTCAGCAGAAACAGCAGCCGGGCCGCCTCGACGACCGCAGGCTGCGACCAGTCACCGCCGCCGGGAAACGAAATCACCTCGTGAAAGTCCCGGCTGGAGTCGGAACCGGCCAAGCCCTCCAGTCGGTAGCTGCAGAGAACCCGGTTCAGATCCGGCTCCAATTCGAAGCCGACGTACTTGAAGCGCTGGGCACGCCGCGCGTCCACACTCACTTGGGGCACTCCTTAGTGGTCCGGACATCGTGTGTTGACGGGCTCCACTGTAAGTCCCCCCTGTCAGGCACCGGACACCTACGATGATCGAGGGAGAGCCAGCCACACCGGGGAGCCTTTGTATGTCCTACGCCTTACCTGTCACTCGCAAGGAAGCGGTGCTGCAGCAACTGCGCACCGAAATCGTCAACGGCAAGCTGACACCGGGTACCGTTCTGAAGGATGCCGAGGTGGCCGCCAGAGTCGGCCTGAGCATCACACCCGTCCGCGAGGCCATCGCTCAGCTGGCCGCCGAAGGTCTGATCGACGTCGCCCCGAACCGCACCCGGCACGTCACCCACGTCACCCGGAAGAACGCGCTCGATCTGATCGATGTGATGGCCGTGCTGACCTGTGCCGGATTCGAGTGGGGGATGCAGCACCTCACGGCGGCCCATCTGACGACGCTACGCAGGCAGTACCGGGAGTTCGACGAGAGCCTCCGGCGGGGAGAGGTCACCGCGGCGGCCGAGGTGGGGGCCCGCTTCAGCAGCATGATCACCGAAGCCAGTGGCAATCGGGAACTCCAGACCCACATCGACCTCGTGGTAGCCAGAACCTTGCGGATCCTGGCTCTCACGCCGGACAGCAAGGTGTGGGCGATCTGGCTGGCCGGCTACCGGGAAACCCTCGAGCACCTGGAGACCGGTGACCGGGTCGCAGCCCTCGATCGGTATCGGCAGATCTACTCCGACTATCGGTTGTGCGTGCAGAACCTGCCGTTCGACTGACCGGTCACTTGCCTAGCCTGGTCGCATAACTCAGGCCGATCTGGTCGCGCACCTCATCCAGCGTGCCGAGGATCGAGACCGTCTCGTCCAGCGGCATCACCGGGCTCTCCAGGAGCCCGGCGCGCAAGCAGCGACCCAGCTCGGCGGCTTCGAACCGCATTCCTTTCGCCCGGCCTTGTGCGATGTCCTGCACCACGCCGGCCGGCGTCTCGTAGCGCTCGGTGCTGCCGTCCATCCGGGTCAAGGTGAAGGACGTCGCCTGGTACCAGGGCCGGTCGATCTCGATCCGGCCCTGAGTACCGGCCACCCAGGCGCGCATCGGGGTGGCCGCGGCCGAGGTGCAGATCACGACGGCGTGCGCCCCGCCGGAGTAGGTCAGCACCGCCGAGGTGGTCTGGTCGACACCGGTGAACGCGGAGGTGGCGCTGGCCCGCACCGTTTCCGGCACGCCAAGCACCATCGAGGCGAACGAGAACGGGTAGATGCCCAGGTCGAGCAGGGCGCCGCCACCCAGCTCCGGGGCGAACAACCGGTGCTCCGGATCCGGCTCGAACCGCATGCCCTGGTCCGCCGACACCGCGAGGATCTCGCCCAGCGCGCCCTCGGCCAGCAGTTCGCGGAGCCGGATCATGTGCGGCAGGAAGCGTGTCCACATCGCTTCCATGCAGAACACTCCGGCCGCCCGAGCCGCGTCGACCACGCTCCGGGCCTCACCCGCGTTCATCGCGAAGGGTTTCTCGACCAGCACCGGCTTCCCGGCCGCAATCGCCTGCAACGCGTGCTCGGCGTGGAACGGGTGCGGAGTGGCGATGTACACGGCGTCAATGTCTGGGTCGGCGACCAGATCCGCGTACGAGGCGTGCCGGCGGTCGATCTGGAACCGGTCGCCGAAGTCTGCCGCACCGTCTGCGCTGCGCGAGCCGACGGCTACGACCTCGGCATCCGGCAGCAGTGCCAGGTCTGCCACGAACTTCGCCGCGATGCCTCCGGTACCGATCACACCCCAGCGCACAGTGCCGGAAAGCGTGCCTGATCCCTTGGCCCCCGTGCCGAGTACGGTCATGACAACCCAGCCTAGGGGTGTTTAGGTGAACATTCGCTGCTCAGAGTCTGTGGATGTTCGCCAATGTCAGTTCGGAATGGCAACCTGTGTGCATGGAAGCGCTTCCGCAGATACCGGGTCGCCCCTGCTCAATGGCTTCGGCTCTGCAGGTCATCGGCGAACGCTGGTCGCTGCTGGCGATCCGCGAGATCTTGCTCGGCAACCGGCGGTTCGACGAGATCGCCCGCAACACCGGCGCCCCTCGGGATCGGATCGCCGCCCGGCTGAAAACGTTGCAAGCTGCCGGGGTGGTCGAACGCCGGCAGTACCAAGATCGACCGGCTCGTTTCGAGTACTTCCTCACCCCGGCCGGCCGGGAACTTCAGCCGGTGTTGCAGGCCTTGATGCTGTGGGGCGATCGCTGGGCCCGCGACGACCGGCCGCTGCTTCTGGAACACGACTGCGGGCATGAACTGGACCCGGCTTGGACCTGCCGGCATTGCGAACGGGAGATTCGTGGCCGGGACCTGACTCAGACGGTGCAGAACCCGGACTGGACGCTCTCCGGACCGGCGGTCAGCGCATGAGCGCCGACCGGACCAGCGGCAAGACCACGCTCTCGGGCGAACTGGCGGCGATCATGCACGGCAGTACCCCGAACCACCTGCATCTTCGCGAGCGGCTCTCGGTCCTGATCGGTGCCGTCCTGATGGTGGACGCGGTGGCCAGCGTGCTCGCCTGGCGACTGGAGGACGACGTCCCGCGCTCCGACATCCACCACTTCAGCGACGCCATCTTCTGGACGACGACCCAGCTGTTCACCGTGTCCTCGCAAATGCGCAACCCGGTGACCGGCGCCGGGATGGTGTTGGACGTAGTGATCGAGTTCATCGGGATCACCGTCGTCGCGGCGCTCGCCGGTTCGTTGGGCAGCTTCCTTTACCGGCGGAGCATGGAACGCAACCCGCACCCACGACACGGCGAGCCGACGGTCACTGATCTGCCGCAGGCACCGCCCGCGTGATCATGGTGGCCGCCGCGGCCGACACCATCGCGGCCAACGCGGTCAGTCGCGGGTAGTCCAATTCCTCCGGCCGATCGCCTTCCAGGTGGTAATGCCGATTCCGGAAGGGGGCCGTCGTGGTGAGCATGACTGCGGGTATCCCCCGGTTCCAGAACGGGGCATGGTCGGATCTGTCGAAGTTGGCCAACAGCGGAACGAAAACGGTTGCCAGGAGGCCCCGCCAGCCGTCGGAGCGGGGATCCCGGGCGAGGAGCACCGGCAACGGCACGCGCAATGCCGCGCCGGCCGCGACCATCGCCTGCGCAACCGCGGTGCTGGATCTGCGGTGAATCACGAGCGCGAAGTCACCACGATGCTGATTGGCGGAAACCCGCCTGGCCAGATCGCGAAAGATGAGCCCCAGACCGCCCAGCCGCTGAGTATGCGGTTCCTCGCTGAATATCCCCACGGATTCCAGACATATCACCGCATCGACATTGCCGGTGAACTCGGCATCCTTCGCCAGGGCACGCGAACCCAGCTTGCCGAGCTCCTCCAGATCGACCACAGCAAGTTTCACCGCCGGCGGTTCGGGGAGCCCGGCAAGCAAGCGAGCGCATTCCAGGAGAGCTGCGACGCCCGACGCATTGTCATCGGCTCCCGGGCTACAGGCCACCGAGTCCAAGTGCGCAACCAGAAGGACGCAGCGGTCAGGCGCCCGGCCCGGCAGTTCGGCGAGCAGGTTGACTCCCTGCACGCGCCGGAAAAGCCGAATCCGGCGCCAGAGCGGGGGACGTCCACCGGCATCGCTGACTCCGAGAGCCCAACGCTGCTCGAACGGCGCCGCCCGAACATTCCAGCCAGCCTCCGAAAGTCGCGCATATACGTACTTTTCGGCCCGCTCCATGGCTTCCGGATGATGCCCTCGGCCCCGCGGCGACTCGCTCAGCCAGGCCACATCGGCAATCACCCGATCGACCTCAGCCGCCAGCTCGAACCTCGCCGCCAATTCGGTCGGATCCCCTTGCCCCGGCATTGCTCCCCTTCGAGGTGGTTGTGCACGATGACCTCTTGCCGAGGTCATCGTGCACGACCACGTCGAGGGGCTAGGTCGTCAGGCTCGGGGAAAGCGCCATTCGGTTCGGCTGAGGAATTCCTCGCCGGGGCGCAGGGTGGTGCTGGGGAACTGCGGGTGGTTCGGCGCGTCCGGGAAGTGCTGGGATTCCAAGCAGATCCCGCCGCTCTTCTGGTAGGCGATGCCGCCCTTGCCGATCTCGGAACCGTCCAGCCCAACACCGGTGTAGACCTGGAGCCCCGGCTCGGTGGTCAGCACCTCCATGCGACGCCCGCTCGCCGGGTGCTCCAGGGCTGCGGCCCAGCGCAGCGGCTGCCCCGCCGGAACCGGCAACCCGTCGCCGAGGATCAGGTTGTGGTCCAGGCTGAGAAAGTCCAGTGGCTGGGGTTCGCGCAGGTCGAACGACGTCCCGATGGTGTGCGCCTCCTCGCCCGAGGGCAGCAGCCGGCCGTCCACCGGGGTGTAGTGCGCCGCGGCGACCTGGAGCTGCTGGCCGTCCAGGGTTGGGCTGGCCGCCGTCCCCACGGGTAGGGATCCGGCCAGGTTGAAGTAGGCGTGGTGGGTCAGGTTGACGACGGTCGGCCGGTCCGTGGTCGCCCGGTAGTGGATCTTCAAGCGGCGCTGTCCGGGTACCAGCAGGTAGTCCACCGTCACCTCGAGCCGACCGGGGAATCCCTGGTCGCCGTCCGGGCTGACCAGTCGCAACCGCAGTCCGACTCCGGGGGCGTCAGCCGCGCCGTCCGTCCCGTCGTCCGTGCTGCCGTCTGCCCCGCCGACCGGCTCCGAGTATGGCTCGATCGACCAGATCCGCCGATGAAAACCTTCCAGCCCGCCGTGCAGCGCCGTCGTCCCCTCGTTCGGCGTAATCGAGTACTCAACGCCATCGAGGGTGAACCGGCCGTCTGCGATCCGATTGGCGAAGCGGCCGATCAGTGCCCCGGCGAAGGTCTTGGTGTTCTCATATCCGGCGACGTCGTCGAAGCCGAGCACGACGTCGGCACGCTGGTCAGCGGCGTCTGGCAGCTCGAGGGACTGGATGATCCCTCCCAGACTGAGGACGCCGACGGCGATATCTCCGTCGTCCATCGTCCACCGCTCGACCGACTCGCCGGTCGCGGTAACTCCGAAGGGGTGATTCGTGTAAGCGATGTCCGAGGATGTCACCCGACAACCTAATCATGACCACTCAAGAACCCTGCAGGGGCTGACATGAATTCCATCGCTCACCCGCTCGACCCGCTGACCGCTGAGGAGTTCCGTGCGGTGGTCCAGGTGCTGGCCGCCGCCCGAGGAGTCGGCGACGGGTGGCGATACGCCTCGATCGAACTGTTCGAACCGACCAAGGCTGAGGTGGCGGCGTTCTCCCCCGGCGAGCCGATCCGGCGGACGGCGACGGCGGTGGTCTGGAACACCACGGACGGCGAGGCCCATCGGGCCGTGGTGTCGTTGACCGAGGACCGCCTGATCTCCTGGGACCCGCTGCCCGGCGTCCAACCGAACCTGACGGTGGACGAGTGGCACGAATGCGATGCGTTCGTCCGTGGCACGCCGGAGCTGATCGAGGCCCTGAAGCGACGCGGGATCACCGACCTCAGCCTGGTGCTGGTGGATGTCTGGGCGTACGGCGCGGCCCTGGTCCCGGAGCGTTACCAAGGCTTGCGGGTCGGCTGGGGTGACGTCTGGCTGCGCAGCACTCCGGATGGCAATCCCTACGCGAACCCGGTCGGCGGGCTGCACCCGATCATTGACCTGAACCGGATGGAACTGCTCGAACTCGAGGACGACGGGCGCGGGCCGACTGACAACCCTCCGATCATGGGTGAGTATCTGCCCGCGCTGACCGGCCTGGCGCCCCGCCCACTGGCGCCGCTGCAGATCGAACAGCCCGACGGGGTGTCGTTCACCCTCGAGGGCAACCTGCTGAGCTGGCAGAACTGGCAACTGCGGATCGGCTTCAACTACCGCGAGGGCCTGGTGCTGCATACCGTTGGCTATCAGGACCCGTCCGCGAGTGGCGGGCCCCGACTGCGCCCGATAGCGCACCGGCTGTCCTTCGCCGAGATGGTCGTGCCTTACCGCGATCCGACGCCGGACCACTACCGCCGGACCGCCTTCGACATTGGCGAGTGGGGGCTCGGTTTCATGACCACCTCGCTCAAGCTCGGGTGCGACTGTCTCGGTGAAATCCGCTACCTGGACGCCGTTCTGCACGATTCACACGGCACTCCCTATCCGATCGAGAACGCCATCTGCATCCATGAGGAGGACAACGCCATCCTCTGGAAGCACGTCGATTCGGTCAGCGGCGCCGAGGTTCGGCGGATGCGCCGCCTGGTGGTGTCGTTCCACGTCACCGTGGCGAACTATGAATATCTCGTCTACTGGCGCTTTTACCAGGACGGGTCGATCGAGTCCGAGGTCCGGGCCACCGGAATCATGGTCACCACTCGATTCCCGGACGGCGATCCAGCACCACAGTACGGAACCGTCGTCGATCACCAGACCTACGCGCCGTTCCACCAGCATTTCATCATCGCGCGACTCGACCTGGACGTGGACGGCGAATCCAACACCGTTTACGAATCACATACCGAAGCCCTGCCGGTGGCTGCCGACAACCCGCACGGACTGGCATTGGTTGCTCGAAATACCGCGCTCCGCAGCGAAATCGAGGGTATCCAGGATCACGACTGGGCGAGCCAGCGATCCTGGAAGGTGGTCAATGACCGGGTCCGCAACGGCCTTGGCACGCCGGTCGCCTATAAACTGGTGCCGGGAGCCAGCATTCCAGCGATGTTCGACCCGTCGTCGCCGGTGCTGGCGCGGGCGGGTGCGATCGGGCACTCGGTGTGGGTGACGCCGTTTCACCCGCAGGAGCGCTGGCCGTGCGGCGAGTTCCCGACTCTGGGGTTCGGCGCGGGCAGCCCGGGTGGCCAGGGACTACCGGATTGGACGGCGGCCGACCGGCCGATTGAGGACGTCGACGTCGTGCTCTGGTATGTCTTCGGCATCCATCACGTCACCCGACCGGAAGACTGGCCAGTGATGCCGGCCGACACGGTTTCCTTCTGGCTCAAGCCTTTTGGCTTCTTCGATCGCAACCCGGCCCTCGATGTTCCGGCCACCCCTGGGCAGGCCGCCGCCGCCCAAGGCGGCAGTTGCCACTGAGTCCGGCCGCTGGTCCGGGCGCGCACAGCGCCCGGACCTGGCGACCGAGGCTCACCGGCCAGGCAGCAAGCGGTTCTTGATTCCCTTCACGGTCGCGGCGGTTCGGTATGACTGCACCAGGTAGGAGCCGAGCACGATGTTCGCGCCGGTCAGCACCGGAACCGCGACCTGCGCGATCCGCTGCCGCCGCTGCCAAGCGGCGATGTCCGGCGGCGTCAGTTCGGACGGGGTGGCGGCGTCCTTGACCTCGATCTTCTCGCCTCGGGCCTCGGCCTCCTCAGCCAACTTGCCGATCCGAGAACCGCTGTACGTGGCAAAGGCGGTCGCGGCCGCTCCGAGTGCGGCCACTACTGCCTTGGCCGCGCCGGTGCGAGCGAAACCCTGCTGGGCGGCTAGCCGCTGGCTGCTCGACTGCGTCAAACGACTCCCGGCCAGGAGAGTTGAGGCCACCCCGGCCCACTCCACTGGGCCGAACCGGCTCCACGCCGAGTTGGCGACCCTGATCCGGTCGATCCCCTGCGGAAGGTCGCGGCCTGCCTTGTTGACCCCTGCCATCCCCATCACGGCCCCGCCGAACCACAGGGCGGAACCGAGATCATGAACCGCCTGGGCGAGGGCGTGATTGTCGGTCGTGGTCCGATTCTTGGTCGCGGTGCTCACGAGAGCCTCCAAAGATCCGATGGGCTAATCAATTGGCGCTGCGCTGAGCGCACTGCACCAGAGCATCAGGCATCGGCGATTCGTGCAGTTTGATCTGGCTACTCAGTCCACTTCGGCGACAGCCTCGGCGAACTGGGCGGCGTACAGCCGGGCGTAAGCGCCGCCGGTGGCGAGGAGTTCGTCGTGCCGGCCCTGCTCGACGATCTGCCCGGATTCCATCACCAGGATCAGGTCGGCATCCCGGATGGTGGAGAGCCGGTGCGCGATCACGAAACTGGTCCGCCCCTGGCGGAGCGAGTTCATCGCCCGCTGGATCAGAACCTCGGTTCGGGTGTCTACCGAACTGGTCGCCTCGTCGAGAATCAGGATCGCCGGCTCGGCGAGGAAGGCCCGAGCGATCGTGATCAGCTGCCGCTCGCCGACGCTGACGTCACCGCCGTCGTCTCCGATCACTGTGTCGTATCCGTCCGGCAAGGTACGGACGAAGCGGTCCACGTGGGTCGCGCGGGCCGCTTCGATGATCTTCTCGCGAGACGGATCGTCGGCGCCGTAGGCGATGTTCTCCGCGATCGTGCCGCCGAACAACCAGGCGTCCTGCAGAACCATGCCGAACTGCTCGCGGAGGTCTTCTCGGGTCAGCTTGGCGATGTCTACGCCATCGAGCCTGATCTGCCCGCTGGTCAGCTCGTAGAACCGCATCAGCAGGTTCACCAGCGTGGTCTTTCCGGCTCCGGTCGGCCCGACGATCGCCACCGTCCGGCCCGGCTCGACGTCCAAGGACAGGTTGTCGATCAGCGGCACGTCCGGGTCGTACCTGAACGTCACGTCGTCGAACTCCACCCGCCCGCGCGAGCGACCCACCCGGACCGGTTCGGCCGGATCGGGGGCCTGCTCCTCGGCGTCGAGCAGCGCAAACACCCGCTCGGCCGAGGCCACCCCGGACTGCAGCAGGTTCGCCATGCTCGCTACCTGGGTGAGCGGCTGGCCGAATTGCCGGGTGTACTGGATGAATGCCTGGACGTCGCCGAGCGAGAGGTTGCCGGAGGCGACCCGCAGGCCACCGACCACGGCCACCAGGACGTAATTGATGTTGCCGATGAACATCATCGCCGGCTGGATCAGGCCGGAGATGAACTGCGCCTTGAAGCTGGCGGCGAACAGTTGCTCGTTCTGCACCTCGAAGGTGGCCGCGGACTCTTCCTGTCGACCGAACACCTTGACCAGCGAGTGCCCGGAGTACATCTCCTCGATGTGCCCGTTCAGCCGGCCGGTGGTTTTCCACTGCTTGACGAATTGCGGTTGCGCCCGCTTACCGATGGTGGCCGCGACCCAGATCGACAACGGCACGGTGACCAGCGCAATCAAGGCCAGCAGCGGGGATATCACCACCATGACGACGAGCACGCCGATGATCGTCAGCAGTGAGGTGACGATCTGGCTCAGCGTCTGGGAGAGCGACTGCTGGAGGTTGTCGATGTCGTTGGTCACCCGGCTGAGGGTCTCGCCGCGAGGCTGCCGATCGAAGTAGCTCAACGGCAACCTGGACAGCTTCGCCTGGGACTTGTCCCGCAGGTCGAAGACCGCACGCTGGACCAGGACGGCAACCCAGCGGCCCTGAATCCAGCTGAGCACGGACGAAGCCACGTAGGTGCCCAGCGCGAACATCAGCACGCGGGCGACGTGGTTGAAGTCGATGCCGGCCGCCGGGTTGAGAACTCCGGCGAAGATGATGTCGGTGGCCCGGCCCAGGATCTTCGGCCCGATCACCGCAAGCACCACGCTGGCCAGAGCCAGCAGCAGGGTGCCGATGATCAGGTGCAGCTGAGGCCGAAGGGTACGTAGCAGGCGCAGACCGGAGCCGCGGAAGTCGAGCGACTTCTCCACCGACCGGCCGGCCATCCACGCTCCGGGCCCTCGCGCGGCACCCGGCTCCGGACCGGGAGCTCGGGCCGGCGTCGCCCGCTCGCCCGGCCCGGTCTGCGCCGGGGGTGTGCGGTCCGTGTCGGTGCTCACAAGCCCTCGATTCGCTCGGGCGCGGCGCTGATGACAACGCTCATGATCCCTCGATTCGCTCGGACGCGGCGCTGATGGCGGCGCCTTCCTCCGCCCCGCACACAAGCGACTTCGTCGTTGCGTGCGGCCTCCGTCCAGGCGCCGCCGCGCCGCTTCTCGCTCATGCGGCCGCCTCCTGTTCGGTGAGCTGGGAGAGCACGATCTCTCGGTACGTCTCGTTGGTCTCCATCAGCTCGTCGTGAGTACCGGTACCCACGACGCGCCCCTCGTCCAGGACGACGATGCGGTCGGCGTGCCGGATCGTGCTCACCCGCTGGGCAACGATGACCACCGTCGCTTCCTGGGTCTCCCGTGCCAGGGCGGATCGCAGGGCAGCGTCGGTGGCGTAATCCAGCGCGGAGAACGAGTCGTCGAAAAGATAGATCTCGGGACGGCGAATCAGGGCGCGGGCGATCGCGATCCGCTGCCGCTGCCCTCCGGAGAGGTTCGTTCCACCCTGCGAAACGGGCGCATCCAGACCATCGGCCAGCTGCTCGACGAAGCCCTTGGCCTGTGCGACCTCCAGCGCATGCCAGAGCTCCTCGTCGGTCGCATCGGGCTTGCCGTATCGCAGGTTGCTCGCGATGGTGCCGTTGAACAGGTAGGGCTTCTGCGGCACCAGCGCGACGGCGTCCGACAGGAGAGTCGGGTCAAGCTCGCGGACCGAGACGCCGTCCACCAAGACCGTGCCGCCGGTGACGTCGAACAGTCGCGGGATCAAGTTCAGCAACGTCGTCTTACCGCTACCGGTACTGCCGATCACCGCGGTGATCTCGCCGGGAGCGGCCGCCAGGTTGATGTCGGAGATCACCGGCGCCTCGGCGCCCGGGTAGCGGAACTCGACGCCCTGGAATTCAAGCCGACCGTGACCGACCTTGACGTGAACCGGGTTCAGCGGCGGCACCACGCTGGAGTCGGTGCCCAGGACCTCTTCGATCCGCTCGGCACAGACCTCGGCCCGAGGCACCATCATGAACATGAAGGTGGCCATCATGACGGAGATCAGGATCTGCATCAGGTAGCTGAGGAACGCGGTCAGCTCTCCGACCTGGAGATCGCCGGAAGCGACCTGGTGGCCGCCGAACCAGAGCACGGCCACGCTCGAGACGTTCAGCACCAGCATCACCGATGGGAACATCAGCGCCAGCAGCCGACCGATCCCCAGGGAGACGTCGTAGAGCTCGGTGTTGGCCTTGGCGAAACGCTGCCGCTCCTGGGTGTCACGCACGAACGCCCGGATCACCCGGATTCCGGCGATCTGTTCGCGCAGAACCTGATTGATCCGGTCCAGCCGATCTTGGGAGAGCCGGAACAACGGGCGCATCCGGGAGATGATCAGTGTGACCATCACGCCCAGCGTCGGGATCGCGACCAGCACGATGCCGGACAGCGGGACGTCGAGCCGAACGGCCAGGATGATGCCGCCGATGCACATGATCGGCGCCGAGACCATCATCGTCAGCGTCATCACCACGAGCATCTGCACCTGGAGTACATCGTTCGTGCTCCGGGTAATCAGTGACGGGACGCCGAAGCGGCCGACCTCGCGGGCGGAGAACGACTGCACCCGGTGGAAGAGAGCCGACCGGACGTCGCGACCGAGAGCGGTCGCCGTCCGGGCGCCGTAGAACACCGCCCCGCCCTGGCAGACCACCTGCACCAGGCTGACCGCGAGCATCAGGGCCCCGAGCCGGAGGATGTATTCGGTGTCCTGATGCACCACGCCCTTGTCGATGATGTCGGCATTCAGCGTGGGCAAGTACAGCGTGGCCACGGTCTGGACAAGCTGGAGCAGGATCACGATCAGGATCGGGGTCCGGTAGCCGCGCAGGCGTTCACGCAGAAGTCGAACCAGCATCGCGCTCCTCATCAATCGTCGTGGTGTTCAGCTGCATCCTTGCGCGCGGCACCGACATTTCTCTCCACCCCAACCATCGGCGCCCGGGGCATGTTCCGTCACGCGGGAGCGAACGCCTCCAGCACCGTCTGAGCCCGCCGCATCGAAGCGACCGGATCCGCATCGACGTGACCGATGGTCGGATCAAAGTTCAAGTCGATGAACAGATCGGTGACACCTTGCTTCGCCAGTCCCGGGAGATCGTCCTGGATCTGCGCCAGTGTGCCGGTGAGCGGCCTGGTCCGGGGCGCGTCCAGGAGCACCCCACGGCAGACGAACCGCAGCTGGTCGGGATCTCGCCCGGCAGCCTCGGCCGCCGCCTTGACCACCTCCACCCGCTGCCCGAACTCGTCCGGCGGCACCCGGCTACTGCTGATCCAGCCGTCACCAAGTCGACCGATCCGTTCCAGTGCCGCTCTGGCATCGCCGCCCATCAGGATCGGCGGGCGTGCCGAGCTCGAGCGTGGCACCGGCTTCGGCAGCGCAATCGATGGCGGTACCTGGTAGAACTCGCCGTCGAACTGGACCGGGTCAGGGCCCCAGAGCGCATCCAGACACCGCAGGTACTCGTCCATCCGAGCACCCCGGCGCTCGAAGGGAACCCCGCTGGCAGTGAACTCCGCCGGCAGCCAGCCGAGACCTAGCCCGGCGAGCAGCCGACCTTTGCAGAGCACGTCGAGAGTGGCCAGTTGCTTGGCCAACAGTGCCGGGCTCTCGAAGGGAGCGTTGATGATGGCGATGCCCAGATCGATCCGCTCGGTCACGGCGGCCGCGTAGCCGAGCACTACGGTCGGGTCGAGCACGCTGGTGTAGACCGGTGCGATCTGATTGTCCGGCGGTGCCAGTAACCGCTGGAACGACCAGAGGCTGGCGTATCCGAGCTGCTCAGCCCGCCGAGCGATGGTCAACAGATTGTCCGGGGTGGCCCAGGACCCGGAAACCGGAAGCGCGAACCCAATCTGCATCCGCCCAGAATAGGTGCCCGGGTCGCAGCTCAGCGATCAGTTTTCGGCGTCCCGGCCGGCCGCCGCCGCGACCACCAGTTCACAAAGTTCACGGACGGCGCCATCGCCACCGCGGCGAGTCAGCTTCAACCGGGCCAGCGCCTCGACGTCCGGGTGGGCGTTGGCCACCGCGATCGGCCAGCCGACCATCCGTAGACACCCCAGGTCGTTGACGTCATTGCCGACATACGCCACCCGGTTCGGATCCAGGCCCTCCTGCGCGATCCACTCCTTCAGCGCCTGGGCCTTGTCCGACTGCCCGTGCATCACCGGCACCTGCAGCTTCGCCGCTCGGGCCGCGACCACCTGGTTCACCTCGGTGGACAAGATCAGCAGCTTCACCCCGGCTTGCCGGACCAGCGCGACACCCATTCCGTCCTCGCGGCTGACCTGGACGCTCTCCACCCCGTCCTGCGACAGGTAGACCCGGTCATCGGTGTGCACGCCGTCGAAATCAGTGACCAGCGCATCGACATCGATCACCGGCAGCCCGTCGATCCGTTCCTGCTCCTCCAGCACCGCCGCCCGCAGTCGAGCCATGTGCAGGTCATCGACCGTATCGATCTCCATCGCATGATCGTCATTCACCCGTTGCGCCACCAGCGTGCCGAAGAACCGCCGGCCGTGCCGGCGCAGCCCGTCGGTGCGCATCGCATAGAAGGCTCCGGTCTCCCGAAACTCCACATCCCGATCCTGCCGCCGGGGCCGGAAGCTGGTGTCGTGGTTGATCCCGATCAGCCCTTCCGGCGCGTACTTCCACAGGAAGGCATGGCTCTCGACCGCCGAAAAGGCGCAGTCCGCCTCCCCGGCCAGCACTCGGGCGATCGCACTGTCCAGATCGCCCGGATCCATGAACGGGCTCGTGCACTGCACCAGTAC
>DATINJ010000091.1:0-11742 GCA_035474375.1 Kineosporiaceae bacterium | reverse complement strand
GATTTTCGCCCTATCCTCAGCCGACCTGCAGAAGTGGGACTACGACGGCGTCTTCGTGGACCAGGCCACAGCCACAGTGCCAGGCGCGGTCTGGGAATGCCCGGACTACTTCACCGCCGAAGGCACGGGCATCCTCCTCGTCTCGGTCATCCCCGAGGACGGCGTGGACCGGCCTGCGGTCTGGTGGATGACCGGGACGACAACCAGTGCCGGTTTCGAGGTACACGAGGTCGGGCCCGCCGATCTGGGCGACCGCTTCTACGCACCGCAGTCGTACTGGACGCCGGATGGGCGACGCATCCAGTTCGGCTGGATCCGCACCCACCAAGACCCGGCCGGCCTCGGCGGCCCCGCGGTGGGGGTGATGAGCCTGCCGCGAGAACTCTCCGTGCGGCAGGGACGCCTCTACATCGAGCCGGCGGCCGAGTTGACGCGGCTGCGGCTGGCCACCACCCCACTGCCACCGTGCGGCACGGCGCACCTGACCGAAGGGAGGACCGCGG
Source organism: Kineosporiaceae bacterium (assembly GCA_035474375.1). GTDB lineage: Bacteria > Actinomycetota > Actinomycetes > Actinomycetales > Kineosporiaceae > JANNPJ01. The sequence goes on along the minus strand of DATINJ010000091.1, from coordinate 11,239 downwards.
GTGAGTTGGTGCTGGACACCGCCGTAGCCGACGGTGGACATCGTGTCATCCTGCGCGGACGGGATGCAGCCGAGATGACCGTCGACTTGGCAGCCTTCGCCGGACTCAACGGGCCACTGCGGCTTTTCTGGGACGCGGGCATCATCGAGGTGTTCCGCGGCGGACTGGCCGCGACATGGTCAGATCTGCGGGTCACCGACGTCACGCAATTGCGGCTGAATGGATACGAAAGTGCGCCGAACGGCCGGGCAGAGATCTGGGAGCTCACCCGGCCGGAAGCAGGTGCGGGTAGCGGCCAACAGGGTTACCGACTCAGGGTGTAAGTCAGTACCACCGCGCCGTTGCCGATCTCGGTCACTCCCGTCAGGTTCATGGGGGTCCCGCTCATACCCGACAGCAGCGACTCACCGGAACCTGCGACAAACGGCGATACGCTCAGATGCAGCTCGTCCAGCAGACCCGCCTCGATCAGCGCCCGGCTGAAAGCGCCGTTGCCATACTTCACCAACGTGCCGCTGCCGGACTCTTTGAGCTGGGCGACGGCGTCAATTGCCTTGCCTGGGAGCACCTCGGCGTTCCAGGTGGTCTCGGTCAGCGTGGTAGAGGCGACGTACTTGGGCAGGGAGTTGAGCTTGTCGGCGAGGTCACCGGTCATGGTGGGCCACGTTGCGGCGAAGCCTTGGTAGGTCGCCCGTCCGAGCACCAGACCGGCTGCCTCTTCCAACAGCCGGAGTTGATAGGCGAAGTGGTTGTCGTTGGGGGCGACCTTCATCTGCGCGGCCCAGAAGGCGTCCCCGGAGAACCGTCCGTCGATCGAGAGGTGGTTGAACTCGACTAGTTTTCGCATTCCCGCAGTGCACCATCCCGTCGCTCGGCCCGTCTTGTATCGAACCGAATCCCGCCGGCTCCGAGGTGCTGCTCAGCGGGTTGGGCCAAGGGGGTCAGAACGCGAGGAACGGGATGCCGGACCTCAACTCGCCTGGGGTGTGGCCGGTTGCCCACCGCATCGCCCGCGTGAGCTGCGGCTGATCGTAGTAGCCGCACCCGATGACGACGTCGGCGATCGATTCCCCCGCGGCGAGGAGCTGCGCGGCGCGCTGTGCCTGGTCAATGCTGACGAGCTTGCGGCACGATATCCCGACGGCCCGGCGGAACCGGATTTGCGCCGTCCGTTCCGACATGCCTCGTGGTCGTTCGCCGTGACGGATCTCCTCGACGAATGGATCGAAGAACAACAACCCTGCCTGCACGAGCCTGTTGACGAAGACGTCGACGTTCTGCTCGGTTGGCATCTCCCAGTCTCGGTTGTCCAGCACAATCCGGTCACCTGACAGGGTCGGCAACAACGCATCGTTCAGGTCGATCAGACCGGAAGGCGGGAAGAGGGGTAGATAGGCACCGGGCTGCAGTTCGACACCGAAGAACTCCCAGCCCTCTGGGCAGGTCAGGTGTGTGGCCCTGGTCTCCGGTCCGCGCAGGTGCACCGTCCACCTGCCAGCGTGACGCGCAAACGCGATCATGGAGGAGCCTTTGGCCGCCGAGGTGAAACTGGTCGCGGCGTCACACCTTGCCGACCACACTCGCTGCACCAGCGGCAGTTCACCGACCCCAGCGTCGAAGATCAACCCCATGGCGAGAGCCTACTATTCCGGCCTCGGTGATCCGTCCGGAGGCGGGGTGACGCGGGCGCGGCCGGTCCGGTCGCGCCCGCGTCACCGCAGGCCTCAGCGGGGCCTTACGTGACGGGGTTCCACCCGTCATTTCCGGCGAGGTACTTCTGGGCGGTGTACTCGCCTGCCTGGGAAGCGCTCAACTCCGGTCGTGAAGTGGAGCCGCAGGCACCACTGCAGTGCACCTGGATGGCCCCCGGGCCGGAGTTGTTGTACTCGGAGAACCGCGCGGATCGCCAGGAGAAGTCGGGCGTCATGTCGGTCCACGGAGCGGCGATCTTGATCCCGATCGGCAGCACGGTGTCCCGGATCACGGTCTGGCCGATCGCGGTCGGGGTGTTGTGCCACGGTCGGCCCAGGGTGTAGGTGTTCGCCGCCGACGAGGACGCGATCGTGCTGTTGGTGATGAGGATGCCGTACTTTTTCGACGAGTCCGTGTTGGGCGCCACGATGTTGCCGCCCAGTGTTGCGCCCCGGTTGGTCTCCTCCAGGTAGCTGTGGTCGAACACCGCTGTGGCGTCGCCGAACAGGAAGTCCACGGTGCCCTTGACGTAGACGTCGCGGAAGTACTGCCGGGTCTGCGCGGTCGGCGCGGTCGCCTTGGTCAGCACGGTGTCCTGGGTGCTGATGAACTGGTCGTTGGAGTAGACCTGCCGATCCCCGATGGCGGCCACCGCGACGGCCTGGGTGTCGTACGGGCTGATCTCGGGGTGGGCCGCAGGGTCGAACGTGTTCATGATCTTGACCCCGGTGACGGTCAGATCGGCCGCCCGGAAGGTGGCCGTGGCGCTGCCCTGGGTGCCGTAGACCCCGCCACCGGGCTTGGCCATTCCGTGCGCGCGGTCGTTGTAGATGACGACGTCCGAGGAGTTGCCGGTGGCACCCTTGATGGTCAGATGCCTCAGATTCGCCGGGACGGTGATGACCTCGTGGTAGATGCCCTTGGCGATGACGATGGTGTGCGGAGCTCCGTCCGCCGGCACCGCGTTGATCGCATCCTGCACCTTGGCGAACTGGCCGGTACCGCCGACCGTGATCACCGGGATGCTGAGGTGGATCACGCCGCTCAGGTCTGGGTCTTCGCTCGTGCCGTGATGGATGAGCTGCATGATCGTGTAGAGGCCGATGAACACCGAGGTGAAGGAGTACTGCCACGCGGAGGCGTCGCCACCGCAGTCACCCAGGTGGATCTTGGTGTCATTCAACACCTTGTTGAGGCACTGGGTGGGGTCCGCTGCGGACTCGATCATGATCCTGGTCGGGTCAACGTCGTCATAGTCGATGTAGAACGTCTGGTCGGCGCCATTGTCGCACCCCCATTGGGAGACGTAATTGGCACGGGCCTCGACGCACAGGTCGGTCAGGTGGTTGCGGAGGTAGACCTTTCCCCCGCCCGGCGAGTCATCGAAGTACCAGTTGTCGAAACTGTCCTGACCGGTCCATCCTCCGATGTAGAGCCCTTCGGCGCCGGAAGAAGTCGCCGGTAACCCCAGGTACGTCGAGTCGTTCCGGCTCTGCAGGCTCACCTCAGCAGCAGCGCGTATCCCACTGAAGATCAGCTGGTAGTGATCCGATCCCCCGACGCCGGTGCGCCCGGCCCCGTAACCAGGCAGGTGTGATCCGGACACCATGTAGTCCAGCTCGCCGCCGCTCTGATGGGTGGCGGTACCCTCCTCGCCGGTCGCGACCGCACGGCCGGTCCGGTTGAAGGCGCGGTAGTAGTAGACCCCGGGAGGTGACCCCAGCCTCTGGCTCAGCGTCACCGGATCGACGTTCCAGTCGCCCATCGCCGCCCAGTGGTGCAAGCCCGCGTCGTCCTGGATGTTCCTGGCCGCGGTCGCCGAGTTTGACCCGTTGTTGGCATTGGCGTGGACGTCATAAAACACCGTGTCCCCGAAAGTCAGCGCCAGCGCGGGGCGTCCCTCACCCGCGTCGACGGCCCGGACCCCGGTGACCCGCCGGTTCGTGACCATGGCGAGGTTCACCCGGTTCCCCCCCGGATCCGTCTGCAGCCAGTAGACCTGATAGCGGTTCGGCCGGGTCTCGGTGCCAATGTTCCAGCTGTGCACCCTCAGCCGGTAGGTGACCGACCCCCCGCCCGGAAGATCCACGGTCAGGTCTTCCTCGTGGCCGAAGGTCCCGGGCACGTTCCCCGCCGGCCCGGCCTCTTGCAGAGCCACTACGTCCCTGCCGTTGTTCAGCAGCGCCGCGACTCCGGTATTCCATTTGCTGTTCCCGCGCCCGTCGGTGGCGCCTTGCATATTCCATGTGGCCGGGTTGAAGTCGTCCACGGCTGCCTGGGCCGCGAGGGGGGACATCGCTTGCAGGCCCACCGTGGCCGTCACGGCGGCCAGGGCGAGGCCGATGGCGCGTTTCCATCGGCTCAGCGGTGGATGGGAACGGTTCATGACTGTTGGATCCCTTTCTCGGGTGACGCTTTGACGTCGCACTGCGACCACTCGACGTGAGCCAGTAGGCTCGCCGGCCCCGCCACGGTGGGGCGAGGCAAGCGTGGAAGCGCTCCCGCCGATATCCGTGGACATCGGCGCTGGTCGCGGTGCCGCGGCGGGTGAACCGCCCTTGCATGGTGGTCCGGCATCGTCGGCCGATGCCAGAGCCTCGGACAGGCCCGGTCAAGTCCGGAGGGCTGGTACCCGCCGAGCGCGGCGCAAATGCCCGCTGAACGCGACACGAACGGATGAACGTCCGCTCCGGCCGGACGCGAGTACACACAGCTTCGTAGACTCCTTCTCGCCCTCTGCTCCACGATCACACCGCGGTGATCACGGAAATGGCCGAGCCAGATGTCCGATCCCGAGGATGAGTGAACGCTGGAATGGGTGCAAGGTCGGTCAATGTCGGCGACGACGCGGATTTTGTTCCGGACGCCGTGAATTGGAATGGCCCCTGCTGCACCGCGCTGGGGCAATTACGCCTGATGTGCGGTAAGCCCTCTTACAATGATCTTTCGCGCATCGCTCCACAATTGCGCCGTTCGACGATCGGTGACGTCCTGGCCGGGCGCTCCAAGCCGTCACTGGTATTTGTGAACCAATTCGTCCGAGCCTGCACTGAATGGGCAAATCGCCACCAGATCGCCATTTCTGCGGAGAACGCGAACGAGCTGCGCTGGATCGAACTATGGCGCCGCGAGCAGGAACCTTCTGTCGCTGTCGCGCCCACCCCATCGACAGCCATACGAATACCTCGACAGCTGCCGGGTCGCCCCGGCGGAATGGTCGCCCGCAGCACGGAACTGGCTCTGCTCGAGGAACTCACCAGCAACACCGAGGACGCCGGTGAGCCCGTCCTCGTCACCGGAATGGGCGGCGCCGGAAAGAGCGCGCTGGTCCTTACCTGGGCTCACCGGCAGCGCGATCGGTTCCCGGATGGTGACCTGTGGCTGGATCTTCAGGGATTCTCCCGCCACACCCCGGTCAGCCCGCTGACGGCGTTGAGCTCCTTGCTGCGGACCCTCGAGGTTCCGGCTGCGGAGATGTCCGACGACGTCGATCACATGTCCGCACTCTTCCGCTCGGCCATCGCCGGACGCCGAATGTTGCTGATTCTGGACAATGCCCACAGTTCCGATCAGGTGCGCTCGCTGCTGCCCGGAAGTTCGGGGTGCACGACCGTCATCACCAGCCGGTTGCGCCTGCGGGCACTGGGTGTGCAGAACGGGGCGCGTCGGATCACCCTGTCCCCCCTGTCTCCGGGTCACGGAGCCGAGCTGCTGCAGGAAGCCGCCCGCCGCTCCCACTTGCCACCATTGGATCAGGCCCAGGCGGAACACCTTTCGCAGTTGTGCGGCGGTTTGCCGCTGGCTCTGCGGGTGGTCGCCGAGCAGCTTCAGTTCGAGCCGGTGGATCGCATCTCCTCCGCACTACAGGAAGAGCAACGGTGCCGATCCGTGCTCAGCGACACCGAAGCCGACAGCGACCTGTCCGTCGAAACCGTCCTGTCATGGTCTTTCCAGCACCTGCGACCCGAAACCTTCCGGGTCCTGCGGCTGATGACCTACCACCCGCAAGCCCAGCTGTCCCTGCCCTCCGCCGCCGCCCTGTGCGACCTGCCCACCGAAACGGTCCGCAAGCACCTCCAAGCCCTGATCGGCGCCCACCTTCTGGAGGTCGTCGCGACCGATCGCTACCGAATACATGATCTTGTCCGCCACAGTGCCGTCCATGAGTGCGTGAACGGCTGGGGATCACCGAACGGACCGGACAGCCACCAGGCTCAGGACGACGATCCCGGCACGGACCACGACCAGGACGCGCGAGACGCGCAAGAGCGGCTGTTGCGGTGGTACTACGCCAGCGCCACGCAAGCTCTCGGGCTGGTACTGCCTCATCTGGACCTGGTGGGCCCTCTGATCCTCAACACAAAATATCCCGCAGACGTCACGGGTATCCGGGACGCAGCTAAGGCCTGGCTAGACCAGGAACTGGACACTCTCCTCGCCTGCGCCGACCTGGCTCACTCGGTGGGCAATCCGTCCATGACGGCCTGGCTGACGATCCGGATCGTGCAGTACGCCGGGCAAGCCCTGCCCTATGCCGCCTCGCTGAGGCTGCTCGAGCAGGCCCACGACCTGGTCGAGCCCGCAGGCGACCTCGAAGCACTGTGCTTTCTGTGGAACTGCCGGGGCGTGGTCCTCGGGGAATCCGGAAGGCTCACTGAAGCCCGGTACTGCTTCCAGAATGCGGCTGATCTTGAACTGCTTTTGGGACGCCAGGATTTGGCCTCCGAGAGCCTCAGCAACGTCGCCTTGACCTGGCTGGGCGACGGTGATCCGGAGACGGCGATCAGGGTGTTTACCGAGGCCCTGGCCCTGGCTGTCGAAGCCGGTGCGCAGCGAGCGAAACTCGGCGCGCAGGCCGGTATGGCCGATGCTCTCCAACGCCAGGGAAACTATGAAGCCGCCGCCGAGCAGGCCACCACGGCTGCCGCCGCCGCTCACGCCTGCGCAGAGGACAGGATGGAAGCCTGGGCCCTGCGCACCCTGGCGGACAGCGTCTGGGCCCTGGGCCAGCACCACAAGGCCATCCAGGTCGCCGAGCAAGCCCTTGCCCTGGAAGAGAAGTCACACAACAAGAGCGGCATGCTCACCGCTTTGGTCACCCTCGAAACGATGACCCGCGGCTGTGGTCAACCTGAGCGCGCCGACGCGTACCAGAAACACGCCACCGAACTGCGCAACTTCCTCGAAGGTCACCCGTAGAGCTCCCAACTCGCGGCGCCTCCTTCGGTCGGTGACTCACTCGGGGAACTGATCGTCGCGCCACTCGCCCGGAAGCGGCGCGTCGGCGTCGTTCTCACGCTTGCGCAGCTCAACTCGGCGGATCTTGCCGGAGATCGTTTTGGGCAGCTCCAGAAACTCCAGTCTCCGAATCCGTTGATATGGCGCCAGATTCAGGCGGGCGTATCGCAGAATCGACTGCGCCGTCGCGGCGTCCGGTTGATGTCCGTCGACCAGGGCGACGTACGCCTTGGGCACCGCGAGCCGAATCGGGTCCGGCGCCGGGACCACGGCCGCTTCGGCGACCGCGGGGTGTTCGATCAGGACCGACTCGAGCTCGAAAGGGCTGATCTTGTAGTCCGATGCCTTGAACACGTCGTCGGTCCGGCCGACGTAGGTGATGTAGCCGTCACGGTCCCGTGAAGCGACATCACCGGTGTGGTAATAGCCACCGGCCATGGCCTCAGCATTTCGCGCGGGATCGCCCTGGTATCCGGTCGTGAGCGTGAACGGATTCGCGGCCAGATCGAGGCACAGCTCGCCCTCGCCCGGACCCTCGATCTTCGTCCCGGTCACTGGGTCGACCAGAACGACCGGCACTCCCGGCAGAGCTCGACCCATCGAGCCCGCCTTGACCGCTTGCCCCGGGGTGTTTGCGACGCAAGCGGTCGTCTCGGTCTGCCCGAAGCCGTCGCGGATGGTGAGCCCCCAGTGCCGCTCGACCTGGCTGATCACCTCGGGATTGAGCGGCTCGCCGGCGGCGATGGCCTCGCGCAGCTTCCCGGGACCGCCGGAGAGGTCGGCGTTGATGAGCATTCGCCACACGGTGGGTGGGGCGCAGAACGTGGTGACGCTCTCCGCACGGATCTGGTCGAGCAGCGCCGCGGCCTCGAACCGCCCGTAGTTGTAGACGAAGACCGTCGCTTCGGCCAACCAGGGTGCGAAGAAGTTGGACCAGGCGTGTTTGGCCCAGCCCGGGCTGGAGATGTTGAGGTGGACGTCACCGGACTTCAAGCCGAGCCAGTACATCGTGGACAGGTGCCCGACCGGGTAGGTGAGGTGGGTGTGCTCCACCAGCTTGGGTCGGCTGGTCGTGCCCGAGGTGAAGTACAGGAGCAGGCGGTCGGTACTGGCATTGCCGGGATGCTGGACCGTCGCCTCGCCGAGGGCGCGGATCTCGGAGTAGCTGAGCCACCCTTTGGGCGTCTCGTCCCCGACCACGATCCTGACGTAGTCCCCCGGCACCTCCTCGAACTTCGCGGCGTCGGCGACGTTGCAGATGACGACCTTCGCCTGGCCACGAGCGAGGCGGTCGACGAGATCAGCTGGTCCGACCGCCGTGGTGGTCGGCATGACGACCGCGCCGAGTTTGATGATCCCGAGCATCGTCTCCCAGAGCTCGACCTGGTTGCCCAGCATCACCACCACGCTCTCGCCCAGACCGACGCCGCGGGCCGAGAGGTACGCGGCCACCCGGTCCGACTGGACAGCAAGTTCATCGAACGAGTACGACCGCCGTGCGCCGTCCTCCTCCACGATGATCAGGGCCGGTCGCTGGTTGCCGCGGGCAAAGGGGTCGAACCAGTCGTGGGCGAAGTTGAAGTGCGGCCCGACGTCTGGCCAGGTGAAGGACGAAATGGCTTCGTCGTAGGAGGTGCGAAGCGCCTGCAACTGGTCACGGCCAGCGCGCAGCGCTGCTGTCGGAGTAGTCATCGCTGTCGGTCTCCTCGGGTGGGTCGATCGGGCAGCTGCGCTTCGCGCATCATTCCGGTCCGTGGATGGCAGTTGATGTACTCGAATGTCTGCTCCTTGCCGTCGGAGACGGACACCTCATGGTAAAGCCGCAACTTGACGAGCCTTTCGGCAACTCGGAAGAACGTTGTGAAGATTCGCAAGTGGGTCGGGTGTGACTCGGCCCAGCGCTCGAGCCGATCCAGCGAGCGCCAATGCCCGATGTTGTAGCTCTCGTCGAGCTCGTTGCCGTCGAGGTCGATGCTGCGGACGAACCGGTTGCTGTAGCAACCGACGCTCTCGCCGTTGTCCCGGAGAAAGTCCATGCCGGCCTCGAGAGTCGGCAGGATCTCGTCCAGGTACAGCGAGCGCTCGTCGTCCTCGGCCTCGATCCATTCCTGGCCTGACCGGATCAGGGTGATGTTGTCGTGGCCGCGCACCACCACCCGGCCGCCGGCCTGCGGGTCACCGGCGATAACGGTGAGCTCGCCGCCCGCCTGCATCCAATCGGTCTGCGAGAGCGGGATTCGCTCGCGCATCGACCCCCAGTAGCCGTGCTCGTTGACGTCCCCGCTGATGTCGTCCATCACAGCGCCCACGCCGGGAAGCTTCTCCTGGAAGGCGTACAGCGTCTCGAACTGCTCAACTCGCGGAGCGACGACCTCGCGGAAGTAGCCGAGTCCGTCGGCCAGCCGATCCTCGGAGTCCCACCAGCCCGTGACCTGCTCGGATCGGAGCCAGCGGCAGTACGCCGCCGGGTCGGCCCAGTACCCGACCACGATCAGGTTGTGGTGGTCCTGGTTGTCGACGTGGTGGGTCAGGTCGTGACTGATCGGTCCGTCCGGGCCCTGGAACGTCGCGACAATGTGGCGCAGCGCCGCCAGCGCGTCCGGCCGCTTCGCCTCGTCGGCGTACTGGACGCCGAGGTAGGCCATCACTACCTGCTGGAGCGAGGTGTCCGCGCGTCCGACCCACATCGGAAACGGCGGCTGGTAGTCGTCGGGCACCCGGCGCGACAGCGTGCGCGGGCACTTCAGATGGGTGTCGATCGCGGATTCCATGGTGCTTTCCTTCCGTCGGTGGAACGTGGTTGCCGGGTCGGGACGGCGGTGCGGTCACGAGCCGGCGGAGCTCACTCGCCGCAGCCCCGCCGCGGTATGGACGGCGCCCAGCTCGGCGGGTGGATCCGCAACGCCCGGGCCGCCTTGTCGCACCCACTGGGCGACGGCGCGGGCGCGTTCGAGGGTGTTGACCTGGGCGACCCAGGCCGGCCGCGCCCCTTGCCGGCGCGCCTCGGCGGTCGGGTTCACCACCACGACATTCGACAAGTCGCAGGCCCAGAGACAGTCGACGCGAACCAGTTCCGCGTCCGAGCCGATGACACCCTGGAGAACCGCGGCGATGCCGTCGTGATCGACGTCTGGATGCTTGCGAGTCGTGCCGCAGCAGCAGCCCCGGCACATTCTGATCCGCGGCCCGGATCTCGGCCCAGGCGGCTGCGAGGCCGATGCTGCGCTCACGTCGGGTTCAGTACCTGGCGAGCACGTCAGGCATCGCGTCACGACGTGCATCGTCCGGAATCGCCGACCCGGCCGGATTTCGACCGGGCATGAGATACGCGAAAACGGCGCCGAGAACGAGCCACATCAGCCCGATCTGGGTCAGCGACTCGACCCGGAACTGCCAGATCAGGTCGGCCGGAACGGTGGGCGGCACCGGATCGGCGGCATCAGGTAGCGCCCAGATCAGGACGGCTGTTCCCACGATGCCCACTGCCGTGGCAACTGCTGCCCGTGACCCGGGCGCCCGGTCCTTGGACCGCGCCAACGCGGTGACCACGGCCGTCAGTGCGACGAAGCCCACGATTGCCCCGAGATAGGTCAGAGTGCGCAGGTTTACGGTCGCTGGATCGCCGACGGCCGGCGGGTTGGCTGGGACGACGATGGCGGGGGCAAGGGTGAACGAGAGGAACCCCAGACCGGCGAGCGCCATTGCCGAGCCGGCCACGGTCCGGCCCGGGAGCGCGGTTGCGAGGAACCGGTGGATGAGCCCGAACGCGATCCCGATCAGGATCCCGACCAGCAGAACCGTGATCAGGCCGAAGACCACCTGCTCGCCCCGCGACACCAGCGCTTCGGCCGGATGGCTGTGGCCGGTGGCGTGATCCGCCACCGCGTGAGTGTGGTCGCCCATCTCCGGGCCGGCCGCTCCGGCGTCCTCGATGGCGATCGCCGCGCGAATCGAGGGCTCGACGAGCCAGTACAGGGCTGCGGCTCCGACCCCGCCGGCCACGGCGCCTGCGAGGGCGCCGTGACCGACGGTGCGGCCCAGGGTCATCGTGACCATCGGATCACCACCGGTGTCAGTGACACGGCACGCCGAGGGCGTGCCGCGCGTCGTGGGTGGCCTCGTGCAGGTAGTTGGCGGCCTTCGGCGACAGCTCGAGTGCGTTCGCCTGCAGCAGGATCAGAACGCTCAGCAGCGCGAGCGCTGCGAGCGCGAGGCTGAGAACGTTGCCGAGGGCGGTGCGGAGGGCAGCGGTCGCGACCGGGCCGCTCGCGACGGCAGTGGTGCTCTGTGCCATGGTGTTTCCTTCCGG
>DATINJ010000090.1:0-4428 GCA_035474375.1 Kineosporiaceae bacterium | reverse complement strand
GACGGCGTGTCGCGGCGGGCACTGGCGATGATGCCGCCCTGTTCGTCCACCGCCCCGGCCGCCACCTTGGTGCCTCCGATGTCGATGCCGATCGTGAGGGCCACGGTGCACCTCCTGGGCTGGAGTGCGAAGCCGGTCGCCCGGAGCAAGCCGACCACCCGACTGTGGACGGTGTTTCTCGCGAAGCGAAAGTCGAGAGCATCGCCGGATGCTTCCGAGCGCCACCGTCCCCGATGTCCCAGTGTGACGCCCGTCACAAGCGTCCGCATCCACATCCGACGTCCCGAGTAGCCCAGCACGGCCCGTGGCGGTGGCACCCGCGTCGTCAGCAACGCTGCAGGCGACTGTGTTGGGCCATGTGCCACGTGCCCTTCTAAGACCACCGCTGAGAAGACGGATGCCGCGCGCGCCCGACTGCTGACTCCCGGACACGGTCGCCTGCGGCCCTCCTCCGCAAGCCCTCCGCACGTCGGACGTCAGCGGGGTCGGATCGGCGCTCCGAGTGGCGTCTCCCCATCAGTGAGGACGTCGACGCGCAGGCCGCCTTGTGGATGAGTGGTTGAGGGCATCAAGTGGGTCCGCTCCGCCGAGCACAGCGGCACATACGACCGGATGACCGCGGCGGTCGATCTTGGCTCCTCAACGGGGACGGCACCGTTCGGTCGCGAAGGCGGGCGACCACGCCGGACGTCCTCACGCCTGCGGCACACCCCGATCGCTGACCCGGGACGTGCCACAGGCGCGAAGGGGGCGTTCAGGACCTGATGAACTCCAGCAGGTCGGCGTTGATCGTCTCCGCCTGGGTCGTCGGCATGCCGTGCGGGAAACCGGCGTATGTCTTGAGCGTCCCGTTCTTCAGCAGGTCAGCCGACAGCGGCGCGGAGTCGGCATAAGGGACGATCTGGTCGTCGTCGCCGTGCATGACCAGCACCGGCACCGTGATCTTCTGCAGGTCCTTTGTGAAGTCCGTCTGGGAGAAGGCCACGATCCCGTCGTAGTGCGCCTTCGCGCCGCCCATCATCCCCTGCCGCCACCAGTTCTGGACTATCGCCTCTGAAGGCTCCACCCCGGGCCGGTTGAACCCGTAGAACGGGCCGGACGGGAGCGCGCGGTAGAACTCCGACCTGTTGGCGGCCAACTGGGCCTGGAGGTCGTCGAACACGCTCTTGGGCAAACCGCCCGGGTTGCTCTCGGTCTGCACCATCAGCGGCGGTACCGCGCTCAGGATGGCCGCCTTCGCCACGCGGTCCTCGCCGTGGCGTGCGATGTAGTGGACGACTTCCCCACCACCGGTGGAGTGGCCGATGTGCACCGCGTCGCGCAGGTCGAGGTGCTCGGTCAGGGCGGCCAGGTCATCGGCGTAGTGGTCCATGTCGTGCCCGTCCGCGGTCTGTGCGGAACGACCGTGTCCGCGCCGGTCGTGCGCGATGACGCGGTAGCCGTGCTGCAGGAAGAACAGCATCTGCGCGTCCCAGTCGTCGGACGACAGCGGCCAGCCGTGGCTGAACACGATGGGCTGGCCGGTGCCCCAGTCCTTGTAGAAGATCTCGGTGCCGTCGGGGGACGTGATCGTGCTCATGTCTGCTCCTGGGTTCGAAACTCGCTGGGGTGGGCGAACCAACTGGATGCGTGTCGCCGGCCGTGAGACCGCGGGCGATGGCGCGGCACGAGCATCGCGGCCGGCCAACGCTTTCTGGGGGGCGTGGGACACGAGTGCCCGAGCGCACCGAAGTGCCGTCACGGATCCGTCAAAGGGCCATCGCGTTCAGTCGGCGGCCCCCGGCACGAGCGGTGCCTGTGGGGGCCCGGCTGCCCGGGCGGGTCAGAGGCCGAAGCTGCTCAACCCGGGGTGGTCGTCGAGGCGGCAGCCGGTGGGCCCGTTTAGAAGCCGTACGTCCGCGGGGATCGGCAGGTCGTTGATCCAGGCCTGCCCCTCGCGCATGAGGCCGCGGTGTTCGACCCTTCGCCGAGCCCTGCTCGCTCGAGACGAGGTCAGATGCCGTCGCCCGCTGACATGTAGCGGGGCGCCCGCCCTAGCCTGACGAGCATGCGTGCCGTGCAGATCACCCGCTTCGGCGGTCCCGAGGTCCTCGACATCGTCGACATCCCGGAACCTGAGGCAGGCCCGGGTCAGAAGCTCTACGACGTCTCGACCGCGGGGGTGAACTACGCCGACACCCATCAGGCCCTGTTCCGGGAAGTAGATCAGCGCCATTTCGTCATGGCCGGTTGAGGACCCGGACCCCGTCCGAGCTGCTGAGTCCTTTCAGTGCAGTTTCGTCTGCCTGACAAGGACGCAGGCCAGCGTGATGCGGCCGTCTCCCGTGTCGCCTCGTGTTCGGCCGCTGGGTAGCGTTTCCCGGAGCCGGGTAGCCGCGGCCTGTCGGACCCTCGTCCGCAGCTGCACTCTCGAGGCGGGTGGGGAACATGCCTGGAAGCGGACGCATCCACCACCCTGCGCTGGCCCGCAGGGTCGTTCCAGCAGATGCAGCCGCGGCGATGATCGGCCGTGGAGCCACAGTCGGGATGAGCGGATTCACCGGCGCGGGCTATCCGAAGGAAGTGCCGCTCGCGCTCGCACAGCGGATCGTCGAAGCCAACGCCGCCGGCGATCGGTTCAGGATCAATGTCTGGACCGGCGCGTCGACCGCCCCCGAACTGGACGGAGCGCTCGCGGCCGTCGACGGGATCGAACTGCGGCTGCCGTACCAGTCCGACCCGGTGAGCCGCGAGAAGATCAACAAGGGACAGATGGAGTACATCGACGTCCACCTGTCGCACGTCGCTCAGATGGTCTGGGAGGGCTTCCTCGGTCATCTCGACGTCGCCCTCATCGAGGTCAGTGGGATCACCGCGGACGGAGCGCTGATCCCCTCGTCGTCGGTCGGCAACAACAAGACCTGGATCGACCAGGCCGACGCGGTGATCCTCGAGGTGAACTCCTGGCAGAGTTCCGAGCTCGAGGGGATGCACGACATCTACTACGGCACCGCGCTGCCGCCGAACCGGCGGCCGATCGAGCTGATCCACCCCGGTGACCGGATCGGCGAGCCGTATCTGCGCTGCCCGCCGGACAAGGTCATCGCCGTGGTGGAGACCGACGCGCCCGATCGGAACAACGCGTTCACCCCACCCGACGAGGCCTCACGGCAGATCGCCGGCCACCTCATCGAGTTCCTCGAGCACGAGGTCGCTCGTGGACGGCTTCCGGCCGACCTCCTCCCGGTCCAGTCGGGAGTGGGCAACGTTGCCAACGCGGCGCTCGCCGAGCTGGCGCAGTCCCGATTCGAGAACCTCACCGCGTACACCGAGGTCATTCAGGACGGCATGCTCGGCCTGCTCAAGTCCGGGACGCTGAGGATGGCGTCGGCCACCGCCTTCTCACTGAGCTCCGCCGCCGTCACGGAGTTCAACGACAACGCGCGCCACTACCGGGACCGGATCGTGCTCCGGCCCCAGGAGATCAGCAATCACCCCGAGATCGTGCGGAGGCTGGGGGTGCTCGCCATGAACGGGGTGATCGAGGCCGACATCTACGGCAACGCCAACTCCACCCATCTCATGGGCAGCCGGATCCAGAACGGCATCGGCGGCTCGGGCGACTTCGCCCGCAATGCCTACATCTCGTTCTTCGTCACGCCTTCGACGGCCAAGGGCGGCGCGATCTCGAGCATCGTGCCCATGGTCTCGCACGTGGATCACACCGAGCACGACGTCAACGTGATCGTCACCGAGCAGGGGCTGGCCGATCTGCGCGGACTGGCGCCACGCCGGAGGGCCCGCCTGCTGATCGACAACTGCGCGCACCCGGACTACCGGCCGTTGCTCGAGGACTATTTCGACCGGGCACAGAAGGGTGCCTTCGGCTTGCACACTCCCCATCTGCTCGAGGAGGCCCTGAGCTGGCATGTGCGATACGTGCGCACCGGGAGCATGGCGCCGGAGCGCTGACCAGCGCGCGTCATGACGTGACAGTCCCGACGCTCACAGCGGGGCGTCGTCGAGGACGCTGACCGACCGCGTACCGCCGCGCTCGGACCCATCGCCGGGCGTCGCCCTCATGGGTGACGGAAACGTCAGGAGGCGGCCCGTCTCGTGCAGCCCCCTCAGCATGGCCGGCAGGGACGACGGCAGTTCGCCGTTGACGTCGGTCACGACGTAGCCGAGTTCTCCACGGGTAGACAGCACCTGACCGTCCACGTTGAGCGAGGTCGTCGGTGATCTTGGCGGCCGCCTTGGCCACATGGTGCCGTCGTCGGCGGCGAACGAGTTGGCCGCGGCTTGGGCGTGGTCCTTGTCCTCGGTGTTCGAACACAGCGGTCGGCCGCGTCCCGCGGGGTTCCGGTCATCCCCTAGCGTCCCCTGCATGCGTGCCGTGCAGATCACCCGCTTCGGCGGTCCCGAGGTCCTCGACGTCGTCGACGTCCC
>DATINJ010000089.1:0-21969 GCA_035474375.1 Kineosporiaceae bacterium | reverse complement strand
CGGAGTGCAGGGTGACGGCCGTACCTACGGGCACCCGATCGTGCTCCGGCCGGTGTCGTCCGAGGACGCGATGACGGCGGACTGGACCCGCGTGCCGTACGACTTGCTGGCGCGAATCTCCACCCGGATCACGAACGAGGTCCCCGAGGTGAATCGAGTGGCACTCGACATCACCAGCAAGCCCCCGGGCACCATCGAGTGGGAGTAGCGATCACTCTGGCGAGGTTGCGCAGGTTTGGCGTCGCCGCGCTCGCCTCATATGGGCTAGGCCCAGACCTCTCGTGATCATGCATGGTTGCCCGTTCGTTGAGGGTGTAGCGCCGGGCAAGCGTGCATGATCACCGCAGGGCTGGGTCTGCGCCGAATGAGCCAGCAGGGCATCTCGCCCTCCCGGTTCGTGGCGTCGTTCTGTGAACCTCGTGGTTCTGTGAACCTCGTGGTTCTGTGAACCTCGTTGTTCTGCGGAATCTCAGAACCGGGATGAGTAGGGCAGGCTCGGAAGGGTCGGGGTGCCCCAGTCCGAGCGGGGATCCGGGGCGGGCCGGGTGTGGTAGCCGTCGCTGCGGATCAGCCGGGCGAGGGAGATCGCAACAAGGGCGACGGCCACGATAAAGGTGGCGGCGATGATCCATTGGCTGAGAGTCATGGTGTCCATGGCAGTAATTGTTGCTACTGCGAGATCTCGCCACGAGTGGCAGAAAGGACACCCTGCATCCAATTACTGCCAATCTACTGTGACCTATATCGCCTGATTGCCCTGCCTGGTAGGCAGTCAGCACCGGTTTGGACCGCAAATGCGCTCGGCGAAAGCCCAAACCACGGTCCGAACCGGTGCTGACCGCCCTTTGATCAGGTGGCAGATCAGGTGCGGCAGGTCAGGTGCGGGGGATCACCAGGGCGTGGGAGTGGTGGGGAGTTTGGGCTCGAAGGAGGGGGCCAGGCCGCCTAGCGGGATCGAGGTGAACGGTCCGCCCACCCGCTCCGGGGCCGGCGGCGGCTCGACGCCGGTACGCGGTCGCCGTCCGCTGCCCTCGCGTGGCAGGGAATCGGCGAACACCTCGGCGTCGTCCTGCGGCTCGTAGCCGAGCTGTCGGGCCGTGGACAGGTCCCACCAGGCCCGGGTGTTGGCAGAGATGCCGTAGGCGATGACGTGACCGCGGACCTCGCCGCTCAGGCTGGCCGAGAGCAGCCGAGCGGCATCGCCGGGGCTGAGCCAGGTGGCCAGCTCTCGCCGATTGCGCGGTTCCGGCAGGCAGGAACCGATCCGCAGGGAGACCACTTCCAGGCCGAACCGGTCGGAGTACAGCTGGCCGAGCGCTTCGGCGGCAACCTTTGCCACACCGTAGAAGGTGTCCGGCCGGGGCCGGACGTCGACCTGCAGGTCCGTGTCTTCGGCTCGCTCCCACATCCCGACGGCGTGGTTGCTGCTGGCCAGCACGACCCGGCGGATGCCGCGACGGAGGGCGGCGTCCAGAACCGCCTGGGTGCCCTGCACGTTCGCCTCGAGGATGTCTGCGAGTGGGGCCTCGCCCGGGATTCCGGCCAGGTGAATGACGGAGCCGCAGCCGACGGTCGCCGCATCCAGCGCCTCGGCGTCAAAAATATTGATGGCCTGCACAGCGGCGTCGCCGTTCGGGTCCCGATCCAGGCAGTGCAGTTCCCAGCCGAGATCGGCGAGTAACGGCCGCACCATCTGCCCGACCTTCCCGGCGGCACCGGTGAGCAGCACCGGTGATTGCACGGAGGTCGAATTGGTGGTCACTATCGCGACCATAGCCTTGACCGGCTCGGATGGCATCCCCCAAAATTGTGCCGAACACGCACGTATGCGTAACGATGTGCCCGTTCAGCGCTCGAATACCGCCGTTTAGCCGGTCCGACGAGGTAAATCCCGGCTCTCAGCGCGGGGCGAAAGTGGCCCGAGTCACGATCCTGCTTGCCGTCCTGCTTGTCCTGCGCTGTGCGGTTAAGGTCGCCGGGTGGTCCAAACCTTCACCGAGCCCGCCGACGCTGCCAACCATCCGAACCGGCTTGCCGGGGTGGATGCGGCACGTCAGCACGGGCGCCGGCCGGCGCTTGACGGGATCCGGGCGTTGGCGGTGCTGGCCGTGGTCATCTATCACTTCGGTGGCGGGGCTCAGTCCTGGCTGCCGGGCGGGTTCCTCGGGGTCGACGTGTTCTTCGTCCTCTCCGGATACTTGATCAGCAGCCTGCTGCTGACGGAGTACCTGCGGCGTGGCCGAATCGACCTCCCGCAGTTCTGGGTACGCCGGGTGCGGCGGCTGTTGCCGGCGCTGGTGGCGATGCTGCTTTTCGTCTGTTTCTGGGTGTGGTGGGCGACGCCGCTGGAGAGCTTCCCGGCTCGGCGCTCGGACCTGATGTGGACAGTCAGCTATCTCGCCAACTGGCATCTGATCCAGAACGGCGACAACTACTTCGCTGCCTACACGGCGGCTTCCCCGCTGCGGCACACCTGGTCGCTGGCGGTGGAGGAACAGTTCTACCTGTTCTGGCCGTTGGTGCTGGCCGGCCTGCTGTGGTTGGGACGACGGCTGGCCCGCCGAGCGGCCGGGCCGGGCAGCGGCCTCGGCGGGGCTCGTCCGGGGTTTGTTGTGGTCGCCGCTACTGCGGGCGTCGGCGTCGCCCTCTCGGCCTGGGCGATGGCCAGCAGCTACGACCCGCTCGCCCCCTCGGCCGCGTACTACTCCACCCAGGGCCGGGTCCAGGAACTGTTCGTCGGGGTACTACTGGCGGTGCTGATCACCTACCGGCGCCACGCTGCCGTCGGCGGATCGGCGATCAGATCTCGGGTACCCCTCGGGCGGCTGCCGGCCGGGCCGCTCGGGATTCTCGTCGTCATCGGCCTGCTGCTCGCCTTCGGCTGGATGTCGGATGGTGAACCGTTCTATTACCGCGGTGGCGCACTGCTGGTGAGCGTGGCGACCGTGGCGTTGATCGCAGTGGTAGATCTGCGGCCGGACGGACCGGTCGGCCGGGCCTTCTCCTGGCGTCCAGCGGTCTGGCTGGGCCGGATCTCCTACGGGGTCTACCTGTGGCATTGGCCGATCGTGTTGATGATTCCGGTGAGTGGCGGCGAATCGTCCGGGGAGAAGATCTGGCACCAGGCTCAGCGCCTGCTGTTGACCGTGCTGGTGGCGGCGCTGTCCTATTACCTTCTCGAACAACCCGTTCAGCGGGATCGGCGATGGCTGACCTCGAAGCCTCGGGTGCTGATCGCCGTGCTGGCCTCGTCGGGCCTGGTGGTCGCGGTGGCGCTGCCGGCTACCGCACTGCCGGGCACGCTGGCTCAGCAGCTGTCGGTGGGCAGCGATCATGGCTGTTCCGGCGAGCGGGTCGACCACCTCGTGGTCTGCACCGAACCCGAATCGGTCGACGCGAAGGCACATCCACCCGAGTTCGCCCTGCTGGGTGACTCGACCGCGCGGGCACTCGCCCCCGGCCTGGACGACTGGGCGAAGGCCGCCGACACCACGTGGATCCAGGCGGCCTGGAAACGGTGCACGCCGATCAACGTGATGGCGGTGCCCGCCGAGCTGAACGAACCGGATGTGCCGGCCCTGACCTGCTACGCGCAGGCCCCGACGTTGATCCGGGACATGCTCACCACCTACCGACCCAAGATCGTCCTGATCGCGGAGTACTGGGACAGCACCCAGCCGTTGATGGTGAACGGGACCAAATTTCGTCCGGGTACCCCCGAGCACGAGGACGCGCTACGACTGGGCTACCAGCGATTGGTGGACGTGATTGCGCAGTACGGAGCCCAGACGGTGTTCCTGGAGCAGCCGCCGCCGGGCGCTTCGATCGGTGAGCAATACGCGACCGGCCGTCCCGCCGCCCACGCCCGGGCGAAGGTGAGCGGTGCTGGTCGCTACGTGGACGGCTACAACGCCGTCCTGAAAGCGGTGGCGAAGAGCCGGCCGACACAGGCGAGGACGGTGTCTCTGACCGACGTGATCTGTCCGGGCGGCGCCTGCGTCGCGGTCAGTGGTGACACCTTGTTGCGGACCGACGGCCTGCACTACACCCGAAGATTCTCCAGCCAGTTGGTGCCGGTCCTGATGCAGCGGATCGGGCTCGAACCCTGAATCACCTCGAACCTGAATCATCCCGAGCGCCGGCTGCCGTCCACGGTCAGCGGGTGCTCGCGATCGCCGGCCCGGATCTGTTCCACCAGCACCTCATCCGGGCCGACCCAGGCGCCGTCCCAAATCACCGACCGGACCAGGCTGCCGAGAACGGTGGCGCCGTCACCGACCACGCTGTCGCCGCCGGAGGCGTGCAGATTGGCGGCCAGATAGTCGGCCGGAGTACCGCAGTCGATCGCCACACTGCCCGGCGGGAGCCGGACCAGATCCAGGGCGCCCGCCGCGTCGTCGCCGCGCCACAACAGCTCGTACAGGCCGCTCGGCACCGGTGCCAGGTCGCGGATCCGGTGCCAGGGCAGCAGGCACGCCCCGACGTACCGCAGCCCGACGCCGTCCTCGGCCACGAAGTCCGGCCGGGACCCCACCGGGACGACGGTGCAGAGCAGGCGGCAGCGCTCGCCGTCCCAACCATCGAGGAAGCCGGTCAGGCCGCCGGGGAGGTAGGAGTCGGCGTTGGTGACCAGTGCGGGCCGTCCGGCCAACCACGGTCGCAGCGCGGCGAGCGCACCCGCCGTCCCCAGTGCTTCGCCCTCCTCCACCTGGAGGTGCGCTCGGCTGCCGGGTGCAGCGAAGTGCGCCCGCATCGCGTCCGCGTGGTGGTGCGCGTTCACCGCGAGGTGCTCCGGGCCTAGTCCGCCTGCTGGGGCGCGCCCTACGGCTTGGCCGAGTCGGTCCAACGCGAGGTCGACCAGCGCCCGGCCGCCGACCGGGCAGAGGGCTTTGGGCCGCACGCTGGTGAGCGGCCGAAGCCGGGTACCCGCACCGGCCGCCAGCGCGACGCCGGCCACCCTCACGGGTAGAGCAACTGCCCCTGATGCGATGCCCCGGCCCGGAACCGGGCGAACTGTGCCAAGGCCTCGGCCGTCGGGTCGTCCACCTCGCCCATGTTCGCCGGAGCCACCCATTCCGCGGTGACGGCTTCCCCGGAGGCGCGGACCGACGGCGCCGAGTCGGCTTGGACCCAGTACAGGATGTCGACTCGTCGCGACGACGGGTCCACGACGATGGTGAACGGCAGATGGACCTGGATCCGGAGCCCGGTCTCTTCCTCGACCTCCCGAACGACCGCCTCGGCGGCGTCCTCACCCCGGTTGAGCAAGCCACCCGGGAAAGTCCAGCCTCGGCGATGGTGCTGGTTCAGCATCAGCAGTCGGCCCTGATGCTCGATCAAGCAGAGCGCGCCGACGGTGTGTCCGGGAGCGATCCGACGAACGATGAAGAGCCGAAGAAACCTCGGTAGCCTTCGGTAGAGGCTCAGAGCCATCTTGTGGGGACGGCGAATCACCTGGCGGCCGGGCATTGCCGCAGCCTAGTGGTCTATTTGGAAATACCGCCGGAAGCGGCGGCCCGCTAACGTCCTGTGGGTGCCCCAATCCGATTCGCAGGACTGCGCTGCGCCCGACGCCGAGGCCGAACCGGTGGATCCCAGCTCGCTCCGTCCGGTGCAGCGTACCGCTGCGTATGCGGTGATCACGGACAGCGATGATCGCGTGCTACTGGTCCGTGCCTCCGCTCGCTCCGATCTTCGAGGCCGTTGGTACTTACCCGGCGGCGGACTGCGGCACGGCGAGCACCCGCGAGACGCGGCGCTGCGCGAATTGCGTGAGGAGACCGGGCTGCGGGCGACTCGGGCCACGCCCCGGGAGGCGACGGCGGACGTCGTGGATCTTCCACACCGCGGCGTCAGCGTGCACACCCTGCGGCTGATCTACGACGTCCGGTTCACCGACCTGACCACCGCTGATTCCGGTGGCCGGGGGCGCTTCAAGCGCGATCGGGAAGCCACGTTGGTGCTGCGCTCGGAGCGGGACGGCACCAGCGATCTCGCCAGGTTCGTCGGCCCGGACGAGATCACCGGGTTGCCGCTGATGCCGTTCGTCGCCGAACTGCTCGGACTTCCGGAACCGGAACCGCTGCGACCGGCACCGCCGGAGCGGCCCGAACCGCTGGCCGTGGAGGGCGAACCGGAACCCCGGCCGGTGGACCCGGTGCTGGAGGCGCTCGATGGCGTCGAGGTCGTTGATCGGCCGAAGCCGGCCGAGGTCCCGATCCTGGTGCAGCGCCCAGCCGCCTACGCGGTCCTGATCGATGAGACACCCGCGCGCCGGAAGGGCAAGCGGATGCTGCTCACCCGGCTCGCGGAGAGTCGGATGCCCGGCCGGAAGGGCACCTGGACGCTGCCCGGTGGCGGGATCGATCACGGCGAGCACCCGCTGGTTGCCCTGGAACGCGAGGTTTACGAGGAGACCGGCCTGCCGTACACGGTCGGGCCGCTGCTCGACATCGGCAGCCGGCATTTCATCGGCCGGGCCCCCAGCGGGCGACTGGAAGATTTTCATGGGCTGCGCCTGGTCTATGCCGGCTCGGTCCCGGTCGACCTGACACCCGAGGTGACCGAGGTGGGCGGATCCACCGACGCGGCGGCCTGGATCCCGGTCGGTGAGCTCGGCCGGATCAACACCGTCTCGGCCGTTCGGGAGTCGTACGCCACCTGGAGCGAGCGCCGGGCCCGGAGCAACCCCTGATGAGCAGACCTGGTTGGTCAATTCGCTCGCCCAGGCTTCAAAGCGGCGGTGATCATGCACAGTTGCCCGCTCTTCGAGGCGCAAAGCGGGCAACCCTGCATGATCGCCGCGAGAGTTTGGCGGCACGCCGAATCGGCCAACAGTCTCGGCTCGCGCTGGCGGGCGGATGACCGGCAGTTCCCGCACAGCGCTCGACCGTCCGGCGGCGCTGCTGCTCGCGGCGGCCGGCCAGGTACCGGCGAGTGACGACCTGCATCGCTGGCGAGACGACGCCGTCAAGCATGCCGTCAATCTGGCCTGGGAGGCCGGCGAGCTGGCCGTGGTCGGGGCGCTGGCCGCCGGGTATGACGCGTTGCTGCTGCAAGCGCCGGTGGTGGAGAAGGGGCGGCTGCGGCTGCGTCCGGTCGGCAACGCCGAGCGGCGCCATCGCGGTGCCTTCAGCACGCCGCCAGGGTTCGCCAACGCGCTGGCCGGCCGGGCGCTGCAGGGCTGGAATGCCGACCTGCTGGGCGAGCGCACGCCAACCGTGGTGGATCCGTCCTGCGGCGCGGGAGCCCTGCTGCGTGCCGTCCTGGCGCACTTGCTCGCGGCCGGATTGCCGGGGAACCGGGTGCTGGAAGCCTTGCACGGGGTGGACGCCGACCCGATCGCCGTCCTGCTCTGCCGGGCCGCGCTCGCCGCGGATCTGACCCTGGCCGGGCATCCGTGCCGGCCGGAGCAGCTGGCGGACCGCATCGTCGCCGGTGACGCGTTGCTCGGCGGCACGCCGTTGCGGCCGCCCGCCGGGCCCGGGGTGGTCTGGCACGAGCTGTTCCCGGCGGTGCTGGCCCGACCCGGCGCCGCCATCGAACCGGTCACCGGTTGGCAGGGCGGCTTCGACGCGGTGGTCGCCAACCCGCCCTGGGAGCGACTCAAGGTGCACGCCCGGGACTGGGACGGCGCACCGCCGCCGGGTTTGCGGGTCGGTCGGGCGAGCGCGGCCCGAGCGTTGCGGGACGTCGGGCGGCATCCGCTGACCGGGGCCGGGGAGCTGAACGCCTACCTGCCGTTCGTCGAAACCTGCTGGCGGTTGCTCGCTCCGGACGGTCGAGCGGCGTTGCTGGTGCCGGCCGGGATCGCCTCCGACCGGTCGGCAGCCCGGCTGCTGGAAGGGCTGACCGGGGCCGGATCGCTGGACCGGCTACATCTGATCGAGCCGGCCACACCGATCTTCGTCGGGGTCAGCGGCCGGGTCGGGGTGGCCATCGTCGAGCTGGTCGGTGGACCGCAGCCGCAGGCCGCACCGGCGCAACGGGTGGCGGAGGTGGCGGTCGGCCTGGCCGGGCCGGACGAACCACCCGGCGACCGGGCGTGGCCGCTGACCGCTGGGCTGCTGCGGGTGGTCAACCCGAACACCGGAACCGCGCCGCTGTTCGGCTCGGCGACGGATGCCCGGATCGTCACCGCCGTCCACCGCCGGGTGCCGGTGCTGCTGCGCCGGGAGCCGACCTCCGGTGTGGTGCAGACCGACGCGTGGCAGTTGCGGCTGGTCACGCCCTTGCACATGACCCGGGACGCGCCACACTTCCGGTCCGCGCCGGGCGAAGGCTTGCTGCCGCTGTGGGAGGCCAAGCACTGCGGTCTGCTCGACCCGTACGGCGGTGGGACGGCTCAGCCGCGGTACTGGGTTTCGGAGCAGTTGGTGCGCGAGCGGTACGGACCTCTGTGTGACCGGGGCTGGCTGGCCGGCTACCGGAACGTTTCGACGACTGCCGGGCAACGAACGCTGCTCCCGGCCCCGCTGCCGGTGGCCGGAGTGGGCAACTCGTTGCCGTTGATCTCGGCGGACCGGTTGCCGTTGCTGCTGGCGGCACTGTCGACGTTGCCGGTCGATTACTTGGTGCGGCAGAAGCACGCCGGGGCCAACGTGAACTTCTTCAAGCTGGAGCAGGTGCCGGTGCCACCGCCGGCCGACTATGACCGGCCGTCACCGTGGGGGCCAGGCACGATCTCCGACTGGGTGCTGGCCCGGTTCGCCCGGGCCGTGGTGTGGGCTCCCGGGCTCAGCGGTCTGGCCGACGAACTGCGGCGGGACGGCGTGCCGGTACCCGACCTCGCGGACGACGACCCGCTGCTGCGAGCGCAGGCCCGGGCCGAACTGGACGCCGTGCACGCGGTGCTGCTCGGGCTGACCAGGGACGAGCTGAGCCACCTGCTCGGCACCTTCACAGCGCTGCGGATCCGGGACGAGAAACTGCACGGCCGATGGGTCACCGCCGAAAGAGTTCTGGCCGCGTTCGACCGCCTCGGCTAATGCGGCATATATCCTCCCTGTGCGCATTGATCCTCTTCGTCTGATGTCTGCCTTGATGTCGGTACTGGGGGGATGAGTAAGCATTCACCTGGACGTCGGCACCTGGTCACGTGGTGTCGTGCCGTTGGTCGGCTGCTCTCGCTTTGCTGTGCGCGGGCGCTGACCGGCGATGGTCGCCAACCGGCGCAGTGGAGGACTCGATGAACCGTCGAACCGCAATCGCTGGCCTCGCGCTCAGCCCGTTCACGGCCGCGATCGCGACTGCCCCGGCGCAGGCGGCCCGGCCTGCGGCCCCGGTCGTCAGTGCCCGGCGCTCGAAGCCGAACCCGGCCGGAACGCTGGTGATCGGTCACCGGGGGGCCAGCGGGTATCGACCGGAGCACACCCTGGCCTCGTACGAGCTGGCGGCCCGGCTGGGTGCCGACTTCATGGAGCCGGACGTCGTCATCACCAAGGACGGCGTGCTGGTCTGTCGACACGAGCCCGAGATCGGCGGCACGACGGACGTCGCGGCGCATCCGGAGTTCGCCGACCGGCGGGTGACCAAGCAGCTCGACGGGTTCACCGTCACCGGCTGGTGGGCCGAGGACTTCACCCTGGCCGAGCTGAACACGCTACGGGCGGTGGAGCGACTGCCCGCCATCCGGCAGGAGAACACCCTGTACGACGGGCGGTTCACCATCCCGACGCTGCAGCAGGTGCTCGATCTTCGCAAGGATTTGTCCCGCCGGTTCGGCCGGGAGATCGGGGTCTACCCGGAGACCAAGCACCCGACGTACTTCCAGCAGGCGGGCTTGGCGCTGGAGCCCCGGCTGCTGGCAATGCTGCGGCGGAACGGTCTGAACCGCGGCGACGCTCCGGTCATCGTTCAGTCGTTCGAGACGACGAACCTGCAGAGGTTGCGCGAGATCGGACTACGGACCCGCGTGGTGCAGTTGTTGGGAGCCTCGGGCGCGCCCTACGACCTGGTCAGTGCCGGTGATCCCCGCAGTTACTCGGATCTGGCCACCCCACCGGAGCTGCGCCGGATCGCCCGCTACGCCGACGGCATCGGCCCGGACAAGAGCCGGGTGATCCCGCGCCGCGCGGACGGCTCGCTCGACAACCCCACGGATCTGGTCGACGACGCCCACGGAGCGGGGCTGGTCGTGCACCCGTACACGTTCCGGGCGGAGAACACCTTCTTGCCGACCGACTTGCGTCGCGGCACGGCGGACGCCGATTTCGGCCGGGCGATCGATGAGCAGGTCACGTTCCTCCAGGCCGGTATCGACGGGCTGTTCACCGACCAGCCGGACATCTCCGTGATCGCTCGCTCGGACGCCGCTGCCGCCTGACTGCCCTATCCGTACCGGCAGGGAGGATTCATCGCGCAGCGTGGCGCTGGGAGCGCCTTCCTTGGGCATGAATCCTCCCTGCTGGTACGTGCGGGCGGAGCGGGCTGCCATGTCAGGCTCGCCGAGCGCCGGCGATCAGCAGTAGCCCGCCGCCGATCATCAGGGCGAGCACGATCGCGCCCCCATTCACCGTGACGTCGGTGAGCTGGCCGACCAGTACCGCTCCGGCGATCACCAGGAATACCAGGCCGAGGACGACGGTCCGCATCCGGACGGCGCGGGGCCCGAGGTCGGTCTCGGTCGGCGAGTGCGTTTGGTCCACCGTCGTCGGTGTCCAGGTTGCAGCGGAATACCCTGCTGGAGCAACAGTTTCGCTGGGTTCTGAGCCCTGGATCAGGCTGGTCCGGGCCGACTGGCCGTGGCCTGTTTCGGTATAGGCGGGCTCGGCATAGGCGGGCTCGGAATGGGTGTGCTCGGTATGGCTGGGCTCGTAATTGTCAGGCTCGGAAGGGGTGTGCTCAGCATGGGTCGGTTCAGTCTGGGTCGGCTCGGAATAGTCGTGCTCGGAATAGTCGTGCTCGGGATGGGCGGGCTCGGGATGGGTTGAGCCGACATCATCGGTGCTGGCGGCAGATCCATCCGCAGCCGTCGACGAGGTGGGGTGCTTCTCGAAGTAGGCGTCGAAGGTCAGGGTCGGATCGATCGGTTCGAGCGGCTGGTCTAGCTGGTCCTGAGGCCGGTTTTCCTGCTGCCCGGAGTGTCCGGAAGTTCCTTCTGGAGTTGACATTTCGTTCAATCCTCAGTTCGTAGCGGTAGCGGTAGCGGTAGCGGTCGGGGTGGGCGTGGCCGAGTTGGTGACGGTCGGGCTCGGGATCGTCGTGATCGAGGTCCCGGACGTCGTCCGTAGGTCAAGTTGTCCGGCGCCCTGGCGAATGTTGACCGTCAGCCGGGGTGCACCCTGGCCGGTGGTCAGCTGCTGGTGAACTTCGTTGTTTCGACCGTCGAAGTGGTAGGTGGTGCCGTTCGGGTAGCTCACGTCGCCGGCACCGATTTCCAGATCGAACTGGGTGGCTACGCCGTCCGGAACGACCACGGTCAGATGGCCGGCCCCGACCCGCGCCGCTACCTGAAGTGGATCTGCGGTGGTGGCGGACCGGAGAATCGCCGGGTCGGTCAGCCACAGCGTGGCTTCGCCGACGCCGAGGTTGAACTGGTTCTCTGCGGCGTCCGCGCTGCGCGGCTCCCAGGTTTGCGATCCGATGATCGTGACGTGCTGGCCAGAGCGAACCCCGGCGTCGTGGACCGCAGTTCCGATCAGGGTGGCAATCGCCAGCAGGAACCCGATGCCGGCGAGCCCAGCGGCGCGGCGGCCGCTCAGGCCGCTGACGATCACTCCGGTTGCGACAACAGCCAGGGCGCTGGCAGTGGCGATCAGGCCGACCGGTTCCGTCCAGTCATTGGCATTGCCGATCGCCAGGATCGCTGCCGCGGTCAGCAGGGCTATCCCGAGGGTCAAGCGGACGATCGCCTTCGACGGGCCGGTTCGGGCCCGTCGGGCCTTTGCTACTCGGGTGCGTTCCTGGGCTTCGGCCTGGGCCTGGGCCTTGGCCGCAGCCCGGGCCTGACGGGCCGCCTCGCTGGCCTCCTTACCGGGGGCCGACCAGGTGTTCGGCGCCGACGTGGGCGGAGCGTAGCCAACGCCGGTCGAAGGAGTGCCGTAAACCGACGTCGGGTTGCCGGGGGTCGTCGACCCTGTCGTTGAACCGGTCGTGGCGCCGGGCCCTCCTCGTCCAGCGGACCCGCCGTCCGAGTCCTGCTTCGCCGCCCACCAGATCCCGAAGACGACCGCGGCCGTCAGGATCAAGCCACCGGGAAAGCCCCAGCTGAACCAGAAGCCGTCGCCCCACTGGCCCGACCCGCTGCCCCCGATCGAGGCCAAGGAGAGCAGCAGCGCGCCAATGAATCCGGCCGTGATGTGCCCGCGGATCGCCTCTTGCAGGTGGATCCGGCCGTCATCCTGAGGCACGAGCAACCAGGCCAGGCCATAGAAGACGACGCCGATGCCGCCGAAGATGGTCAGCGCGATGAAGAGGCCGCGAACCAGGATCGGATCGATGTCCCAACGCCGGGCCAGCCCGGCGGCTACCCCGGCGAACCAGCGGCCGTCGTCCGGGCGGGTCATCTCGGTCGCGCGGATCCGGTCGAAGAACTCGTCCGTCCCATGCCCGTTCGTCCCGTGCCCGTTCGTGCCCTGGTGCGACCAACCGCTCGGTGGGCCGGTCGGAGACTGCGGACCGGGGCCGGCGGCCGGCCCGAAGTGGGTGGAGCCTGCGTGAGTGGGGTCCGAGTGGATGGCGCCTGAGTGGCTGGTCCCAGCGTGGATCGGCTCGGAGTGGCCTGACGCCGGGCTGGGCTCGGAGTGGCTGGGCTCAGAGGGGCTGGGCTCGGAGTGGGCAGGGCCGGACTGAGCGGGGCCGGACTGGGCAGGGCCGGAGTGGGCGGGGCCGGAAGGCCCGCCGGACGACGGTTCGGGTGGAGGCTGGGAGCCGCCGGTCGGAGGCAGGTCACTGGTCATGCCATGAATACTGCTGCGTCGGAAGCCCTCAGCGGCATCGGTGACGACCCGGAGCGGACCCTGAACCCGACCCCGCCAAAGGTCCGGGGTAACCGACCGTTCGTCCCTGAGGAAATGTCATCGCCCCGCGTGTGACGATTGCCCGGTGAGTACCCCCACCAGCACCGCAACCGCGATCGGCGCCCCGCCTGCGGCAGGTCGCCGTCCACCGCTGGAGCGTCCACGCGAGGGCCGGATGCTGGGTGGTGTCGCGGCCGGAGTGGCCGTGCACCTGAACCTGCCGGTCCGCGCCGTCCGGGTGGCCTTCGTCATCGCCAGCATCGCCGGGTTCGCCGGTGTGGTCCTGTACGGCTGGCTCTGGGCGCTGGTCTCGGAGGTGGCGCCGGGTTCCGCGACCGAAGCCCGGCAGCGCGAAACCGGTGGCTCGGCTCCGCTGGAGGTCGAGGCCGAGGTCGCCGCCACCAGCACCCGGGTTCGGGCGGATCTGCTCGCCGGGGCATTCCTGATTGCGGCCGGCGCGGTTCTGCTCGCCTCCCGGGCGGGTTGGGGCTGGGTGCGGCCCGGCCTGATCCTGCCGCTGCTGATCGTCACGGCCGGCGCGGTGATCGCCTACGCCCAGATCGACGAGGTGGACCGGGCTCGCTGGTTCGCCCGGACCGGAGTCGGTACTCGCTCGGCGGCGCTGCGGCTGGCGCTCGGGGTGCTGCTGGTCATCCTCGGGGTGCTGCTGCTCGTCGTCCAGGAAGCCGACATCCTTCTGCTCGGGCGCACGCTGCTGGCGGCGATCGCGGTCCTGGTCGGCGTCGGTGTCGTGCTCACCCCGTGGGGGGTGCGGATCTGGCGGGACCTGGACGCCGAGCGCGCCGCTCGGGCCCGCGAGTCCGAGCGTGCCGATATCGCCGCTCACCTGCACGATTCCGTCCTGCAGACGTTGGCCCTGATCCAGCGTCGCAGTCATGACGGCGCCGAGGTCGTGCGGCTGGCTCGGGCCCAGGAACGCGACCTACGCGGTTGGTTGTACGGTGCGGCCGACGCGGACCCGACCACGGTGGCGGCCCGGGTGGCGGCGCTCGCGGCCGAGGTGGAAGACGTCCACGGCGCCGTCGTCGAAGTGGTCAGCGTCGGAGACCGACCGGTGAACGATCGGTCGGCGTCCCTGCTGGCCGCTCTGCGCGAAGCGATGGTGAATGCCGCCCGGCACGCCGAGAGCCCGGTCCGGGTGTATGTCGAATGCACACCCGAGGGTGTGGAAGCGTTCGTCCGCGACCGCGGCCCGGGGTTCGACCTTGCGGAAGTACCGGAGGACCGGCTTGGCGTCCGAGAATCGATCATCGGGCGGATGGAACGGCACGGCGGTTCGGCCAGGGTGCGTAGCGCGCCCGGCGAGGGCACGGAGGTACGGCTGCTACTGCCGGACCGCGAGGAGGAACAGTGAGCGAGACACCAGCGGCACGAACGTCGACCGGAGCGCCCCGGCGACCGGTGCGGGTCGTGATCGTCGATGACCATCGGGTGTTCCGTAGCGGGGTGCGGGCCGAACTTGGCCCGGCGGTGGCAGACGGCCGGCTCAGCATCGTCGGTGAGGCGGGTGACGTCGAGGAAGCGGTCGCGGTGGTGGCGCACACCCGACCGGACGTCGTCCTGCTCGACGTCCATCTGCCGGGTGGCACGATTCGCCCCGGTGGTCGGGAAGTGCTGACTCGTTCGGCGTCCCTGCCGGTTGGAGTCGTGCCGGGGACGTCAGCCGCCTCGGGAGCCCCCGCGGACGGCTCGATGGTGCGGTTCCTGGCGCTCAGCGTGTCCGACGCTGCCGAGGACGTGATCGCCGTGATCCGGGCCGGAGCGCGCGGCTATGTCACCAAGTCGATCACCGGCGAGGAGTTGGTGGCAGCCGTGTTGAAGGTCGCTGACGGCGACGCCGTGTTCTCCCCTCGGTTGGCCGGGTTTGTCCTGGACGCGTTCGGCACCAGCGCCGGCGAGGTGGCGGTGGTGGACGACGAACTGGACCGGCTCTCCGCCCGCGAGCGCGAGGTGATGCGGCTGATTGCCCGGGGGTACGCCTACAAGGAGGTGGCCCGCGAACTGTTCATCTCGGTGAAAACGGTGGAGACGCACGTGTCCGCCGTGCTGCGCAAGCTCCAGCTGTCCAGTCGGCACGAGCTGACCCGCTGGGCCGCCGACCGCCGCCTGCTCTGACCCGCCAAATCTGCCCGTGATCATGCACGCTTGCCCACCTATGGGCCGTGATCATGCACGCTTGCCCACCTGGAGGCGGGCAACCGTGCATGATCACCGGAGAAGTTTGGGCAGGCCCGAATAGGCCGGCAGAGTCCACAGAGGTGCCACTTTATGCATGATCACGGGCACGATTGGCCAGGTCAGGCGGTGTTGACGAGGCGGAAGGCCTCGGCCAAGCGGTCGGCGGGCAGGCCGCCGCGCTCGGCGGTGAGCCGGCCCCAGTTTCTGAGCATCTGCTCCAGTCCCGGGTTGTGCGAGACCTGGCTGACGTGCTCGCGGAGCGCCGCCACCTTGCTGTCGAACGTATCGGTGATGTCGATGAAGGTGTTCGGCTTGGGGTCGGCCAGCAGCCAGACCTCGGGAACGGTCCAGGCTTCCAGGCCCTCGTCGGCAAGCAGGTTCGGATAGGCGAACGGGTTGCGCGCGGCCGGGTAGACGGCGCGGATCGTCGCCTCACCGGCAGCCAGGTGATCGGGGTGGCTGGCGCCGATCCGCTCCCAGTTCCGCTCCGGTGACGACGTCACGATCCGGTCCGGGCGGACCTGCCGGATCACCCGGACGATCTGCTCGATCAGCTCATGGCTCGGTTCCAGCCAGCCGTCGCGGAACCCGTCGAGGAATCGGACATCCGTGACGCCGACCGCGGCGGCTGCCGCCCGCTGCTCCTGCTCGCGCAGCAAGGGCATCTGATCGCGCGGGGTGTCATCGAAACCACCCTGCTCACCGCGCGTGCACAGGAGATATGTCACGGTCACGCCGGCCTTCACCAGCGTGGCTGTGGTACCGGCCGAGCCGAAGTCGAGATCGTCGGGATGCGCTGCGATGCAGAGCACCCTGCTGGGCTGGGTCATAGGTTCGGACACCGCGTCAGAGTAGTTGGTACGCAATCCGAAGCGTTGTTGTGAGTGCGGATCTGCGGCGCGGCGGCAGGGTCGGCAGGGAGATCGATTTCCACCGGGACGTCGACCACCCGGACGTACGGGCCGATGCCGTTGGTGGCGAAGCTGACCCGGAGGGTTCCCGGCGGCGATCTGTCCGGGTGCACGTTCAGCGTGTAGCAGCCGCCGGCCGGGCAGTCCGGCAGGGCAAACGAGGCGGCCTTGGACCAGGGACCCCACGGGTGTCGGGCGACCCAGAGCATGCCCTCGGCGGACAGCCAGCCCGCAGAGGTATCGGCGATCACGAACAGGTTCAGCGTGGTGGACCAGCCGATGGCGGGATTCTGGCCGGGGACGTCGCTGCCGAACGTCATCTGAGCCCGCCGGGACACGTCCGGGCTCCAGTCCGAGCCGGTCCACCACCGGTAGGCGGTTCGATCCGCCAACCCGGGCACATCGCTACGCACCGAGTAGCAGCGCAAATCCTCGCAGCGACTGAAGTAGACGAACCCGTCGGAGTACACCGGGGAGGCGATCGGGCCGTCCTGCGGCGTCCAAATGTCGTCCGCGAACCGTTCGGCGGGCTGGTTCGACCCGTTGGACCTGATCGCCCCACCAGCGGGAGCGGCGCTCCACCCCGGGTAGCGGTAGGTGAAAAGGCCACCGGCGAGGAAGGTGAAGGTTGGCTTGGGGCGCATCTGGACGGCGTACTTGGCGTAGGCGATCAGGATCCGGCCGTCCGGCAGGGTGGTCGCCCCGGTCGGCCAGACCGCCGTGTAGCGCTCGCCCGGCACCTCGCCGGCCCGCTCGGCCGGGAGCCGGGGGAGGAACTCGATCGGTACCCCGGCGGCATTGGTGAGGTAGCGCAATCGCAGGTCGGTGCCTGCGGCGATACCGGCCGACGAGGTGACGAAGAACTTCGGTGCGGTGTTCAGCTGTGCGGTGTCCGCGAAGATCCACAGGGTCCGGCCGTCCGGTAATGCCACCGAGTTGCCCTGGTCCTGGAGCGGGGCCTGCAGTGGTGGGAATCCGGAGATCTGCCGGCTGAGCGTGGGTGCCGCGAGCGGCGTGGGCCGGGCCGCAACGAAGATCACCGCGACAGTGGCCAGTGCGGCCAGCAGCAGGCCGAGTGGCGCGACCCACCAGGGCCGCGACCAGCGGGTCACTGGACCATGATCGCCGAACTGTCCGGGCTGATCCACACCGGCACGTCGACGACCCGGACGAACGGTCCGATCCCGTTGGTCGAGTAACTGATCCGCAATCGGTCGTCCGTCGACTGGGACGGATGGATGTTGAGGCCGTAGCAGCCCGGCGCCGGGCAGCGCGGGAACTCGAACCTCGCGGCCGGCGACCAAGGCCCCCAGGGGTCCGGTGCGACCCAGATCTGGCCGGCGGTGCCGACCGCGCCCACCTCGGTATCGGCCATTGCGTAGTCGCCGGACTTCAGTCGCACCACCGACGCGTTGCCGCCCGGGTAACCGCTGCCGACGACGATGTCCTGGGCCAGAGAGCGATTACTGGCCCAAGCGCTGCCCGTCCACCAGCGATACGCATCTCGGTGGGCCAGTTGGTCCGACGCCACCCGCAGGGCTTGGCAACGCAGATCCCGGCACTGCTGGAAGTAGACGTAACCGTCCGCGTAGACCGGCGAGCGCATCTCGCCGTCATCGGCGGTCCAGATGTCGGAGGCGATCCGGGTGGCATGGCCGCCGTGGGTGAGGGCCTTCGAGCTGCGGTATCGATATTCGAACAGCCCGGCCCCGAGGTACTGAAAATCCTGTTCCTTGACCAGCACCCGGTACTTGTCGTAGCTGATGATGATCCGCCCGTCCGGCAGCGTGGTGCTGCCGGTGGGCCAGACCGCCTGGTAGTGATCGCCGCTCTTCTGGTCGGCGCGCTCGGCCGGAGTTCGCGGCAGGAACTCGGTCGGGATGCCCGCGGTCGTGGAGTAGTGCAGCTGCCAGGAATTCGGTTCGACCACGGCGGCCGACGAGGTGACGAAGAATTTCGGAGCGTTGTAGAGCTGAAAGGTGTCCGCGAAGATCCACAGCGTTCGACCATCAGGGAGAGCGATGGTTGAGCCCTGGTCTTGGTGGATGTTGCCGAGTGGGTGCCCGGCCCACAGCTGCACTCCTTGGGCCAGTTGGCCGGGGCGGGCCGGTTCGCCGGGTGCAGGGGTCGGGCTCTTGGCGGCCGCGCTCGGGACGGTCGGGGGTGGCGTGGCCTGCCGGGCGCTCGTGGTCGGCTGGTCGGATTTCAGCCAGTACCGGAGGCCGAACGCGGTGAGCACCGCGAGGGCGACGGCGAGACCGACGGCGAGCGCGGTGACGAGGATGTTCCACCCGGATTGGGGAGCGCGAGGCTGCACGTGCAACCCACGCGCAGGGGTGCGTTCCTGGAGCATGGCCCTCCTCCGG
Organism: Kineosporiaceae bacterium; assembly: GCA_035474375.1. Classification (GTDB taxonomy): domain Bacteria; phylum Actinomycetota; class Actinomycetes; order Actinomycetales; family Kineosporiaceae; genus JANNPJ01. The sequence goes on along the minus strand of DATINJ010000089.1, from coordinate 3,534 downwards.
GCACGCCAACCGGAAAAAGCAGGACGAACCTCGTTCTAGACTCCGGAGACTGTAGCGGTCGATCCGGCGGGTCGCAGTATTTGTCCGCTGACCTGCGAGGCTTTCGCCGGAGGCGGGTCGGAGCGGGCAGCGGATCGATTTGCTGGCCCGGGTTGTCGGTGGGGGCACGTACGCTTGGGCCTCGATGAGCACTCTCTTCGATAGCCTCCCAGCGCCTGGTCCCAGCCCGGCGGAGTCGGCTGCCGCTGCCCGGCGGCATCCGTTGCCGACCCTGGTCCGCGACGTCCGCGATCCGCAGGGTGAGTCGAAGCCGGCAGCGGCCGACGCGCCCAGCTGGAAGCTTGATCCACAAGCCCTGATCGAGGGTCTTAACGAGGAGCAACGGGCCGCCGTCCTGCATGCCGGTTCGCCGCTGCTGATCGTGGCCGGGGCCGGCTCGGGCAAGACCAGAGTGCTCACCCACCGCATCGGGTACCTGCTGGCCGCGCGCAATGCCCGGCCGGGCCAGATCCTCGCGATCACCTTCACCAACAAGGCCGCCGCCGAGATGCGCGAGCGCGTCAGCAACCTGATCGGGCCGCGGGCGTCGTCGATCTGGGTCTCCACCTTCCACTCGTCCTGTGTGCGAATTCTTCGCCGGGAGGCCGGCAAGGTCGGGCTGCGCTCGAACTTCTCGATCTATGACTCGGCCGACTCGCAGCGGCTGATGAGTCTGGTCTGCCGGGAGCTTGACCTCGACCCCAAGCGGTACCCGCCGCGCTCCTTCAGCGCCCAGGTCTCGAACCTGAAGAACGAGCTGATCGACGAGGAGGCGAACGCCGCCAACGTGGGCGAGGGGTCGCACGCCCAACGGATGCTGGCCGAGGCGTACACCGGGTACCAGCGTCGGCTGCGGCAGGCGAACGCCCTCGACTTCGACGACCTGATCATGACGACGGTCAATATCCTGCAGGCCTTCCCGGATGTCGCGGAGTACTACCGCCGTCGGTTCCGGCACGTCCTGGTCGACGAGTATCAGGACACCAACCACGCGCAGTACGTGCTGATCCGGGAGCTGGTCGGGGGTGCGGCGTCAGCCTCCAGAAACACAGCGTCGGCCTCCAGAAACACTGTCGAGCGGAGCGACCTCGCCACCGGCGAATCGGCCGAGGTGCCGATGGCCGAGCTGACCGTGGTCGGCGACGCGGACCAGTCGATCTACGCCTTCCGTGGGGCGTCGATCCGGAACATCGTCGAGTTCGAGCTGGATTACCCGCAGACCCGGGTGATCCTGCTGGAACAGAACTACCGCTCCACCCAGACCATCCTGTCCGCGGCCAACGCGGTGATCGAGCGCAACCCGGATCGCAAACCGAAACGATTGTGGACGGCGGGCAGCACCGGCGAGCCGATCATCGGTTATGTCGCGGACGACGAGCACGACGAGGCCTCGTTCGTCGCCGAAGAGGTCGACCGGCTGAAGGACGACGGAGTGCGGCCGGGCGATGTCGCCGTCTTCTACCGGACGAACGCGCAGTCCCGGGCGCTGGAAGAGGTGTTCGTCCGGGCCGGGCTGCCGTACAAGGTGGTCGGCGGCACCCGGTTCTACGAGCGCAAAGAGGTCAAGGACGCGCTGGCCTACCTTCGGGTGCTGGTGAACCCGGACGACACGGTAAACCTGCGGCGGATCCTGAACGTGCCCAAGCGCGGCATCGGTGACCGGGCCGAGGGGGCGATCGCCGCCCTGGCCGAGCGGGATCGGATCTCCTTCGGCGCCGCGCTGGCCCGAGCTCAGGAGGCACCCGGAATCGCGACCCGCTCGCTGACCCAGGTGAAGGCCTTTGCCCGGCTGATGGAAGAGCTCCGCACCCTGGTCGAGGGCGGTACGGACGCCGGCACCGTGCTGGAGGCGGTGCTGGAGCAGACCGGCTACATCGACGAACTTCGGGCCAGCCACGACCCGCAGGACGAGACCCGGGTAGAGAACCTGGCCGAACTGGTCGCCGTCGCCCAGGAGTACTCCCGCACCACGATCGACGGCACTCTGCAGGACTTCCTGGAGCAGGTCTCGCTGGTGGCGGACGCCGATGAGATCCCGGCCGAAGAGGGCGACGGCGCCGCGGGAGAACCCAAAGAAGACCTGGGCGTCGTCACCCTGATGACCCTGCACACCGCGAAGGGCCTGGAGTTCCCGGTGGTGTTCCTGACCGGGCTGGAGGACGGCGCCTTTCCGCACCTGCGCTCGCTCGGCGACCCCAAGGAACTGGCCGAGGAACGACGGCTGGCCTACGTCGGGCTGACCCGGGCCAAGGAACGGCTGTACGTCTCTCGGGCGGCCATCCGCAGCGCCTGGGGGCAACCGGCGTACAACCCGGCCAGCCGATTTCTGAGCGAGATCCCGCCGTCCCTGATCAGCTGGCGGCGCAGCGAGACCACCGCGATGCGGGTGTCGTCCACCCCGGCGGTCGCCCGGCTGGCCCAGCGCCCCGGCGTGCGCTCACCCGGCAACCGTCCGCTGATCAACCTCAATCCGGGCGACCGGGTCACCCACGACGCATTCGGCCTCGGCACCGTCACCCGGATCGAGGGTGAAGGCGACAAGGCTCTCGCGTATGTCGACTTCCGCGAGGGCGGCGAGAAGCGACTGCTGCTGCGCTACGCCCCGGTGGCCAAGTTGTGATTGCCGCCGACCCGGCGGCTTACCTGGTCGCCGACGAGGTGATCGACTTCGACGATCCAGCGGTCCGCTCGCTCGCGGCCGAGCATCGGGCGGCGCAGCCCGACGATTTGAGGTTCGCTCAGGCGGTGTTCGAGTACGTCCGGGATCAGGTCCGGCATTCCTTTGACGCCCAGGATCCACGGGTCAGCCTGACCGCGTCGCAGACCCTGGAGCACGGCGTCGGGCTCTGCTACGCCAAGTCGCACCTACTGACCGCCTTGCTGCGGGCCGAGGGAATTCCGGCTGGGCTGTGCTACCAGACGCTCACCGACGACGGCGAGACGTACATGTTGCATGGCCTGATCGCGGTCCATCTCCAGGGTGCCTGGCACCGGCAGGACCCGCGCGGCAACAAGCCCGGGGTCGATGCCCAGTTCCGCTTGGGTACCGAACAACTGGCCTGGCCGGTACGCCCGGAACTGGGCGAGCGTGATCACCCGCAGCTCTACGTTCACCCCAGCGCCAACGTGGTGGCCGTGCTGAGCAGTACCACCGACGTGCTGTCGCTGGTCGGCCCCGGCGCCTTGCCGATCGAACCCTGACGCGACTCCCGACCCGAGCAAAAAGCCGAAGGCTCCACCCGCTCCGCAACCCGGCACCGTCTAACCCTCGGAGGGGGCCCGGGTAACCGTTTCCGGCGAGGGTTATACCGAGCCGGGTTGCGGCCAGCCGAGTATTACCCGGCCGATGCCCCTAGTTTTGGTCAATGCTTTGACCCTGATGGCCAATCCCAAAACCGTCGGTGATCATGCACGGTTGCCCGTCCACGGGCCGTGATCATGCACGGTTGCCCACCTCAAAGCGGGTAACCGTGCATGATCACGGCCAATGCCGGT
>DATINJ010000088.1:0-2021 GCA_035474375.1 Kineosporiaceae bacterium | reverse complement strand
CGGCAGCGCAATATCGATGCCTGGGCCAACCGGCTGCGCGGCATCTTCACCGCCGAGTACCTGCACCAGCTGCCGCTCATCGAGGCAGCCATGGGTCGCCAGACCCAAGCGCTGGTCTTGCAGCTCGATGCCGCCTGCCGGGCCGCCGACGACCTCGCGGCCGCCGCCGGCGAAGCGTTCGCCCAGCACCCCGAAGCGGCCATCGTCACCAGCTTCCCCGGTATCGGCCCGCTCACCGGCGCCCGGGTGCTCGGCGAGATCGGCGACGACCGTTCCCGGTTCCGCGACGCGCGGGGCCTGAAGTCCTATGCCGGCTCGGCGCCGATCACCGTCGCCTCCGGCAAGAGCCTCGTCGTGCACCACCGCAAGGTCAAGAACCAGCGGCTGGCCGCCGCCGGCTACGTGTGGGTCTTCGGGGCGCTCCCGTCCCCGCAGGTCAAGCAGCACTACGACCGTCGCCGCGCAGCCGGTGACAAGCACGCCGCAGCGATGCGCAACCTGTTCAACCGATTCCTCGGCTGCCTCCACCACTGCCTGCAGACCGGCCAGCTGTTCGACCCGGCCAAGGCCTTCCCGAGCACGGCAACACCGAGGTCGGCACCGGCTGCGGCTTGACAGTTAGGAAGATCGGATGTCTGTGGATGACCGAGGAGGGGTCGTACCCTCCCGATCATCTTGAAGGCCTCAAGCAAGACCGGAGCGGTTGAAGGGACGGCGCCAGCGAGCTACTTCGTTCTCGGGTCGTCGGCCGGGTTGACGTAGGTGATGGCGACAGGCCCGACGCCGTGCACCTGCACGGTCGCCTCTTCTGCAGTCCACAAGAAATGGTTCGTGTTAGGCGGCATGATCACGAGGCTTCCCGTCGGCAAGGCTGTGGTCTTGGCCTTGTCCAGCGTGTCGCCCTGGCCCATGTTGATCGCCCCGGAGAGAACGGTGACGTGCTCGGCCGACGGGTGCCAATGTGCCGGAATTTGATAGTCGGCGGGTAATTGCAGGCGGAGTGTGAAGGGGACGGGTTGGTCCGCCTGGCCTTCGATCAGCGTCACTTTCGCACCGGGAGGCAGGGACGGCGCATCGGCCCACTTCAACTCTGCCGGGGTCACCATCACGTGGTCGGCGTCAACGGGCTGAACCTGGTTGGCGGCGCTGGGCTGGACCTGCGCCGCGCTGGTGGGCTGCATACGATCAGTAGTGGCGGGGGCATCGTTCGCGCAGGCGGTGGAGGTCAGAACCGTACTGATTGCAAACGTGAGGACGGCGGCTTTGCGTGCAATCTTGATGTTTTTCATTGAGTCCCCTGAGGGTCAGGTGGCCGCCAGCGAGTGGCCTCCTACGCGTGCGACGATACGAAGGTGCCGCGCGGGAGACACGTTCCGTGGCACAGTCCACGGTAAATCTTTTTCACTGGAGATCGTATTCGAGACGACATGTATGAAGATGCGGGCTCGGTAGAGACAAGTTAGTCCTATGGCAAGGCTTGTCGTGTACGCAGTACTACGTATTGCGCGGTAAGTGCCGGGTGGGGAGCTGAGGTCCAGACCTGTGGGTGCCAGCAACGCCCCACCCGGGCGGTTGTTCTCAGCCTCGAACACATCGCGCCGCCTCCGCGGCGGCAGCGTCGCCGCAGGCGTTGACGTGCCGTTGCATCGCCACCTTGGGCCCCGGGGCAGAGGCTGCTCGACGAGACCACACGCCCTACTCGGGCCCCAGCTCGTCCAGGAGGAGGGACCATCGCAGCGAGGGACGCGAGCGAGCACTCGTGGCTAGCGCGCCTTCAATGACGACGAATCGGGTGCCCGAGGGTCAAACCGCTCGACCCACTGGGCGCGCCAGGCCGGCGGCTCCCAGGGCTCGCCGAAGTAGATCCGCTCGCGGATGACCTTCTCGTCATGGAACTCCATGATCCCAACGGCCATCACCGGTTGGTCGTCGTAGCGGATCGTGTACTCGTTGACCCAGAGGTTGTGGCAGCCAGTGGTCCGGTGTAGCTCGAACTGCTGGCGGGCCGGATAGGTCGACCT
>DATINJ010000087.1:0-12826 GCA_035474375.1 Kineosporiaceae bacterium | reverse complement strand
TCTTCCACGACTTGTCCCGCCGGGTCCCGGCGATCTTCGCGTCGAACGGGCGCAGGTCCGGGGCCGCGGCCAGCCGGCGGATCCGGAGTCGGGCGCCGGCCTCGTCGATCAGGTCGATCGCCTTGTCCGGCAGGAACCGGTCGTTCACGTACCGGTCGGCCAGGGTCGCCGCCGCGACCAGAGCGCCGTCCGTGATCGAGACCCGGTGATGCGCCTCGTAACGATCGCGCAGCCCCTTGAGGATCTCGATCGTGTGCGCGAGCGAAGGCTCCTGCACCTGCACCGGCTGGAAACGACGCTCAAGCGCCGCGTCCTTCTCGATGTGCTTGCGGTACTCGTCGAGCGTGGTCGCCCCGATGGTCTGGAGCTCACCCCGGGCGAGCATCGGCTTCAGGATGCTTGCCGCATCGATCGCGCCCTCAGCGGCACCGGCCCCGACGAGGGTGTGGATCTCGTCGATGAACAGGATGATGTCGCCGCGGGTGCGGATCTCCTTGAGGACCTTCTTCAGCCGTTCCTCGAAGTCACCGCGGTATCGGGAGCCGGCCACCAGGGCGCCGAGGTCAAGCGTGTAGAGCTGCTTGTCCTTCAGCGTCTCGGGTACCTCGCCCTTGATGATCGCCTGCGAGAGCCCTTCGACGACGGCGGTCTTGCCGACGCCGGGCTCACCGATCAACACCGGGTTGTTCTTGGTCCGGCGGGACAGGACCTGCATGACCCGCTCGATCTCCTTCTCACGGCCGATCACGGGGTCGAGCTTGCCTTCCCGTGCCGCCTGCGTGAGGTTGCGACCGAACTGGTCGAGCACGAGCGAACCGGACGGCGTGCCCTCTGCGGGACCGCCGGCACTCGCGGGCTCCTTGCCCTGGTAGCCCGACAGCAGCTGGATTACCTGCTGACGGACGCGGTTGAGGTCGGCACCCAGCTTGACCAGCACCTGGGCAGCGACTCCCTCACCCTCGCGGATGAGGCCGAGCAGGATGTGCTCGGTACCGATGTAGTTGTGCCCGAGTTGCAGAGCCTCGCGAAGCGAGAGCTCAAGGACCTTCTTGGCCCGGGGAGTGAAGGGGATATGGCCGGAGGGGGCCTGCTGCCCTTGTCCAATGATCTCTTGTACCTGCTCGCGGACAGCGTCGAGCGAGATACCGAGGGACTCGAGCGCCTTGGCTGCGACTCCCTCACCCTCGTGGATCAGACCCAGCAGGATGTGCTCGGTACCGATGTAGTTGTGGTTGAGCATCCTGGCCTCCTCCTGGGCCAGGACAACGACACGGCGGGCGCGGTCGGTGAACCTCTCGAACATCTGCGCTCCTCGTGCGGTCAGGGGGGAGAGACGACAATCTCACTGACCTTATCGATGCTATCTGCGGCTACGGAAAGAAACACCCTGCAATCTCAGAGTGAGACCGTTCCGACACCCGTGCATCGGCCAACGGAGCTGCAACCTTGCGTGTTCCACGCTTGGTGCTGCTGAGCAGGATGTTCGCTTACGGCGGACAGCCAACCCCCTCGGAAGGGGGTTCGAACGACCTGAACTGGCGAATGACGGGTCTCGCCTCTATTGTGGCCCCTGGCGAGGGGAGTACTTCCCACCACGCCGACCCGGTCAGTACGGGCTGTCGATGCACTCGATCGGCAGCACCTCGGGCGGCGGTCTAGGTCCGATCGACGAGGTCGACGGCTTGGGCGAAGGAGACCTCGACGAGCAAGCCCACCCGATCGGGTCCGGGCTCGGTGCTTCGTCGGAAGGTCTCCCCCGTAGTGAATCAACTCGTAGTGAATCAACTGGTCGTGAATCACCCCGTAGCGGCGCAATCCGTAGCGGAGCAACCCTCCGTCGGTTCTCCCCTGCTCTGGGCTGTGACGATCGGCTTCGTGATCGCTCTGGTGATCGTGGACTTCCTACTCACCCGGCGCCCACACGAGGTGACAACCCGTGAGGCTGCCTGGTGGTCACTCTTTTACATCTCGATTCCGCTGGGGTTCGGCGGATTCATCTGGGCCCGGTTCGGTAGTGCACGCGGCACCGAGTACCTCGCCGGATATGTAGTCGAGAAGTCGCTCTCGGTGGACAATCTGTTCGTTTTCATGCTTCTGCTCACCGCCTTCGCGGTACCGGTCGCACTACAACAACGAGTTCTGCTCTATGGGATCGTCGGAGCCCTTCTGCTGCGCGGTGTGTTCATTGCACTCGGCGCAGCGGCGCTGCAATCCTTCACCGGTACATTCCTGATCTTCGGCGTCATCCTGCTGGTCACCGCGGTAAAGGTGCTGCGCGATGCGAGGCACGGCGGGCAGTCTGAAGTTGACACCTCAAGAATGCGTTCGGTCCGGCTGCTGACGCGCTTCTTTCCGGTCACCGACGGCTACCGCGGCACCCGGATGACGGTTCTCGAGCACGGTCGCCGGGCGATCACCCCGCTCGCGGTTGTTACCGTGGCGGTGCTCGGTACGGATGTGGTGTTCGCGGTCGATTCGGTACCGGCGGTCTACGGAATCACCGGTGATCCGTACCTGGTTTTCGCGACCAACGCGTTCGCCCTGCTCGGTCTGCGCGCGCTGTACTTCCTGCTGGCCGGCGCGCTTTCCCGGCTGGTGCACCTGGGGTACGGCTTGGCCGCCATTCTCGCCGTCATCGGGGTGAAGCTGGTACTGCACTGGGCGCATGAAATCTGGCCCGCCACGCCGCAGATTCCGACCTTGGTATCGCTCGCCCTGATCATCGGAATACTGCTGCTGGTCACGATCACCAGCCTGCTCTCGACGAGAACTACAGACCGCCTGGCAAAAGCCGACGGACGCCGATCCGAGGATTCGGATCGACGTCCGTCGACAAGGCCTTAACAGCCCGGGCGGGGTGGCGAGATCGACGGCTCAGTGCGCGGCGTCGTACGCGCTCATCACCTCGGCCGAGACCCGGCCCCGGTCGCTGACCTGGTAACCGTTTTCGCGGGCCCACTGGCGGACCTCACCGAGGTCCGCCTTGGCCGCGGCGGCACGCGGACGGCCGGGGCCACGGCCACGACTGACTCGGCCACCAACCCGGCGCGCGTGTTCCACCCAAGGGGCGACGGCCTCACGCAATGCCTCGGCATTCGGCGAGGAAAGATCAATTTCGTACGTCACTCCATCGAGGGAGAACGTCACCGACTCCTCAGCAACACCACCGTCGAGGTCGTCGACGAGAATAACTTGCACCTTCTGCGCCATGAATTTTCTCCTGTAAGCCACCGGAGTCCGCTCGGGCAAGCAGGACCAATGTTTGAAATGATGCTGTCCGACATTCTGTCATGTCAAGTTTCACATCGACCGACACGGAATGAGAGTTAAAGGCCCGCGCCGGATCGGCGGCTTTCGCCGGTTCCGTCACCCGTTCGGCCTAACGCAGGAACCCTTTAGTCAGTTCCCTAGTTCGGTAGGTCAGTTCGGCCAGTGGGTGGAGAATCCACACCAGCGGCTCGCTCCTGACGCTCCCATTTCGCCTGTGCCAAGCGTTCTCGCCGGTCGGCTTGAAACATCGCCCGGATCGCCAGCACGAAGAGTAGGAGCACGCCCACCGAGGGCAGGATCGCGGCCAAATATTCCATGCTCAGCCTCCTATTCCGGTTTCACCAGCGGAAACAACATAGTGTCTCGGATACCGAGCCCGGTGATCGCCATCAGCAACCGGTCCAGCCCCATGCCCATACCACCGGACGGCGGCATACCGTGCTCCATCGCGCGGAGGAAGTCCTCGTCAACCACCATCGCCTCGTCATCTCCGGTGGCCGCCAGTCGGGCTTGCGCAACGAAGCGTTCGCGTTGCACTACTGGATCGACAAGTTCGGAGTAGGCGGTGGCCAATTCGAAGGACCGTACATACAAGTCCCACTTCTCGGCCAATCCCGGAATCTCCCGATGCGCCCGGGTCAGCGGGGCGGTCTCCTCGGGAAAGTCCCGGACAAAGGTCGGCGCGTACAACCCCGGGACGACGAGCACCTCGAAGAGTTCTTCGATCAACTTGCCGGGACCATAACGGGCGAGGACCGGTACATCGTGCTGCTTGGCCAGTTCGACCAGATCGGCCCGCGGGGTCTGTGGGGTCACTTCCCGCCCGAGCGCCTCGGAGAGCGACCCATAGAGGGTGATCTGCGCCCATTCGCCGCCTAAGTCGTACTCGGTGCCGTCGACCAGCGTCACCTTTGTTGATCCGCGGACGGCGAGCGCCGCCTCCTGAATCAGCTCACGGGTGAGCACGGCCATCTGGTTGTAATCACCGTACGCCTGATATGCCTCGATCATGGAGAATTCGGGCGAATGTGAGGAGTCCGCGCCTTCATTGCGGAAGTTCCGATTGATCTCGAAGACCCGATCGATCCCTCCGACCACCGCGCGCTTGAGGAACAGTTCCGGCGCGATCCGCAAGTAAAGGTCGATGTCGAAAGCATTCATGTGGGTGGTGAACGGCCGGGCCGTGGCACCACCCGGTTGCACCTGCAACATCGGGGTCTCGACCTCGAGGTATTCCCGGGCGTGGAACGAGTCGCGCAGCGCACGCACCACCCCGGCCCGGGTCCGGACCACCTCCCGGGCGGCCGGGCGAACAATCAGATCGACATAGCGCTGCCGGACCCTGCTCTCCTCGGAGAGCTCCTTGTGCAGGTTCGGCAACGGCCTCAGGGCCTTGGCGGTCATCGACCACTCGTCGGCCAGTACCGACAGCTCACCGCGTCGCGACGAGATCACCTCGCCGTGCACCAGGATCAGGTCACCGAGGTCGACATCGGCCTTGAAGGCGGCCAGAGACTCCTCGCCCACCCCGTTCAACGAGATCATCACCTGCAAGCGGGTGCCATCGCCGTCCTGCAGGGTGGCGAAGCAGAGCTTGCCGCCGATCCGGATGTGCACGACCCGGCCGGCCACGCCAACGATCACACCGCTGCTCTCGCCGGTCGCCAGTTCTTCGTGCGCGGCTCGCACCTCGGCCAGAGTGGCGGTGCGGGCGACCGAGACCGGGTACGGGTCGCGGCCACTCGCCAACAGCCGGGCACGCTTGTCCCGACGGATCTTCAGCTGCTCCGGAAGATCGTCGATGTCCGGATCGGTGCTGTCGGGACGGGGCTCGGCTGGCTGTTCGGTCACGATCCCAAGCGTAGGCCCCCCAGCAGTGAGTTTTTATTCGGCCGGGCCCATGATCGCCGGTGTGATGGTCAGCGCCGCCCAGACCCGGGCAGCGATCTCCCGCTCGGGATTCGTCGGCTGGACCACCAACTCCGGATCATCCGGATGCTCGGCGTCGCCCTTGCCGACATGCTCGACCAAAGCCACCGCCAGATTCCGGAGCCGGATATTGAAGTGCTGACTGGCCCGGGCCAGGGTGGCGAAGGCAGAGTTGGAGTCTCCGCCGATCGCGCCCATCACCAACCCCTTGGCTTGCTCGATCACCCTGCGGTACTGGGTCATCTGAAGCATCTGCTGCGCCACCTGTTCCTCGCCGGCGCAGTACTCGACCACCGCCAAGGCCTGCGTGACCAGTGGTTCGTACCGGTCGATGTCCCGCAGCACCGTCGAATCCGGCGGCCGGTCGAGATAGATGGACAGCACGACTGGCAGCTCACCACCCCACTCGCCGGCCAGGAAGACCGCACCCCGCACCGAGTCGGCATGCCCGGGGATAAGCCCTTCCAGCCCGGCGATTCCGATGTCGTTGAAAGACCCGCGATCGGAGGCTTCGGCGCCAATTTCGGGGCGAAGCACCAGCCGGCCACTGCGGAACGCCTCCCAGATCGGGCCGGTCGCATGCGCCCACTGGGCTGGATCCAGCTGCGTGGCGACACCGACCGCGGCCACCGACCGCGGGGCTGCCGTCTCCGCCGTAGTCTCGCCCGAGTTCTGGTCCGGGGCGCCGGGTAGACAACCGTTGTCACCACTGGTCATGTCGGCGGCCACACTGATTCCGGCGCCCACCGCACCGGGGACGGACTCGACCGTGAAAGCCAGCAGCCCGGTCAACAGTTCGTTCCCGAACTCGCGAATGGACACGACGCCCTCTCCTCGGTGGTGCTCTTCATCGGTGGGCCGCACCGAGGGCGACCACACCACAAGCATCAACGCTCAGCGCGCGGAACGCGATCACAGATGGCACGCTGGAGAACGTCGCCGAGACCACGGCAGACTCCCGGCGCGTATCGAAATCAAGGAGATGATCGGCGAATGGTGACGATCTCGTCCAGGAACGGTGCGAGCCAGACGCTTGCCGGCGGCGATAATCCGCCACCGGTGCGAGAGGCCGCTATGTCACCGTCCCGCCGTCGTCGTCGCGCCTCCCCCGAGTGGGAGGGCCGCGACGTCATCACTGTCGCCGCTCTCCCCGGGCGTGGCCTGTATGTTCGCCACCTCGGTCACCCGGAGGGTGTCGACGGAGTGCACCGCCCGACCGTGGTGCTGCCGGGCTCGGCCCCCCGGCCACCGGCTTCGTTCGACGTCCACTGGCTGAGGGAACAACTCGGCGAGATGCAAGTCGTGCACGTCCACGGAGTTTCACCTCGGGTCACCCCCGAGCAGGTCAGCGAGGCGGTCGCGGTGGTGAAGTCGGTCGGCCGGCCGCTCGTGGTCACCGCCTACCATCTGAGCGATCCGAACGGCATCGACGACGCGACCTACGCGGCGCAACTGGACGCCCTGATTCCGCAGGCGGACGAAGTGCTCACGCTGACCGAGTCAGCGCGCGAGGAGATCTCCCAGCGCTGGTCGGTGGACGCCATGGTGCTGCCGCACCCGCACGTCGTGGACTTCGTCCGAATGCGCCGCGGTAGAGCCGAACAACGCCGCGGGGTCTTCGTCCTCGGCGCGCATCTGGGCAGTCTGCGGCTGCCCGGCGATCCGGTGGCGGTGGTCCAGGCACTCGCCGATGCGACGGTCGACGTCCCGGAAGCCCGGCTCGACGTCCACGTTCACGATCACTTGCTGGACTCGGACTCGACCCGATTCAGCCCGGTGACGATTCGGGAGATCGAGCGGATCGTCACCAAGGTCGGCGGCAACCTCCGGGCGCACCGACCGATGACCGATGCGCAACTGTGGGATCACCTGTTCTCGCTGGACGCCTCCTTCGTGCCGCCGTTGCACGGCTCCCACTCGATCTGGCCGGAAGCCTGCTTCGATCTCGGGACCCAGGTGCTGCTGCCGGCCAACAGTCATGCGGCGGCGCAGCGACCGGGGTTGTCGTACAGCGCGACCGACGACGGCATCCCGGACGTCGACTCGTTGCAGTCGGCGATCACTCAGGCCCGAGAGCAGGAAACCTGCTGGCGCGCCGATCCAACCGCGCGCTGGAAAGAACGGGTCCGGATCGCCGAAACGCTCCGCACCTGCTACGAGAAACTCCTCAAGACCAGCTAGATCGAGGGCTCACGCAGATCGAGGGCTCACGCCAGATCGAAGGGCTCACGCCAGATCGAGGGCAACGTCGAGGACCGGGGACGAGTGCGTCAGCGCGCCAACGGACAGGAAATCCACCCCGGTCTCGGCGTACTCGCGAGCCACCGAAAGCGTCAGCCCACCGGTGGCCTCCAGTTCCACCGGGGAACCTGCCGCTCCCCTGGCGCGCCGCACGGTTTCCTTGAGTACCTGCGCAGACATGTTGTCGCAGAGCAGGAATCGAGCGCCGGCGGTAACCGCCTCGATCGCTTCCTCGGCGGTCGTCACCTCTACCTGGACCTCCACCTCCGGGAACCGCTCGGTCACCAGCCGATAAGCGGCAGTGATCGAACCCGCGGCGATCTTGTGGTTGTCCTTGACCATCGCGACGTCGTAAAGCCCCATCCGCTTGTTCGTTCCACCACCACAGCGGACCGCGTACTTCTCCAGCATCCGCAGACCGGGAGTGGTCTTGCGGGTATCCAGCACCTGCGCGCCGGTGCCGGCCAGAGCATCGGCCCAGGCCCGGGTGTGGGTCGAGATACCGGAGACGCGGGACAGCAGATTCAGCGCGGTCCGCTCGGCCACCAACAGCACCCTGGTCCGGCCCCGCAGTACCGCGAGCACGTCGCCGCGTTGCACCCGATCACCGTCTCGCCGCAGGACGTCGGCGTACGGCACGGGCAGATCGAGCCAGGCCGCGACCTCGGCCAGCACCACGGAGATCAGTGGCAGGCCGCTGACCACGCCGTCGGCTCGAGCGACCAGATGCGCCTCGCCCTCGGCGTCCGAGGCGATGGTGGCCTCGGAGGTGACGTCGTGACCCGCCGTCCGACCGCCGTTCGGACCGCCACCGGCCCGTTGCGGGCGACCGCCGAGATCCTCGTCCAATGCGCGCAACACCAGGCTGCGCACCCATGCCGGGTCCAGGCCGGCCTTCACCAGGTCTTCCCGGGTGCCGTCCTGCCAAGCCACACGTGTCTCCTCGAGCCACCGATGCGCGGTCATACCTTTTCGATTCCCTGTCCAGCCAGAAGCTTCTCGCCGCTGTCGCCGAGCGGAGCAAAGCGCGTGCTCAGCCTGCCTGCCTCGTCGAGTCGGCTGACCAACCGCCCACGCCACAAGTCGTCGTCCTGCTCCGCGAAGTCCTCTCGGTAGTGCCCACCCCGAGTCTCCTCGCGAATCGTCGCCACCTGGGTCAGCGCCGACGCCACGGTATGCAGGTTCGTGGTCTCCCACTCCGCCGTGCCATAGCCGACCTCCAGGCGCGCGGGCAGGTGAGCAGCGGCCGGTAGCGAGGCGAGCGAGGCGGCGGCCGCGGCCAGCCCGGTAGCGGATCGGATCACCCCAGGCCCGTCGCTGGCTGCCCGCTGGATCGCGACTCTCGCGGTGGCCGGCAGCAGGGCCTCGCGGCCGGGTCGGATCATCGGCTCCAGTTGCGGTAGAGCGCCCTCGCCGATCCGGGCGGCGATGTCGTCCGCGATCCGGTGCGCGAAGACCAAGCCCTCCAGCAACGAGTTGCTGGCCAGCCGGTTAGCTCCGTGCACTCCGGTGCAGGACGACTCACCCACCGCGTACAGCCCAGGCAAGCTGGACCGGCCTCGGCGATCCACCAGCACCCCACCGGAGTGGTAGTGCTGGGCCGGAGCCACCGGGATCAGATCTTCGGCCGGGTCGAAGCCGTGCCCGGCGAGCGCTCCGACGATGGTCGGGAACCGCCGGGCAAGGAACTCCCGGCCCAAGTGCCGGGCGTCCAGGAAGACATGGTCGGAGCCGGTCGCCGCCAACTGCCGGACGATGGCCTTGGCGACGACGTCTCGCGGCGCCAACTCGGCCATCGGGTGCACCGCAGGCATGAACCGAACCCCGTTGACGTCGAGCAGCAGGGCTCCCTCGCCGCGCACCGCCTCGGAGATCAACGGCTGTTGCCCGCGGGCGCCCTGCCCCAGCCACAGCACGGTCGGGTGGAACTGAACGAACTCCAGGTCGGCGACCTCGGCACCGGCCCGCAGCGCGGCCGCCATCCCGTCGCCGGTGGCCTCCCGGGGGTTGGTGGACGAGCGGAACACCTGGCCGATCCCGCCGGTGGCCAGCACCACCGCCCGCCCTCTGGCCGCACCGACGCCGTCCCGGGAACCCTCACCGATCACGTGCAGGGTCACCCCGCACGCCGTCCCCGGACCACCGCCCGGCCCGGGACCGCTGGTCAGGACGTCGAGCACGAGAGCATGCTCAAGGACTTCGATGCCGGGGTCACCCCGGACCGCTTCCAGGGCGGCGATCAGCGCGCGAGAGATCTCCGCACCGGTGGCGTCGCCACCGGCATGCGCGATCCGGTCCCGGTGATGGCCGCCCTCCCGGGTCAAGGCGATCTCTCCGTTCGGGGCCAGGTCGAAGTTGGCGCCCAGCGCGACCAGTTCGCGAACCCGTTGCGGGCCCTCGGTGACCAGGGCCCGGACGGCCGCTTCGTCACACAGCCCGGCGCCGGCCACCAGGGTGTCGGCCAGATGCTCGGCCGGTGAGTCCTCCGGGTCGAGCGCGGCTGCGATGCCGCCCTGCGCCCACCGGGTAGAGCCGGAATCGAGCACGGTCTTCGTCACCAGCAGCACCTTTGGCACCCGCCGGCGCAATTGCAGGGCGGCTGTCAGCCCGGCGATCCCGGAGCCGACGACGATCACCTCGGCCTGGGTGGTCCAGCCCGGCGACGGTGCCGCGAGCCGAGTGGCCAGGCGCACCGGGGACAGGCCGGGGGCGGCGTCATGCGCGGCGCTCACCGGTTGTCCTGGGTGTCGGCCGCATCCGAGACCACACCGACGGTCAAGGGCAAGTTGTCGATCAGCCGGGTTCGCCCGACCCGAGCGGCCACCAGGAGCACCGCCTCACCTCGATACCATTCCGGGACGTCTTCCAGGGTGTCCGGGTGCACCAGCACCAAGTAATCCACCAGGGCTACCGGCTCGCGGACCAGCACGTCGCGGGCCGCGCGACGGACCGCGCTGGCGCCTTCCGCACTGACCGCCTGGCCCGCCATCAGGGCTCGCGACAGGGCCAGCGCGGCTTCCCGGTCGAACGCGCTCAGGTGCATGTTTCGGCTGCTCAGCGCCAGCCCGTCGGCTTCCCGGACGGTCGGCACGGCGATGATCTGGCACCCGTAGTCAAGGTCACGGACCATTCGCCGGATCATCAGCAACTGCTGGGCATCCTTCTGCCCGAAGAAGGCCAGGTCAGCCCGGGTGAGATGGAACAGCTTCGCCACCACGGTCAGGACGCCGTCGAAATGACCAGGCCGAGAGGCACCTTCGAGCCGGTCCCCGAGCGAGCCGGCAGTCACCCGGATACCCGGGTTACCGTCGGGGTACATCACGTCCGGAGACGGCGCGAAGACCAGGTCGACGCCTTCCTCGGTGCACAGCTTCAGGTCGTCGTCGAACGTGCGTGGGTAGTTCGCCAGGTCTTCGCCGGGGCCGAACTGCAACGGGTTCAGGAAAATCGTCACGATCACGGCGTCCGCACGTTTGCGGGCTTGGCGGACCAGTTCGATGTGCCCGGCATGAAGCGCACCCATCGTCATCACGACGGCGACGGAGCCGGTCAAGCCGGCACGCGCGGTAGCAAGCTCGGCACGGTTACGGGCCACGGCGGTGGAGCTCATGCTGGGTAACCTACCTGCCGCTAGCCCTACTGCCGTGCGACCCCCGACGCTCCATTACCAGGGACCAGAACTCGAATCGCCCGCCTACCGCCGGGATTCCGGTGATGAATCGGCTACCAGTTGTAGCCGGTCAGCAGGGCCACGAGCCTCCGGACGACCGGAAATGCCGTTTCAGATCCAGTTCCTCGTCACCGCCGGTGTGCCCGGAACCGGATAGCGACCAGCTCCCAGGCCAGCACCGACCGGCGGTGGAAGCGCCGCTTCAGTGACATTCTTCGCATTCATGTTCCGTTCCGGGTCACCGGCACATCCGGCTGGAACGAGGGTTCTCCTGGGCGAGCAACGCCGAGGGAGCCAGAGCCATCGGGAACGGCAGCGCCAACTCCAGCAGCTGGTCTCCCTCGGCCTCACCGACCACCTGGTAGTGCCCCTCGACCAAGTCCCCAGCCAATACCGAAGGCACGTTCGGGTCGACCACCCAGTACGAGGCCACTCCGGCGCGCGCGTACTTCGAGCGCTTCAGCATCAGATCTCGATAGCGGGTGGACGGCGCCAACACCTCGATCACCAACGTCAACGGGTCACCGAATTTCTCCGCGGCCAGGTACTCGCGCGGAAAGACCATCACATCCGGCTGCAGCGACGTTCTGGGATCCGGCTGCCAGTCCATCGGGGTGCACAGCGCCACCAGCTCCGGTGGGCAGGCCGCAGCCAGTAGCTTGCCCAGTTCGGTGCGCACCGCCTGATGCTGTCTCGTCGGCAGCGGGCTGACGTGCAGCATGCCGTCCAACAGCTCGTACTGCAGGCCGTCGTCGGGGAGCTGGCCCAGGTCGTCGACCGTCCATTCCTTGAAATCAGGAGGCATTGGAGTCATGCCTGAATGATTCAGGATTTTCCCGAATCTGTCACTACTTTGCGTCGGATCGCAACGCGCCGAGAAGTGCCTCGGCCGCGTCCGGCCGCAATCGCCCGGACGCCAGCGCCCGGTCGGCCGTCGCCCGAGCCAACGCCCGGTAGGTCTCCAGGACGCTCGCCGATCCACCCGCCGCTTGGTCAGCGAGCCCGATCGCCTGCACGTGCGAGGCCACGGTCCCGGCGTCGCCGCGAGCTACCGGACCGGTCAGCGCACCGTCCCCGGCGCGCAGAGCGTTGTCCAGAGCCGCCGACAGCAACGGTCCGAGCATCCGGCCGGGCGATTCGACTCCGGCCGCACGCAACAGGTCCAACGCCTGCGCCACCAGCGTGACCAGGTGGTTCGAACCGTGCGCCAGGGCGGAGTGGTAGAGGCCGCGCATCTCCTCGGCGATCACCACCGGCTCGGCGCCCATCTCGACCACCAGGGCCTGCGCGATCGGCAACACCGGGGCCGGGGCGGTCACCCCGAAGCTGCACTCCACCAGCCGGGACAGGTCCAGGCTGGTGCCGGTGAAGGTCATCGCCGGGTGCAGGGCGAGCGGGATCGCTCCCCCGGCCACCGCCGGCTCCAGTACCCGCCAGCCGAACCGGCCACTGGTGTGCACCACCAACTGGCCCGGTTGCCAGGCGCGGGTGGCAGCCAGCCCGGCCACCAATTCGGGCAGGGCGTCGTCCGGCACGGTGATCAGCACCAGTTCGGCGCGCTGGACCACCGTGGGAATCTCCAGCACCGGGACGCCCGGGAGCAGCGCGTCCACCCGGTCCAGGCTCTCCCGGGAAACCGCGCTGGCCCCGACCACCGCATGGCCGGCCGCCCGCAGCGCGGAGGCGAGCACCGCGCCGACCCGGCCGGCCCCGATC
>DATINJ010000086.1:0-2991 GCA_035474375.1 Kineosporiaceae bacterium | reverse complement strand
AGGCGACTGGTGGTGAAGGCGCGGACGTGGCGTTCGAAGTGGTCGGTTCCGAGGGCACGCTGCGCACCTGCCTGGAGGCGACCCGGAAGGGCGGCCGGGTCGTGCTGGTCGGACTGGCAGGGACGGTCGGCATCGACGCGTTCGCGATGGTGAACAACGAGCAATCGATCATCGCCAGTGTGGGATATCGCGACGTCTACCCCGAGCTGATCCGGTGGGTCGAGGAGGGGATGGATCTCACGACAATCGTCACCTCGACTATCGCCCTGGGGGACGTCGTGCGCGAGGGGTTCGACGTCCTGGCCCGGGGTGGGGACCAAATCAAGATCCTTGTTCGACCAAGCAAAGGGAGCGTAAGCCCATGACCGATCTTGCCTCAGCGATCGGATTCAGCGGTGATGTATTCAGCGGGAGAATGGCTTTCGTCACCGGTGGGACGTCGGGGATCGGTGCGGCGACGGCGCTTCTGCTCGCCGAACTCGGCGCTGACGTCGCGGCTCTGGGGCTTGCTCCGCGCGAAGCGGCGGAGTTGCCGGATCACCCGCGCGTCCGGGTTATCGAGCACGATGTGCTCGATCAGGAAGGCCTGGCGCGGCTGGTCTCGGCCGAACCGCAGATCAACTTCCTGGTCAACTGTGCGGGCGTCAGCCATGACCGCGAGGAGTACGACATTGACCGGTGGCAGCGGGTGCTCGGGATCAATCTGACCGCCACCATGGTGGCCTGTGAGGCGGCGCGGTCGAGTCTCGCGAAATCGGGTGGCAGCGTCGTGAACGTCTCCTCCATGTTCGCCTTCTTCGGCAGCAAGGATCGCCCGGCCTACAGCGCGAGCAAGGGCGGTGTCTCTCAGCTGACTCGCTCGCTGGCCGCGGAATACGCCCCGGAAGGTATCCGGGTGAACGCGGTTGCGCCCGGGTTCGTGGACACACCGCTCGCGCGCGGCTTGCTGAATGATCCGAAGGCGGCGGTGGAGGTGCTGGCGCGCGTCCCGCTGGCACGGTTCGGCACTTCCGCCGAGATCGCAGCGGTGGTCGCTTTTCTTTGCTCGCCGGCCGCGTCATACATCTGCGGGGCGATCCTTCCGGTGGACGGGGGCTATCTGTGCGCCTGACCGCCATTCGGCTCAGGCGGTAGCCGATCCGATCCACCGCGCTCTGCACGGGCCTCGCCGGGCGTGTGACCGAAGCGCTTGTGGAAGGTCCGGGTGAAATGGGCCTGGCTGGAGAATCCCCAGCGGTAGGCGACGTCGGCGATCCTCGTCTGCGTGGCCTGTGGCGCGCGGAGTTCGGCGTTCGCCCGCTGCAGTCGCTGCTCGAGGATGTAGCGGCTCGGCGTGGTCCCGACGGTTTGGAACACCCGGGTGAGCTGCCGTCCGGAGATCCCGAGGACGCCGGCGACCTGGTCGGCGTCGAGTCGGGGGTCGTGCAGGTGCTTCTCGATGTGTTCCTTGGCGACGACGAGATGGGTGGTCGCGGAGGTGGGGCCGCCGCACCGCTCGACGGTGAGTTGCCGGATCAGCTCGAGCACCGCGTACTGGGCTTCCTGAGGGCCGCGCTCGCCACCGCGCATCGTGACCAGATCACCGAGCAGCGTGCGCAGGCTGGACAGGAGCGCTCCCTCCCGAGCGTTGTCCCGGCCGAACAACATCGGCGCCGGAACACCGTCCGGCAGGCACGCCTGGGTGAACACCGTCCGTGGGATATCGACCAGGATTTGCCGCATCCCGGAGGAGAAGCCGAAAAGGTACGGTTGTCGCGTCTCGTAAACCACCAGATTCCCGGCAGTGACTGGCAAGCAGCCATTTTCCTGCAGGAACACCGCATCCCCGTCGATCAGCAGGCTGGCGAACACGGAATCCTTGGGAGCGGATCTGGCCATCTTGGGTGTTCGCTCGATCACGTGCGCGTTGCCGGCGATGTCTGCGAGGAGGACGTCGTGCAGGCTGACGTTGGTCTCGGTGGCGAGCAGGCCCTGGTCCGAGTACGACCGGCAGGTCAGGCCGACCAGAACCTGACGGTTGTACTCCTCCCAGAACTCGATGCGTTCCGCGGGCGCAATGTTCTGGGTGGTCACAGAGGAGATCACGGAGACGGTCTTGGCAGGCATCACGAGGTCTCCTTTGCCGCTACCTTGCGAGCAGACCCCAACACTGCGCCTTGGCATCGGTGGTGGCTTGACGCTGGGTGCACAGCGACTTGTCGGCCGGCGCACAGCGGTCCGCCAGGCGGTGGCTCAGGTCTCGGCGAGCGGACGGAGCCGGAGAACCCTGAACGCCAATGCCACCGCTGGACCGACCGCCACCACGAAGAGCAACGTGCCGATTCCGGCCGGCCCTCCGAGCGACCAACCGATCCCGAGTCCGATCCCCTCGGAGAGAAAACGAGCTCCACCGATGCCGAGCCGAAGCCGGAGGTGCAGGGCGAGCATCAGGCCGTCACGCGGTCCGGAACCCAGATGCGCACCCACATACACCGCGCACCCGATCGCGAAGACCATGATGCCCAGCAGCAGTATTCCCAACCGCTCGGGCACGCCCTGGGTGCGCACCGAAGTGAGCATCGGAAGTGCCAGCAAGAGATTGAGGCACACCCCGATCACCAGCACGTTGAGGATCGTGCCGATGCCTGGGCCGACGCCGAGAGCCGCCACCACGGCGACCAGCAGGCAGCCGACCGCGATCGAGGCAGTGCCGACGCCGACTCCCAGGCGCTGGGCCAGCGCGATGTGGAGGACCTCCCAACTGGCGACCCCGAGATTGGCGCGGATGCTGAGCCAGATCCCGACCGAGGCCATCACCAGGCCGAGCAGGACTTGACCCACTCGACCCGCGAGCGTCGTCGGCCACGTCCTCATGAGTCTCCCTGTGTGTTTCGCTCCAACCGCCGTGATCATGCACGCTTGCTCTTCAGGCGAGGGCACGCCGGCGCTGACGCGCCTCCCAAGTGCATGATCGCGGGTCGAAAGGGGAAAGATCGCGACAGCAGACGACCG
>DATINJ010000085.1:0-14097 GCA_035474375.1 Kineosporiaceae bacterium | reverse complement strand
GCAAGGGTTCCGGCGGTATCCCCGGGGGCACCGATGACCAGATCGAACCCGCCCAGTTGGTCGAGGTTGACGACGGCCACCGCGGCCCCGAACCGGACCGGCCCCTTGGACTCGCCCTCCATCAGCATTTCCGAACTGCTGGGGGTGAGGTAATCGACGACCCCAAAACCCCGGTCCGGGATGCCGACCGCGATCGGGTGGTAGAGGTCCCGACCCGGTGTCGCCCGCGCGGTCACGCTGGCTGCTGCATCCGCTGTGCTCGGTCTGTGCGGTGGGATCAGCACCAGGGCCGGCGCTACCGCGCTGGCGATCAGCGTGCGACTGAGGGCGTTCCAGTCACTACCGGTGGGCCTGCGTCGTTGCAGAGCGAGGAGCATGTTCCGACCGTACTGCGACCCGGTCGGTAACTTTCGGGATACCAGCAGGTCAGCCTGGGTTGGCCGGTCGAACGGGTCGAGATCGGCCGAACGGGGGTCGAGACCGGTCGAACGGGTCGAGACCCGTCGAACGGTTGGAGGTCAGGAGGGAAAGACCGAACCGAACCGCAGGCCGGGCAGCGAGCCGCCTTGATGGCCGAAACCCTTTGGCCGGTAACCAGTTCCGATGACCACTCGGCCGGCGTCATGAACCTTGCCGACGTCCTCGCGGGGAATCCCGATCAACAGGGCATCCGTCATGTCCTCTTCGAGTTCCGGATCACCCGGTCGCACTCCCAGCGCGGCGCCGACCTGATCGTCGGCCTCCGCCGTCCCGGGCAACCGATTGCCCTGGGTGTACACCTTCGCCGGGCACTCCGACAGTTTGAGCCCGGAGAGCGCGGGCTCGAGGATCAGCGTCACCGAACCGGCGTTCTTGATCCGGCCGACGTTCTCACCGGGCGCGCCGACTGCCGCCGAGATCGTCTCGGGGCACTGGAAGATTCCGCCGCTCACCGCAGCACCGAATCGGTCACCGGCCTCCGCGACGCCAGGTACACCCTTGCTGTTCTGGGTGTAGGCCACCGACGGCACGAGCGAGTCCGGGATCGCGCTGGAGAAGCCGAAAGTCTGCACCAGCCCGGCATTGCTGATCCCGCCGACGTCCTCCCCGGGCACGCCGACGACGGAACCGCCCCAGGCCAGGGACGCGCCGAAACGGTCACCGGCCTCGGCGACGCCGGGTACGCCAGGGGTGTCCTGGTTCCAGTCGGTGGCCTCGATCAGCCAGTAGCCGAGATAGTCGGTGCGCAGTCGTTGCACTGTTCCGGCGTCCTTCAGGGTGCCGAGATCCTCGTTCGGTACGCCCACCACGATCCCGTTGGTGGTGTGCCCGGCAAGCACGGCGCCGAACCGGTCGCCGGTCTCCGCGGTACCCGGGACCAGCGGACTGTCCTGGGTGGTGGTCTCCCGGTACTCCGCCGTCCCGCCGATGGAGAAGCCGTACCGGAACACGGCCCCCGCATCGACGGCGGCACCGACATCGTGGCCGGGGGCGCCGACCCAGAGATAGATGTCCTGGCCGTCGCCATCGATGTGGGAGCTGAGGGCCAGCGCCGCGCCGAACTCGTCTCCCGGGAGCGCCGGAGTCTCCAGACTCACGGCGCGCGCTCCGGTGATGCCGGTGGCGCTGCCGTACAGCAGATCCACCCGGCCGGGCACGTCTACCTCGGTCCGGCTCGGATACCCGGGGGCGCCGACCACCAGGTCGTCGTACCCGTCGTTGTCCAGGTCGGCGACCAGCAGTGACTTGCCAAACCGGGCGTAGTTCATCTGGCCGGGTTCGATCCCGTCGATCAGTTCCTCGTTCAGGAGCTGGTCCTCGCCCAGTCGCCCGCGGTTGTCGACCAGCCCGGCCCAGGATTGCTCGCCCTGGTGGATCCGAGGAACCCCGACCGTGAGCGTGTAGTCCTGCTCGTCGGCGGCCGCGGTGCCGGCGCTCAGCATGACGAGCGTGGTCACCGCGAGGCCCACGGCCAGGACGGACCGTCGAGGTGACCCGTGCGAGCCCGGTGTCCGGCCCGTGCCGAGCTGAAGCTGCCACATGCTCCGGACCGTACTACGGCCGACAGCCGCCGGACCCGGAATCGCGAGTTGGACGCGTTGAACCGGGCCCAGCGAGCGTTCGGACGAGCGTGGTTCAGCCGACCGGCTCAGCGCTCAGATGTTCAGGATGATCGCCTGATTCGAGGCCAGCACCGAGCCGTATCGCTGACCAGCGACGTCGCCACCCAGTGCGGCGTGATTCGACGAGCTCGGCCCGACGCCCAGCATCACCCGTCCGGCGTCCTTGATCGTGCCGACGTCTTCACCTGGGACGCCGACCAGGATCCGGTCCCGCTGATTGCTGTCGTCGGACTGCTTGCCAAGGGCTGTGCCCAGCGCGGCCCCGACGTGATCCCCGGTCTCGGCCGTCCCTTGCAGCCCATGGCCCTGGGTGAACATGAGCGGTGGGCATCCGCGCATGTCGTCGGTAGTGGCAAAGGCCGGAAGCATGAACGTGGTCACCGAGCCCGCGTTCTTGGCCTTGCCGAGGTCCTCGCCCGGGGAGCCGATCGCCACCGAGGGGTAGATCGAGCAGCGGTAGGACTCCCGGCGGTAGATGCCCTCGCTCAGCGCCGCGCCGAACCGGTCACCGGCTTCGGCTTTGCCTGGAATGCGAGGGCTGTTCTGGGTGAAGGCCTTTGACGGGCAAAGCCGAAGCCAGCTCTGGCAGTTCGCGGTCCCCGGGCCGAAAGTCTGCACGGATCCTGCGTCCTTGAGGTTTCCGACGTCCTCACCGGGGATCCCGACGGCGTGGGCGCCCACGGTCAGGGCGGCCCCGAAGTGATCACCGGCCGCAGGCGTTCCGGCCACCCCCTTGCTGTTCTGGCTCACCGCATCGCCTTTGATCAGCGCGTTGCTGATCTGGTCGGTGCGTAGCAGTTCGACCATTCCGGCGTCCTTGTGGTTACCGATGTCCTCATCCGGCACTCCCACCACGATCCGGTTGTCGGAAGCATCGGCCATCACGGCGCCGAAATGGTCCCCGGCCTCGGGAGTGTCCGGCACCATCGAGCCGGCCTGGCTGATCATCCCCACCAGCTCCGGGGAACCGGTCGGGCTGATCGCGTACCGGAAGATGGCGCCGGCTTGGCGCTTTGCGGCCACCTCGTGATTGGGTGCGCCGACCCACAGATCCAGGATGCCGCTGTTGTCGCTGCGGGCGCTGAGCGCGATCGCGGAGCCGAAGCGGTCGCCGGCCGTCAATTGTGGTTGCTGGAGGGCGATCGCCCCGGTCGAGCTGAGCCCGGTCTTGGTAGCGAAGAACAGATCCACCCGGCCGACCGCCTCGCGCCCGTCCGGTCCGGGCTTGCCGGGGGCACCGACCACCAGGTCGCTGTAGCCGTCGCCGTTCAGGTCGCGCAGCGCAATCACCGCGCCGAACCGGGGATCCCCGCTGGCGTCGGCTCCGGGGATGCCGAACTGGTCCTCGGACAGCACCTGGCGGATGCGGCCCTGCGGCTGCACGTCGAGCCATCCGCCCGAGGCGATCCTGGTACCGGGAACCGTGTCGGGCACGCCGACCACCACGACGAAGCCCCCAGGCTCTGCCGATGCCGCCCCGGCGCAGGCGATGCCCAGAACTCCGGAAACGGCGAGAGCGCGGATGAATCGGCGTGCTGAACGGCGCACCGTAGCGGCGCGGTGATCGGCTGGGAACATGCGCAGAACGTAGTGGTTCAGGCGTTGCCGCCGCCATAGATGGTGCGGCCGTCGTCCATCACGTCCTTGGCCAGGCGTCGGGTCAGGTGCAGGCCCTCCAGCGCGAATTCGACTGCCGACGCGGCCTCGGCCTGGCTCGGCACATCATCGAACCCGAGCCGCTCCAGCACGGTCGACAACCCGGCGACAGTTCCGAGTTGGGCCAGCAGGTCCCGCGAAGCGACGGTGTCGCCGGTCGAGACTCCCTGGCCCTCCTCGACCATCCGGACGAAGCCGCCGAGGTCGACGCCGCCGAGCCGGGACCGCCAGGTTTCCGCCACCGAGCGGCGCAGCAGGTGGTCGAGCAACTCGATCTCGCGACCCTCGCCATCCGCCTCGAACTCCACCTTGCCGCGCAGCGTGCCGGTGATCACCTCGGTGTCCCCGACCCGGGCGACCGCCGACGGGCCGTCCTCGCCGCTGAGCGTGAAGCGGCGCAGTGCCGCCGCAGCCACCGTCTCGGCGGCCGCAATCGAGAACCGGGCGGAAACCCCGGAGCGCTGATCCACTGCCGAGGACTCGCGGACCGCGCGGGTGAATCGGGCCAGCACCTCCAGCAGGTGCTCCGGGACGGCGGCCACCAAGTCCGCCTCCTGCTGCACCAGTTCGATCTCCAGGTCCAGGTCAGCCGGGTAGTGGGTGCGGATCTCAGCGCCGAACCGGTCCTTCAGCGGGGTGATGATCCGGCCCCGGTTGGTGTAGTCCTCCGGGTTGGCACTGGCCACCAGGAAGACGTCGAGCGGCAGCCGAAGTACGTATCCACGAACCTGGACGTCGCGCTCCTCCAGCACGTTCAGCAGCGCCACCTGGATCCGCTCGGCCAGGTCGGGCAATTCGTTGACGGCGATGATCCCGCGGTGCATGCGTGGCACCAGGCCGAAGTGAATGGTTTCCGGATCGCCGAGAGTGCGGCCCTCGGCCACCTTCATCGGGTCGACATCGCCAATCAGGTCGCCCACGCTGGTGTCCGGCGTGGCCAGCTTCTCGGCGTACCGCTCGTCCCGATGGACCCAGGCGACCGGCAGGTCGTCACCGAACTCAGCGGCCCGGCGTCGGGAGGCCGGTGTGATCGGGTCGTACGGGTGCTCGTTCAGTTCGGCTCCGTCGATCACCGGCGTCCACTCGTCCAGCAGCCCGACGATGGTTCGGATCAGCCGGGTCTTGCCCTGGCCGCGTTCGCCCAGCATGACCAGGTCGTGGCCGGCCAGCAGGGCTCGCTCGAGATCGGGCAGGACGGACTCGTCGAAACCGACGATGCCGGGGAAGCGGGGTTTACCCGCCCGCATCAGTTCCAGCAGGTTGGCCCGGATCTCGGCCTTGACGCTGAGCTGAACATGGCCGGAGGCGCGCAGGGCGCCGACGGTGGCCGGTAGTTGTGCGGGCCAGTTGGGGACGGTCGTGGTGACGGCGTTCGCCGCGGAAGGGACGGGACTCACTGGACTCGGGTCTCCCGAGATCGGGTCGCTCACCGCTTGACGGTACGTCGCTGTACCCAGGCAGTGCACGTTGGGGCTGATGTTGGATGCATTACTAGGGTGTTCTGGTGGTGTTCGCGGCCGTCAGCCGCCGGGGATGTACGGCGGCGCGACACCCCAACCCCACCTCGGTACCGGAGCTTGCTGGACGACGTCCGCGCCCGGCGCCGAGTTGGACATGGCCAGTCTGGTTCCCCATTCCAGATAGCCGACGAACGCCGCCCGGAACTCCGGATCGGCGGGCAGACCGGCGTCGTCCGCCGCGAGACTCATCAGCGAGGCGAACCGGAAACGCTGGTCCGGGTGAATATCGAGATTCCGGTGCTTCGTCACCATGCGGTGGTAGCCGCCAAGATTTTCGGTGTACTCGGCCGGGCCGCCGAACACCTCGCTCCACCAGGCGATGACGTGCGTGCGGTGCTCTTGGCTGACTCCACCTGGAAAGAGCGGTGACAGTAGCTCGTCTTTTTCCACCCGGTCGTAGAAGGCGTTGATCAACCGGTGGAAGGCCTCCGCGCCACCGGCCCATTCGTACAGCGTCGGATGGCTCCCCGTTTCGTCCATGTGTAACAGTGTAATCATTCGCGGCCTGGCGGGTAAGGGATTTATCGATTTGCCGCGTGGTCAGCTGGTGCCGTAGCGCAGGGCGGACCGGGCTTTCGCCTTGGCCGCTTCTACCTCGCGATCTCGTGGTGGGGCGGCGATCACCAGTTCGGCGAGCAGTCGATCGGTCACCGCCGTGATCTCCTGGACCGCCCGGGCGAAGGCTTCTTCGTTGGCCTTGGACGGGTGCGTCGTCCCGGCCACCTTGCGGACGTACTGCAAGGCAGCGGCCTGGATCTCGTCCGTCGTGGCGGGCGGCGCAAAGTTGGCGAGCGTGCGGATGTTGCGGCACATGGGCAACTCCTTGGGAGTGACCGCCCGACTGGTGGTCAGCTGGGCGGGTTGTGGTCGTCCTGCTCTGATCGGGCGGGTTCTGCGACCTTGCTCTGATTCGGCGAATTTTGGACGGCGATCCGGCGGCGGATTCCGCTGCCGTCAGTGATCGTCTCCAGGTGATAACCGGTGGGCACGGTGGCATCGTCTGGATTGGTCGCCGTCGGCGGCCCGGCCGGGCCGACGTCCGCCGGGCCGAAGACCTTGAACAGGGCTCGATAGATGCGCTGGCCGAAAGACGGTTGCTGATCGCTCATGCCCATATCTCCATGCTCCTCGGCGACGTGGCAGCTCAGTCGAACGCCCTTGCCTCGGGTTAATCGATCGTACTTGCCGTCGTTTCCAGGAAGAAGCGCAGCATCTCCCGGGAAGCGCTCGGACCCTGCGGGTCGGCGTAGGAGCCGGCCGGATTGCCACCGGACCAGGCATGTGCGCCGCCGTGCACGGTCCATTGCTCGGCAATGAGGATGCCCTGCCGATCGTGATGGGTTCGGCGAGTGAAGCGCCGACCGTTCTCGGTGCCCGACGTCGTTACCTGGCGTGTGCGGCTGTGCGCTCCCTGGCTGGTGCGGGCTGCAATGAGCCGGTCGGCGTTCACCGGAGCGACGGTGCTGTCTCGGTCACCGTGGAAGACGATCAGCGGAACCGTGCTGGTGCGGCCGGGGGACCCGCCGGACTGCATCGCGGCGAAGGCAGAAGGGACATCGTGTGCAGAGCCGTAGGCAAGCCCGCTCTGTACCCCGACCGCGCGGTACAGGTCTGGGTAGGTCGCCGCCATCACCGCGGCCATCGCACCGCCGGCGGACAGCCCGGCAACGTACACCCGGCCCGGGTCGACCGCGTGTGCGGTCATGATCTGACGGGTGATCCCGGCAATGATCGACGGCTCGCCAACGCCACGGATTTGGTCTCCGGGTTGGAACCAATTCCAGTAGCGGCCGCGATTGGCGGCGATGGACTGTTCCGGATAAGCGACCAGAAAGGCTTGCTGCTCGGCGATTTCGTTCATTCGGGTACCGAGGGCGAAGTCTGCGGCAGTCTGACTGCCGCCATGCAGCATCACCACGAGCGGGACCGGGCGGCCTCGGTAGCTGGTCGGCTGGTAGAGATCATAGGTTCGCGAGCCGGCGGGTTCGGTGTGGCTGAGGTGGCGGACCTCACCCGGGTCATTGGTGGTGACCGGGAGGCCGCCGGTCGCGCTGGGGATTCCGGTTCCAGCGAGCCCGGCGAGGGCTTGCGGGATGCCTCGTCGTTGTCTGGCGTGGATCGGCATTCCTGGTCTGGCCTGGACCGGTCTGGCGTTGGCCGGCATTGCGGGATCGGGTGCTGCCCCGGCGAGGGTTTGCTGTAGAAGCGCGCTGGCCTGCGACAGCCGCCCGGCCTGGGTCAGCCGCAGTGCCTCGGTCATTCCTGCTCTGGCTGCCTGGTTCATGGTGTTCTCCCCGCGATTGCGGCGTATTGATGACATCTGCTCAGGTGGTCCGCGGAGCTAGGGCTCGCTTCACCGCCGCCGGCGCGCGAAAGGCACCGAGCACCTCTACCGAGGCGATCGTGGCCAGCGCGAGCTCGGGTGTGACGTCGTCCGCGATGGTCGCGAGGCCGAGTACCCGCAGGTCCGCCATCTGACCGGCGTCTCGCAGAATCTCCAGATCACTGCGGCTGAAATGCTGGATGCCGAGGGTCAGGGTCCGGCGGGCGATGGTTGCGTCTACCGCTGCCGCCCTGGTCTCCAGCTGACGACGGATCGCCGTGCGGATGAAGTCGGTCCGGTTGGCGTAGAAGCCCTCTGCCACGAGTAGGTCGATCTGTCCGAGATCGACCAAACCGAGGTTGATGGTGATCTTTTCGCTCTTGTCGACCTCGGCCATGGCATCTCCGTGGTGATTCTCTGTGGCGCTGTTCTGCACCAGCCAGCGCGCACCATCCTGACACCATCCCACGGGATGTTCAAGGGATGGTGCGATGGCGGAGTTCGACCGCTAGGAACGGCGCCGCGGCACCCGAGGCCGGGCCACCGGACCGGCCCGAACCGGGAGCGGAGAAGGGGCTTTGAGCTGCTTCAGGCGGAGATAGGTGATCACCCGCTGGCCGCCGTGGGTCGCCAGCTTGGTCAGGACGTGCTCCAGGTCGGTGATGTCCCGGGCGACCACCGTGAGCCAATAGTCCATCTCCCCGGCGACGACGTCGGCGACGACGATCTGGGGTAGTTCGCGCACTGTCTGCTCGAACCGGTGCGTAGCCCGAGCTCCCGTGGTCGTCACGGCAACGAAGACGTTCAGCGGGAAGCCGAGCAGTTCGGCGTCGACATGGGCGGTGATCAGACGGATCGCCCCGGTCTCCTTCAGCCGTCGAACCCGGTGCAGGGTCGCGGCCGGTGACAAGCCGACCAGGGCCGCCAGCTCCAAATTCGTCCGATCGGCGTCCTGTTGCAGCTGGGTGAGCAGCGCTACGTCAATTTCATCAAGTTCAAGTGCCATAGTGCCAAATATTAGTTGGTTGATTGGCCAACCAGCTATCCATGTGAACGTACACATGCACTATTCACCTATGAGAACGACGACACGTAACCAGGCGCTGATTGCGCTCGCCGCCGCAGGCCTCCTGTGGGGGACGAGCGTCCCGTTGACGAAGGCGGCGCTGACCGGCCTCGGTCCGGCCTGGCTCACCGTGTTCCGGTTCGCGGTCGCCGGCTTGATCTTGGTCGCGGTCCTTCGACCGCGGCTGCGGGACGTGCGACCGGCCTTGGTGTTCGCCGGAGCGCTCGGGTACGGAGCGTGCATCGTCGTCCAGAACATCGGTCTGACCAGGACGAGCGTCACGCACGCCGCGCTCTTGATCGGCGCTGTGCCGATGCTGGTGGCGGTGATGGCCGTGATCTTCGATCGGGCGCGGGTGCGAGCCATGGCCTGGGCGGGTTTTGGTCTGTCGCTCGCCGGGATCGCGATGGTCGCCGGGTCCGGTGGTGGCGATGCGTCGCTGATCGGTGACGCGCTGGTTTTCGCCTCGGTGGTGGTCGGCTCGGGATTCACGATTGTCCAGGCCCGGATGTTGCCCGGGCAGGACGTGATCGCGGTCAGCGCCGCTCAGTTCCTCGCGTCCGCGGCGATCGTCGTCCCGGTTGCCCTTGTCGCCGAAGGCATCCCGGCGCCGGGCCCGACCGGCTGGTCAACGCCTGCACTGCTGGCCGCGATAGCCCTGGCAACCGTTGGAACTGTCGTTCCGTACACTCTTTTCGCGCTCGGGCAGACCGGTGTCGCGCCGCAGGTCGCCGGCGTCTTCCTCAACCTGGAGACACTCGTAGCCGCGTTCCTCGGCGCCACCGTGTTCGGTGAGGCAATCGGCGTCGGCCAGGCGATCGGCGCACTGGCCTTGGTGGTGGGGATCTACGTCAGTACCGCCAATGGGATCGAACCAGCGGCAAGGCCTGAGTCGACGGTTGAGCTGGAGTCGGTGCCGGCGATAGCGGGATCACGGTTCGAGGCTGACCTGGAGAGCGAAGCGACGTCCATCCTCGCGGCGATGCGGCAAGTCGGTGTCGCGTCCGGATTCGGAGCTGAGCCGTTCAGCGAGGCGGCCTAGGGCGCCACCGGGGGCCTCCACTCCTCCTGAAGCACAGCGGATGTGATCTGGACGCGCCGATCATCGCCGTCTGCGGGCGATGGCCTTCTCCCGGGCGCGGGGCCCGGCTGCCAAGGCGATCCGGCGGTGGGCCGGCCATTCCAGCACCCGCTGCCCGCCGATCGGCAGCTGTCTCCACTCGCTTTCCGCTCGCCGTACCGCCGTCACGGCTCCAGCGAGTGCCTCGAGGTTCGGCATCTCCGAGGTGCGACCCTTGAAAGATTGGGCTGCCAGCCGGGCGAGATCGGCGTCCGGTTGGTGGGCCGCCGATTCGACGAATCCACCGATCAGTTCGGCGCGCTGGATCTGGTCTCGGTACTGCCGGATCAGCGCGGCCGAGCGCTCGGCAGCATGCGGCGGCCGACGTCCAGAAATGTGAGTCATGCTCCGGAAGACCACTCCGCCGGCGATTGCCCCCCAGATGCCGTCGGCCATGCCGAGCGCGTCCTCGACCGCGTAGTGCACGAGGTCGTGCGGCAGGTCGTCGGTCACTGGGCCGGCATGCATCCGGTAGACGACGTGATCGTCACGCTCGATCAGTACGTGGGCCCATTCGTGATCAGGCAGTCGGTCCAGGGTCACCCGCATCCATCCACGATCCGGTAGGTCAGGTCTCTGCACAACCGATTTTCGGTGCGCAGAACCCTGCGGGATCACTCTCCCGCAGGGTTCACCGTGATCAAGCTGGCCTTGTTGCCGAACGAAGGCAAGGGTGCGTCAGGCCGGTCGCCGCAGGACTCGGCCGAAGTCGCCATGGGGCGCAGCCTGGTCCCTGTTGGGAGGTTCGGCCGAGTCCTGCGGCGAGCAGAATCAGCGGAAGGCCGGGATCGTTACCCGACCAAAGATCACAAGCTGGTTCCGCGCGTCCATACTTCCTAGATGCCTCTCACCTGCTCACGCCGTGTCCGAGCACTGGTCGTGGCCGGGGTTCTCGCGCTCTCGCTCAGCGGGTGTTCACCGAGCGACCTGGGTGTCACCGGGATCACCGTCGATGAGAATGGGTCTGCGGTGATTGTGTTGGCGGTGTGCCGTGATCACATCGATGCCGGCGGCATTCTGGACACCGGAACGGACGGCAAGGCTTACCGAAGCGCCGGTGCGTGGGAGTCGGCGCAACCGATCGGCCCTGGTCTGACCCTGTTGCCGGTGGCCGCGCCACCCTCGGGATGGGTGCAGAAACGCCCGCCGCGTCCGCTCCTGCCCCAGGTGAAGTACGAGGCGTGGGGCAGTACCGCTGACAACAAGGGAGCCACCAGCGGCGCTGCGTTCACCGTCGAGGACCTTGAAGGGCTCTCGCCGGGAACCGTCAGGTATCAGCAGTACCGCGAGGGCAAGGACGGTGGCGCTATTGAGACCGACCAGCTGATCGCCGTGGCCGATTTCGAGAAGGCCGCCTGCGGGTAAACCTCCCCGATTTTATTAAGTACCAATGGTTACTATTGACTCCTTGGGTCGACCCTGGTCAGGTGAGGTGCCCGCAGATCTGACGGAGGAATCATGTGGCATACGCGTCCTTTGGTCGGCACCGTTGCCGGTGTGCTGGTCGCAGGTGCACTCGGCACTGGTCTGCTGGTCTCCGGATCGTTCGGAGCTGCCTCAGCGACCGTCTCGAAATCTGACGAAACCGCTCGCGGGCTAAAGGTTCTGGGCTCGAACCAAGCCGAGGTACGGCCAGCGGCCAGGGCTGTGGTTGACCTCACCGATGCGCACAAGAAGGACATCGCCATGCAACTGGTGTCCAGCGCCGAGAACTCGTCGCTGGACTGGCGAGCGCAGTTCGGCTACATCGAGGACATCGGAGACGGTCGCGGCTACACCGGCGGCATCATCGGCTTCTGTTCCGGGACCTCGGACATGCTGGCGCTGGTCGAGTACTACACCACCAAGAAGTCGGGCAACGTGCTGGCCAAGTTCCTGCCTGCGCTGCGTAAGGTGGATGGCACGGATTCGCACGCGGGGCTCGGATCCGCTTTCACCACGGCTTGGAAGAAGGCGGCGAAAGACACCGTCTTCCAGGATGCTCAGGAGCACGAGCGCGATCGGGTGTACTTCGACCCGGCGGTGCAGCAGGCCAAGTCGGACGGGCTGCGAGCGCTCGGCCAATTCGCTTACTACGACGCCATGGTCATGCACGGCCCCGGCACCGACTCGGTCAGCTTCGGCGGAATCCGTACGACCGCGATGAGGAAGGCGAAAACCCCTGCCCAGGGCGGTGATGAGGTGAAGTATCTGAACGCCTTCCTGGATGCCCGCAAGGCCGCGATGAAGACCGAAGAGGCGCACAGCGACACCGGCCGGGTGGACACCGCCCAGCGGGTCTTCCTCAAGGTCGGGAACCTTGATCTGAACCCGCCGCTCAAGTGGAAGGTCTACGGCGACAGTTACGCGATCGCGAAATAGTCTTCCTGGCAACGCTTTACCAACTGGGCAGGGGATTGCGCCGGCCGGGTCCGGGTCGGCGCCCGCAAAGAGCTGACCATGACAAACTGGTCTAGGCTGGCGGTCGTGATCTCCTCCCGCCGTCTGTCTGTGCTCCTACTCTGCGGCCTTTTGAGCGCCTGCGCCCTTGGCAAGCCGTCGTTTTCGCTGCCAGATCGCAGTGACGTCACGGTTCGGCAAGAGGAAGCGCGCGTTGCCGCCGTGTTGGCGGCTGACACCAGCGGGAAACTGCTGAGCCAGCCACTGCAGGGGCCGGCGAAATGTGAAGTGCGGCTTCTCCGGAAAGTGAGCTCGACCGATTTCGTCTACGCGGAGTGCACCGCCGGGGACGAGGGTTTCGCCTTTCCGCTCAAACTCGATGGCCGCACGGTGACGTCACCCGACGATGGCTCGTACTACGCGTCGTCCATCAGCCGCATCTTTCCCTCGGACATCGCGGCCGCGCTCAACGCTGACGCAGAGCGCTACCGGCCTTGACCAGCTCGATTTACAGGTGCGAGAAGTGCACCCGGCTGCGTAGGTGCGAGGTGGCCCATCGAGCGCAGGTCCTCGTCGACGTAAAGGATGATGGCTGGCCGGGTGGAGCGAAGGCCGTGGCGGCCACGCTCAGTAGACCTCTGAGCAGATGGTTCGGCATCAGCGGTCAATTGCCAAGAACAAGTGGGCCTTATGCCGCGGGAATGTTCAAAATGGTGGCGTCTGCGTTGGCTGTCGGCGCGGGCACAGCCTCACCGAGTTCGCGCAGCATCGCGATGTGCTCGGTCATCGCCTCACGCATCAGTGCTTCGGTCTCTGGTCGCGTCTGTGCCGCAGCGATGACGCCGGGGAGGTCCGGACTGTAGGCCGAATACCCTGACTGCTCGTCGCCTTCAAAGACGACCACGTAGCCCTTCATCTCTACTCCGCTCATCTCAGCCCTGCCCCCTTAAGGATGCTCGCTTCTGTCTTGGGCTTCAAGGTTGCTCTGAGCTGGCCGGCTATCGTCACCAGACCAGGCTTGCTCGGATGCGAGAAGTGCCGGTGCGACCCGGTCGTCCGCTTGATCACCCATCCATCCTTTTCTATCAGCTTAATGATCTCCCCTACTTTGAGCGGCATCCCCAAAGACTAAGACGGTCTTCTCAAGCTCCGAGCCGCCTGTGGATAAACCTGCCAGGTGTGCTCAGGTAGGAACCCGGCTTAGGGATGGGGCAGGTTCTCGTGGTGGGTAGGTGGTTCCGAAACACACCGAGCTGGCACTGCTGGTGGTAGTCGTTCCCTCCATCGCATAGCTAGCTGCGCGCCAGTTCCGCGATTTGCGAACGCGGCACTGCAGGCCGCTGACCTGTACTAACGACATCTGTCGGCGCCCGTGCTCGGTCATGGCGCGGATGGGTTGCGAAAGCACCCAGCGGTTCTAGCGTAGACAATGCTTTCCGTTAGAAAGCCGCATCTCAGGTGCGCCCCCTAGCAGGACGGAGTCGGCTCCATGTCTCCAATCTTCCGTGCGGCCGCCGCCACGGCGGCCGCCTTCCTCGTCACCGGGCTGACGGCGACCGCCGCCTCGGCCGCAGACACCACCCCACCGGCGCGCACGCGCATCGGGACCGCGTTGCCGTACCAGTGCCTGAGTCTCGTTCTCAGCGCCGACCGATCCACGGACAACGTCACGCCGCAGTCCGAGCTCAGATACGAGGCTTTCGCCGATGGCGTGTTCATCGGCACCCTCCTCGACTCCGGCCAACCCGGCGGCGCCTGGGGCTTCCTCCACCTGCTCCATCCGGGCAGTAGCGTCGTCACCGTGCGCGTGGTCGATGCCGTGGGCAACCGGTCGGCATTCAGCCCCGGGGTCGCCGTGACCGCGTTCTACCGGCCCGGTTGCGTGCCGGGGCACCTCTGACGCGACCGGAGCGGCCGCAAGTCAGTCCGCG
>DATINJ010000084.1:0-51888 GCA_035474375.1 Kineosporiaceae bacterium | reverse complement strand
GACGGGCGACGGGCGACTCAGTTCGGCCCCGTCTACCTGGCTGACACTGTTGGGGTGCAACGCATCCAGGTGATGGTGTAAATAGTCGTCATGGATCTGACGGAATGGACCCTGTTGTTTGGCGTCGCTCTCGGTGGCCTGATCACGATGTTGGTCAACTGGTTTACCAATCGCACGGCGACCCGGCGTGAGGACGCGCGGTGGGAGCGCGAGCGCGTCCGCGACCAGGACGCCCGAGACCACGAGCAGCAGTTGCAGACCTATGACCATCGCCGGCACGCCTATGCCGAGTTCATCCAGACCTGGCGAGACTCCTGGAACCGCATCATCCTGGTCGACCCGGCCGACACACTCTCCAACAAGCAGAGCTTGCTCGATCCTATTTGGGAGAGCTTGGCACTGGTCCAGATCTACGGCTCAAAGGCAGCTGCTGAAAAGGCAAGCTCGGCCTTCCAGAGCATGTTCGACGTGATTCTCGTCAACCGAGACCCCAAATCCTCCCCTGTGGCCTCACTCGATGAATTCAGGATCGTGGTTCGCCGAGACCTCAAGGTGCCCGACTAGTAAGAGTCGGAAGGGCTGGTTGAGGCCGAATCAGCTCGTAGACGTGCAGTGCCGCGCAGATGGATGCCAGGGCGGCCAGCCCGGCAAGGGCCGGGACAGCGGTGACGAGGGGCGTGAGCGCGGCGCACGCCAACGCGGCAACCAGACGTGGAGGTCCGGGTGGATCCTGGCACCGACGTCGGTAGGCGATTTGGGCCAGGAAGTAGAGCGCCACGCCGCCGCACAGCGCAACGGACGGAACGACCTTGAGCGGCTCCTCGACGTGCTCGATCGTCTTCTTGATACCGAGGGCGAGGAGAACGATCCCCGCGGCCATTGGCAGATGCAGAAAGCTGTAGGCGTCCCGGGCTGTGGTGTTCCGGGCACGACCGTGCAGGGCGTGCAGGTTGGCTTCGACCCGTCCGGGGCTTCGGTCGAAGTACGTGCCCCAGAGCACCGCCACGATGACGATCCCCAGGACGGCAGCTGTGATCGTCTCGAGGTTGAGTGCTGCTCCGGCTACGCCGACACCGATGGCGAAAATGGACTCGCCCAGCGCAATGATGATGATCAGCCCATGGCGCTCGGCGAAATAGGACGGCGAGAGCCGCCAGCCTTCAATGCCCCGCAAACCGCCGCCGATGTAGTCGATCCCCAGGGCGAGGACCCAGAGCGCCACCTGCACCCAGCCGTCGAGTTGCGCGGCGATCAGCAGGATCACCGGGGCCAGGAGTGCCGTCGGCGCGAGGGCTCGGGTCGCCGTCCGCACATCCACGTTGTCGGTCCCGGCCGCGAACAGCGCGATGTGCAGGACCCGCACTACGAGGTATGCGCCGGCGAAGATGCCGGCATCGTCCTCGAAAGCTCGGGGAATGGCCAGGGCTGCGATGAGCATTCCCGCCATGGCGCCGAACATGGCCAGCCGAACCCCATTGCGCGACCCGTCGACCTCGTTCGTGAGCCACGCGTAGGCGCCCCAGGCCCACCAGATCGATGACAGGATCAGCAGCCCGGAGCCCAGTCCGGCCCAGGTCGCGTGGTCGGCCAGCCGCGCGGTGACCTGCGTGATTGCGAACACGAAAACCAGGTCGAAGAAGAGTTCCAGCGGCTCGACGCGCTTCTCGGTGCGGTGGTTCTCCGCGCCCGATTCGACAGCGGCACGGTCCGCTGAGTCACTGGGTTGAGCTGGATTGAATGTCATGGATCCTCACGTTTGATGGCAGATGACGCCATTCTATGAACGTGGCCACCCAGATGGGTGGGCTTATCGGACCGAACGCTTCATTCGGTCTGACCGACGCCGGCCGCGAGAACTGCCATTCGCGCGAGCGTGACCTCTGGGCCGACGAGGTGGCCCGCCTGATCATCGACGACGACGTCCGCGCCGGGGACGTGATCGGCAAGCCACGCCCCATGCGCGGCCGGGACCAGGACGTCCTGCCGGCCGTAACGAACCGTGACCGGCACTCGGATCTCGTTCACGTCGAAGCCCCACGGTTCGAGGAAGGCGAGGTCGTCGTCGACCCATCCCCAGACGCCCGGACGGTGTGCCTCCCGCATCGCCTCGACCCAGACCCGCTGGACGTCGGAGCGAGCCAGGACCTGACGGTCTGCGTCGGCAAGTTGCCAGTCGTCGGAGAACACCTTGGCCGGGTCGGCAGTCATCCGCTCCAGATCGGCTGCGGCGACTCGGGCCAGCTCTCGGTGCAGAACCTGCTCCCCTTGCCGGACCCAAGCGAACTCCTCGACGTTCTCGGCGTCCATACCCGCCGTCCAGTCCAGCCCCGAGGCATCAAAGGGAGCCGCCCCCACCACGCACTCGGCCAGCGCAACCCGATCCGGCAACCGGGCCGCCACGGCGAGGGCATGCGGACCACCGCCGGAGCGGCCGGATACCGCAAACCGCGCGATTCCCAACGCCTCAATGATGGCCTCGACGTCACCCACGCAGTCCACGACCCGCCGGCCCGGAGCTCGATCGGATGCGCCATATCCGGGTCGGTCGTAGGTGATGAGGTGGATGCCGGCATGGCGCAGCGCTTGCTCGTCGGGAGGACGCGAGAGCCGGGAACCAGGAGTTCCGTGCAAGGACAGGACCGGTGTTCCGCGCGGGTCACCCCACTGCGCCACGCCTATCGAGCGCCCGTCCGCAGCCGCCACCAGGCACAAGCTCTCACCCACCTTGGACCTCCTCGCCGGCCGGCAGGATCGCAATTGCCTCGATCGAGACGAGCAACCCGTGCGGTAACCGGACATTGGCCGGGGCGGAGCGGGCCGGCGGCGGGTCCGGCATGTGCCGGGCGTAGACGGTGTTGAGCCGCTCGAAGTCGCTGGGGTCGGCGTAGAAGATCGTCGTCTTCACCAGGTCGGCCATCGAGGCGCCGGCGGCCGAAAGCACGGCGCTCAGGTTGAGCAGCGCCTGCTCGGTCTGAGCCTCGATGCCCGACGGAATTTCTCCGGTTGTGGGATCGATCCCAGCCGTGCCCGAGCAGAAGACGAATCCACCGGCAACGATCGCTTGGCTGTACGGTCCGAGCGCGGCCGGTGCGCTGTCGCTCGAGATTGCTTGTCTTGTCATTGGCTTCCTCTCGGGACGGAACCTGCGGTTCAGTCTCGTTCGGAAGAGGCCCGCCGGGCATCCGTACCCACCACGGACCCGACGACTCCGTGGTGGGTACGGGACTCGCCAAGCGCGCTGACCATCAAACCCGGTACGTGAAGGTTCGGTTGAAGGTCAGTTGTATGCCCGGACATCGCTGAAGAAGGTCATCACGGCAAAGACCAGGGTGATGAGCCCGATGACCACGACAGGCGTTGTCAGGCGCCTCCAGTCGCGGACGGCGTAATTGCCCGTCGCCTGCCGGATGTCCACAATCTTCTCGGCCGGTTGGTGCAAGGCGAAGTAGAGGCAGGCGATTGCCACGACCATGCCGAAGTACTGGCAGAACTCGGCCCATTCCTGCAGCCGCACAGCGAAGTTCCCCTCGGGGGGTGTGAAGAGCCGGTAGAACCGGTAGGTCAGCATGGTCAGGAGCAGCGGCATCGCGCACAGAGGTGGAGACACGATCCGCCAGAACGAGTCCGGGCGGAAGTCGCGGACCCGGCCGTTCACCGCGAGCCCGGCCAGGACCAGGCTGAACAGCAGCTGGGCCTGACGGAACGCAGCCTCCGGATCGAACCCGCCAGCAAAGTTGTGCAGGTTCATCTCGTCCTGCTCGTTGCTGTGGAAATCCTCCGGGGTGGCAATTCCCAGAACCCTCTGTGCCCAGGAAATTTCTTCCCCCGCAACGAAGAAGCAACCGCTTCCCAACAGCACCAGCAAACCGGCGAGCGCCCAGCGCCGCTGCCGTATCGCCAGCCGTACGGACATGAAGGCGACGACGCAGATGAAAAGGCAACAGACGAATTGGCCCCACTCGACCGGGTAATCCTCTTGCAGCATCCTGTCGTACGCCGGGCGGTAAATCGCCGCGCCGATCAGGAGTCCGGCGAGGCTGAGCAGGGGTAACCAGAACAACGCCCGGGCCAGGGTCGGCGGGATTCCTTCGCTAGCCGCGTCGGCGACGACGAATTCGGCTGCGCCGGAACTGCCCTCGTGGTTGTCGCGAGCCCCAACAGGCGGCAAGTTTCGGCCGGTGGACCATATCTGCTTCATGCATCCCTCTAGCATCCGGGGCGGTTCACCGGCGATGGCTGAACAATGAACCGCGGGGCGGGATGAACCCGCCCCGCGCTCGTCTGACAGGTCGTGCTTCTTGCTGAGCCCTACAGCACCTTCGCCTTGCCGCCGGTCGAGACGACCTTCACCTTGCCCTTGGCGAGGTGCTTGACGGTCGCGCTCATCGCGGCGGCGAGGTTGAGCCGCTGCCACGACTTACCCTTCGTCCCAGTCCGGTCCAGTGGGTAGCCCGAGGCGGCCTGAGTCTGGGCCAGCACGCTCGTGCGCTGTGCCGTGGTCAGGGTCGGGAAGGTGGTCAAGAGCAAGTTTGCGGCACCGGCCGGCACCGAGGCGGCCAACTTCTTCCCGGTCCGCGGGTACCCGTAGGTCATCAGTTCGCGGTAGACCTTGACGGCCGACTTGCGGCCGGTGACGACCTGCGCCGTCCCGCTGGGCATCTTCTTGCCGCCGTAGGGGTTCGACGTGTAGGCCTTCTGACCGGCGATGCACTTCGCCAGGGTCTTCGCGCAGCCCTTCTTCAGGAAGTTGACGAGCTCGGTGCGGGCCGGCACCAGCACCTCGGTGCGGTACTTCGTGTCCGACCAGCGAGCAGCCAGGGCCGCTTCGCCAGCCATCCGGCCGCCCATGATGTCGGTCGGGTAGTGCACGCCGAGCACCATCCGGCTGTTTCCCACCTCAGAGGTCCGCGCGAGAATCTCCGGCGCCAACTCGGGAAGCAGCGTGGCCAGGGTGAAGCCCGCTTCGTAGACCGTGGTGCCGTGCCCGCTCGGGAACGAGCCACCGGAGCAGAGGCCGATCGCGCCGTAGCCCGCGCCGAGCGAGACGTCGTTCGGCGAGAACTTGTGGGTGGTGTCGACCACTGCAGGCACGCGCTTGATCTTCAGGTTGCCCGTGGCGGTGGCGTAGGACTTGCCGACCCGGATGCTCTTCAGCGAGGAGCCGTTGATGAGCGACGGCGCGCAGGCAGCCTCATCCCCGGCCACCGGGGCCGCGTTGGCGTTGCTGGGCAGGTAGGGACGCGGGTGACTGAAGCCGTTCTTGACGGTTCCTACGTTGAGGTAGGCCCCCGAGGAGCCGTTCGTGCTGTTGATCAGAGCACTGGTCAGCGGGAGAGCGCCGGAGTTGCGGCCCCGCACGTACAGCGGGCCGAGAACGGAGCCGAGCCCGGTCGA
This sequence comes from Kineosporiaceae bacterium, assembly GCA_035474375.1. GTDB lineage: Bacteria > Actinomycetota > Actinomycetes > Actinomycetales > Kineosporiaceae > JANNPJ01. The sequence goes on along the minus strand of DATINJ010000084.1, from coordinate 46,494 downwards.
GATCGTCATGGACTGGTCGTACTGCGTGCCGGCGTCGTTCTGGTACGTGGAGTCCTGCAAGGCCTTGAACTGCTGCGCCTTGGTGGCGTTCCCGTTGATCCAGACCGCCAGCATGTCGTCACGCTGTGCGATCTTCTTGTTCAGCACCTTGCCGTGCAGATTGCCGGCCCCGTTGGGGGCCCAGTAAGCGCTGTAACCGCCCAGCACCGTGGCCAGGTTCGGTTGGGCGGAGTCACTGGGGTAAGGCGCTGCCGCAACGCCAGGCGCTGCTGCGTTGGCCGTAGCGGGGACCGCGACAGCCAGCGCTGCCGTCGTCAGCACCGCGACTCCCGCCCGTCGAGTACGGGAGGAACCGAGCATTCGCCACAAGGTGGCTGACGCGGCCGGACGGTCGGGACTCTGTAGGGCCAGCGCGTGAACGCGTGCCGATGCCGGTGTGAACACCGGCAGAGGATGCCACAGATACGCAGGCTTGTCAGCGGAAAGTCCAAGTTGTGCGGATTACCAAGACGGTCTATCACCCGCCTGTATACCGACGACCTCTGAGCGTGATCACCTGCTCACGACCCGCGCGGTGCGGCCGCCAGCGCCCAGACTAGCCGTGGGCTTGCGCCAGGCCGACCCGGTGGCTTTGGGAACCAAATCCCCTCACGAAAAAATGTCCGCAGCGCCCGCCCTTCCCTTCGCGGGGAATGGTTTCCGGCCATTCTTGTGGCCCAGCTGCGCGTATCGCCGATCGGCAACGTATGAAAAGAATGGACAGGCAAGGGCCCAGGACCGATTCCATCCTGCGCCGCGGATGGTCCAGGAAGGCCCGGCGGAGTACGAGTCCTACAGCTGACCTCCTGCTCCCAGTCGCTTTCGACAAGGCGACCCGCGGCTGTTCAAGTGCTGACAGGGCACTGTCAGGCGCTGACAGCGGCGCGTGCGCGGGCTGACAGCCGCTGCGGTGATGCTCGGTGGCGGGCGAATCGCGCCTCATGCCGATCAGTATCTGCCGATCATCGGACGCATCCCGCACTCGCCGAGCACGGTTCGCTGGGGAACCGTGTCGCCGACAGCGCGGCGTCCGATAAGAAAGGTTTCCCGTGACTGCCACTCCGCCTGAGATCATCGCTCGGGACCAGTCGTCGCACACCTATCAGTCTTTGCGCGCGGCCTGGATCCCCCTGGCCGCTCTCTGCCTGGCCTTCTTCGTGGAGATGGTCGACAACACGTTGCTCTCGATCGCGCTACCGACAATCGGTCGTGACCTGGGCAGTGGTACTACCGCGCTGCAATGGGTCACCGGTGCCTACTCATTGACCTTCGGTGGCCTGCTGCTCACCGCAGGGTCGATGGCGGACCGGCTCGGGCGTCGCCGTGTTCTCCTGGTCGGACTCGCCGTGTTCGGCCTGCTGAGCCTGAGTGTCGTCGCCGTCTCGAACACCGGGGAGCTCATCGCCCTGCGCGCCGGCCTCGGCATCACCGCCGCGGCCATGGCGCCAATCACCAACTCGCTGGTCTTCCGGCTGTTCGACGATCAGGCCCTGCGCATGCGGGCGATGACCGTGATGATCATCGTTGGCATGTCTGGGTTCGTCCTGGGCCCGTTGCTGGGTGGCACTGCGCTTGCCCACTTCAAGTGGCAGTGGTTGCTGCTCGTCAATGCTCCGATCGCGCTGATCGCCTGCCTCGGAGTGCGGCTCGGTGTTCCGGCAGACCGGGCCGAGGACCTGACCGACGACAAGCTCGACCTGCCAGGTGCGCTGCTCAGCGTCGCCACCATCGGGCTTGCCAGTTACGCCCTGACCAGCGGTATCGAGTACGGCTGGAGCTCCGGCGTCACGCTCGCGTCCATCGCCGGCGCTGTCGCCGCGGGCGTGGCGTTCGTGCGGCACGAGCGCCGCAGCCCGGCCCCCATGATCGACCTGAGCCTGTTCGCAAACGGCACCGTTCGGGGCGCGTGCATCGCGCAGATCGGTACGTCGATCGCGATGGCCAGCGTGATGTTCGGGTTGATCCTCCACTTCCAGTACGCGTACGGGTGGAGCCCGATGCGGGCCGGCCTCGCGAACTTGCCGATCATCGTGACGATGCTCGCCGCGACCCCTCTGTCCGAGTGGCTCGCGAGGCGGTTTGGCCACCGCATCGCCTGCCTGGTCGGCGCCGCGTTCCTGGCCGGCTCGCTGGCCGGTCTCTCCTGGGGAGTCGACCACGGGTACCCGGCCATCGCGATCTCCATGGTCGCGATGACCATCGGACTGCGCACCGTCATGACGATCTGCGCCATCGCGCTCGTCGATGCGATGCCGAGCAACCGCACCTCGATCGGCGCGGCCCTCAACGACACTTCGCAGGAAGTCGGCATGAGCATCGGCACGTCTGTGATCGGAACCATGATCGCCGCGCTGGTTACCACCCAACTACCGGTCGGAGCCTGGAGCGAGAGCCTTGTGGCATCGTTCTTCCACGGCGAGCGAATCACGTACGCGGTCGTGGCGGTGATCGTCGGACTGGTCGCGGCGGGCGGCGCACTCACCCTCACCGACTCTCATTCCACCGAGGAACCGTCTGTGGTCTAGTGATCATCGGGACTGCTCCGTGCCGTCCGCCGGGAACCGCTCCGGCAGACCGAGTCGCGGGAACTGGTCCGCGTGAAACGCGATGATCTCGCTGATCTTTCCGCCGTTGACGCGCAAGACATCGATCGCAATCGGCAGGTACGCACCCTCCTTCTCCTGCCACAGGTAGATGGCGACGGCAGGCTGCCGGTTCACGGCGGTGACGACGGCGCGCAGGCCCTTCATGGCCGGGAAGCCGCCCTCGATCCAACCCTTCACGATCGTGTCGCGGCCGACGTAGAGGCCCAGCGAGGGCGGCATCGAGAAGCGGGCATCGTCCCGCAGCAGCGCGGCGAGCCCGGCGACATCGGTAGCCACACTGGCCTCGGTGTAGCGGCGGACGAGGTCCAGGGTCGCCGGGTCGTCCGCGCCGTCCGTCGTCCAGTCCCTGCGCTCGGCGGGCAGGTGCTCCCGCATGCCGGCCCGGGCCCGCTGCAGGGCGCTGTTCACGGAGTTGACGGAGTCCCCGAGGAGCTCCGCGACGTCCTTCGCCGGCCAGCCGAGCACGTCCCGCAGGATCAGCACGGCCCGCGGGCGCGGCGCGAGGTGCTGCACGGCGACCAGGTAGGCCAGCTCGATCGTCTCCCGCGCGACGGCGACGGTCTCCGGCTCGTCCGCGACCCCGGCTGGCAGTTCGTCGAGCAGCCGGTCCGGGTAGGGCTGCAGCCACGGCACCTCCCCGCCGGTCGCGGGCTCCGGGCGGCGTTTGGCCAACAGGTCCAGACAGGCGTTGGTGGCGATGCGGTAGAGCCAGGCCCGGAACGTCGATCGGCCCTCGAAGGTCTCCCGTCGCCGCCAGGCGCGCAGGAATGTCTCCTGCACCGTGTCCTCGGCGTCCTCGAACGACCCGAGCATCCGGTAGCAGTGCACATGCAGCTCCCGCCGATGCCGCTGCGCCAACCCCGAGAACGCCGGCTCGTCCACCTCGCGCAACTCCCCCACGCCCAGCTCCTTCGGCCGCGTGTCGGCACTCATGGCGCCATCCTTCCGTCTCGTCGTGCGCTGTCGTAGGTATGACGGGTGCGGACGCCGGAAGTCATCACCAGCGCCTGGCGGGCTTCAGCTCCGGAAAGACGCGAGGTGACAGGGAACCGATGGAAGGGTGGCCGAGTCTCAAGAACATGAGAACTACCCAGTCGGCGTCTCTAGTCTTGGCCTTGCTGCTGTGCGGCTGCGCTTCAGGTGTCGAAGGCCAAGCCTTCGAACCGAGCAGCAAAGTAGTTGCGCCATCGGCCACCGCGACAGCGAGCGGCACCGTCCTTCTCCGACTGGAGAAAATCGACGGGTTCTTGATCGAGGGGTTCCAGCTGGATGTCCGCCTGGAGGCTCCCTCGGGTCACCCAGTGATCTCGTCCACCTGGGACGATCTTGTCCACGAGTTGCACCCGAAACCGACAAAGTCCGAATTCTATGGTTCGGTCATCCGAACTACCGTTCCCGCTGGCTCTTTCGTGTTCACCACCGTCATGCATCCGGGAATGGGAGCGAAACAACCACCCTGCATCACTGGCGGGCAGGTAAAACCCGGTGCCGTGGCGACCGTAACGGTGAGGTTCACGAACGCAGGAGGGTGTTCCACAGTCTCTGCTGGCGAAAAGTGAATCTGCGAAACCATCCACGCTCCTGACAGCGCTGCCCTGGTGGGCGGGATTCAGGAACGACCGGGTCGGGGACGGCGCCACCGCAGGTCTGGATCAGTTTCGGGACTGGGCTCAGGTTCAGGCTGGAACTGAGGCTCCGACCACTCCTGGAACCACTGATCTGGCTGCGCCTGAGGATCCGGCGGAACCGGGGGCTGGGCCCGGCTGCGTTGCAGAGCGGGCGCAATCTGCGGAGCTGATGCCCACATCGGGGCCGGCGCCCATTCTGGTTCCGGATCGGCCGTCCCCTGGATGTCCTCAGGGGACGGCTGCACCGAAGGAGACGGAGTCTCCGGCGCAGTCGGGGCGGGCCGCGCCCCCGAGGCGGGCCAGCGAGCCCGGGACAACTTCGAGGCTGGGGTGACCGGCTGGATCTGGGTGAAGTCCAGCGCCGGCTCGTCCGCGCCATGCAGGACGACCTGCGGGAATGGCGCGGTCGGCGGGGACTCCGGGCCACCGCTCTTCGGTGCGACTGATCCCGGCCTCAGGGACTGGACCGTTTGCGGCACTGTGCGGGTGACGGCCGTTCGGCGATAGATCACGAAGGCATTGGCTGCCGCGGCGAGAGCGCAGATCAGGCCGAACAGCAGGCTGATCGTGCTGCTCGCAACGATTGTCGACCGATAGAGCCAGTACAGGCCGAGCACCAGCCATCCGACGCCGATCGCAGCCTGCACCTGTGTCCCAGTAGGTGCCATACCTCCCAATCTAGGTCCTGCCGGTGGCATCGTGACCCCTCAGGTCGCCCAGGTGGTCGATCGGCTCCTACTTCTCGACGATCAGCGTCTGCGGGGCCGCCACCTTCATCCGGGTGGTGAGCCAGGCCAGTTGCCGGGCCGTCTCAGCGCCGGCCCGGTCAGCCAGCTCGACCAACTGCTGGTCGCGTAGGCCCTGAGCGCCCTGCGCCACGACCGTCCAGGTGCTCTGGACCAGGGTGGCCAGAAGATGGAGATCCTGCAGGTCACGCAGCAGTCCGATGCCGCCCGACCGGGGCTCGGCCAGGCCGGTGGCGTGCAGCCGCTCGGGTTCCTCGACGTCGTCCTCGCCATAGCGCTCCGCGATGGGCGTCAGCTCCTCCAGATGGGCCTCGCTCAGGGTGGCCAGCGCCTGACAGGCGAACAGCACATCCGGTTCCTGGGCGTGGCCCTGGCCGACAGTCCGCAGCGAGTCCGCCAGGGTTTGCTCGCTGTGGCGGGCCAGACCGACGTAGGTGCTCAGATGTGGCATCACTGACCGCCGGAGGTGGGCCGGGAAACGCGGCGGAGGCGGCAGGTGGCCGTCTTGAAGTACGGCTGCTTGGACACCGGATCCCAGGCGGTCATCGTCAACTCGTTCGCTTGTCGGTGCTCGTTGGCGGGCGGATCGGCCGGGTTCCAGCGACCGTAGTGGAAGGGGACGAAAACAACGCCGGGTGGGACCGCCCCGATGCGGCCCGGCACCTCGATGGCGCCTCGGGGAGACTCGACCCGGACCAGATCACCCGGACGGACGCCGAGGCGCTCGGCGTCCTGGGTCGAGATCTCCACCCAGGCATCGGGGGCGGCGTCCTGGAGGGCGCGGGCCCGCCCGGTCTTGGTCCGGGTATGGAATTGATAGACGTTCCGGCCGGTGGTGTACAGCAGTGGGTACTCCGCACTCGGCTCTTCGTGCGCCGGGACGTACTCGGTCCCGCGGAGGAAGGCCCGGCCGGCCGGGGCCAGGGCCCGGTGCTCCGTCTGGGTCACTTCGGCGCCGGTGAGGAAGTCATGACCGTAGTTCTCGCAGATATCGGTGCCCGTCGGGAAGACCTCGTCGGCGTAGAGCCGTTCGGTTCCGTTCGGCGCGGCTTCGTTGACCGGCCAGGGGATTCCGGTCGCTCCGCGAAGCCGGTCGTAGGTCAGGCCGGTGTAGTCGACCGGGCGCCCCCGGGTCGCCTCCTTCCAGGCTTCGAAAGCTTCCTCCGCGGTGTTCCAGGGCGGCAACGGTGCTCCATCCCGGTCCCGGAAGTCCATCGCACGGGCATAGCCGAGGAAGATGTCCAGGTCGCTGCGGGCCGCTCCTGGAGGCTCGACCGCTTGTTCCGAAAGGTGCACTGTCCGGCTCGCGTTGGTGAACGTGCCGATCTTCTCGCCCCAACCGGCAGCGGGCAGGACGACGTCGGCGAATTCGGCCGTTTCGGTGCGGAACAGATCCTGAACCACGACAAAGCATTGATCCCCACCGAGAATCCGGCGGATCCGCGCGGATTCCGGCATCGAGACCGCCGGGTTGGTCGCGCTGATCCACAGCAGTTCGATGCTGCCGAGTTCGACGTAGCGGAAGATCTGCATCGCATGGGTCGGCGGCGCCCAATCCGGAATTGTCTCCACGTCGACGTTCCAGAGGCTCGCCAACTGCTGGACGTGCTCCTTGTTGCCCCAGTTCCGAAAGCCCGGCAAGTCACCGTCAGCGCCGCACTCGCGGTTGTTCTGAGCCGTGGGTTGCCCGTTCATCTGCAGGATCCCGCAGCCCGGCCGACCGATCAGGGCTCGCAGCAGGTGCAAGTTGTTGACCGCCACCGACGCGGCGGTGGCCTGGTGTGACTGATAAAAGCCCTGCAGGACAGTGGACAGCACGCGCTCGCTCTGGCCGAAAATCCTTGTCGCGCGCCGAATATCCTCCGGATTGACGGCGCAGATCCGGCCGGCAGCTTCGGGGGTGTACGGCTCGACGATTCGGGCCAGCTCGGCGAATCCGATCGTGTGCTCGTGGACCCAGTCGGCGTCCACCCACTTGTTGACGATCAACTCTCGGGTCAGGGCATTCATCAGCGCCAGATTGGTGCCGACCTTAGGGGCCAGATGCACCCCGCCGGTGCGCTCGGCCTCCTCGGCGACCGCCGTGCGACGGGGATCGACGCAGACGATCGTCGGCGGATCATCGGAGCGGATCCGGTCCAGCAGCCGCATCCACAGCACGGTCTGGGTGCTTGCCACGTTGTGGCCGAACAGGAACACCGCGTCGCAGTATTCGATGTCCGAGTAGGAACCGGGTTGACCGTCGGCGCCGAACGACTCCTTGAGCGCGGTGGCCGCGGTCGCTGTGCACAGCCGGGTGTTGCCGTCCATGTGCGGGGTCCCGAGCCCGGCTTTCCCGATCACGGCCAGCGTGTAGTACTCCTCCAGGAACAGTTGCCCCGAGGTATAGAAGCCGTGGCTGAGTGGCCCTTTCTCGGCCAGCAGACGTTTCGACACCGCCACGATCCGGCCCATCGCGGTATCCCAGTCGGTCTCTACCAGACGACCGCCCTCGCGCATCAACGGGCGCGTCAGGCGATCAGTTGACGATGCCCAGGGCGTACTGCCGTACAAGCCCTTGGGCCCCATCCGGCCTCGATTGATCGCGTCGGTCGCCCGGCCTCGCACGCCGACCATCCGCCCGTCCTTGACCGCGATGTCGCATCCGCAGCCGTTGCTGCACAGCACGCACGCGGACGGCACCCACCGATCAACGTCGTCCGGGCCGATCCCAGCCTCCAGGTGCAGGTCGACCCGGGTCGCCCACGCGGTCCCCCGCCGGTGCGGGGTGCGCTCGCCCCAGATGTCCACGATCCGGTCAGACATAGGACCACCTTGGCAGCCGTGGTCACGGGCGCAAGCCGGTCCCGCCGGTGAAGAGCGTGGACCTGGCAGGTGCACTTTTCTGCTGGGATGTTGAGCGGCCTCTCGTGCCGTCACCGATAATGCGGGATGATCAGTCGTCGTGCCCTGCTGACTGGCACTGCTGGAGTGGCAGGTGTCGGAGCGCTGACCGTCGCGGGATGGGAGCTAGCTCCGTTCCGGCTCAAGGAACGCCTCGGGTTGACGGCGGAGGCTTACATCCCCGACGCCCCGGAGGGCCGCATCCGTCTGGAGACGCTGCGGTCGACGGCGATGGGCGGTGAGGTTGACCTGTTCACAGCCGTCCCCGCAGGGCACGGTGACGGCGCGGGGTTGCCGGTGGTGGTCGTCCTACACGGGGCCAGTGCCCGGGCGGTCGACTTCCAGAAGTTCGGATTCGGACGGTTCCTCACCGCTGCGGTGCAACGGGGAGCGCCGCCGTTCATTCTGGCTGGGACCGATGACGGCCCGGCCGGGTGGATCCCCGACGGCACTGGCCACGACCCTCAGGCGATGCTGCTCACCGAACTGCCGAAGTGGCTGTCCGCGCGCGGGTTCGATGCCGACAAGCGGGCTCTGTGGGGGTGGTCTCGTGGAGGGTACGGGGCGGTGCGGCTTGCCGAGCAGGCCCCGGACTGGGCTCGGGCTGCGGCGTTGTTCAGTCCCGCGATCCGGGCGGGCGACGAGGCCTTCGATCAGGTAAACGCCTTGGCAGACTTACCGATTGGGCTCTGGTGCGGCACCGATGACCCGCTCATCGGTGGGGTCCGCCAACTGGCCGCCGCACTCCCGACCCGGCCGGAAGTACTCACCTACGCCCCCGGTGGGCATACCCGCGCTCTGTGGAACGCCCATACGCTCAACGCGTTCAGCTGGCTCGCCGGCAAACTGTGACAACACCGCCATCGGGGACGTCGTCCGAGCAGCCCCGAGCAGGCGCAGGACGGCGGCTCGAAGCTGCCCGGGGTCGGCCCGATTAGGGTCGAGAACCTCGGCCAGCCCGGCTGTCTCGACGGCGGCGGCACCGGCGAACTGGTCGGTCGAGAACGGTAGAACCAGCAGCGGTACGCCGAAGTGCAAGGCCTCGGTGATGCTGTTGTTGCCGCCGTGGCTGACCGCCAGGGCCGCGCGTTCCAGGATCGCCACCTGGGGCAGGAACCCGCCGACCAACCAGTGTGCGGGCAGGTCACCCAGGCTCGACCGATCAGCGGAGCCGGTCGCCAGGGCAACCGAGACCGGCAGCGGCCGGAGGGCCTCGACCACCCGGGCCAGCACGTCGGCCCGGGCCGACAGGAAGCTGCCGAAGCTCACGTAGACGATCGAGCGGCGATCGGCCAGCCAGTCGGCGACCTCGTCGGAGATGCGTTCGGAGCGGACCGAGGATTCCAGAAAGCGGTGCGGGGGCAGGGCCGCTGTGCGCTGCGGATCATGTAGTCGCTCGGGGTAGTTGAACAGCACGCTCGGCCCGTGCGCGGCGAACGCGTCGTCCAGGGCTGGGGCTGACGGATCCAGGACGGCCAGCGCGGCGTTCGCCTCGGCGGTGAACTCGTCCCGGACCACGCGGCAAAGACGGTGCAGTGCTGCCAGTTCCACCGGATCCGGGGAGAAGCTTCGCGGCCATCTGGAGGGAAACCCGTAGACCTCGGCACCGATCGGCAGCGCGGTCGGGTGGCCGAGGACGACGTCCTGATACGAGACGCCGGCCGCTCGCAGGGCCAGCGTGGCGGTGAAGGCCAGATGATCGACGATCACCCGGTCCGGACGCACCTCGTCCAGGATCTGCAGCACGGCCCGGGCGGTCACCACCGGCTCCCAGAGCAGGTCGTTGCGCCGAGCCTCGGCCTGGTAACTGAGGGTCCGGACCATGCCGTGGCGGGTGGCGTCGAAGAAGCCGCGTAGCGCGTCGTCCTCACCGGCAGGCTGTTCCTCGATCCGGATCACCCCCGGATTCGAGCCACGCCCCAACCGCAGCTCGGTGTGTTCGAAACCGAACTCGGCCACCACCGCAGCGGTTGCCGGGCCGGTCGCGACCACCACCCGTTCGCCCGGCTGCCGCTGGGCGTTCGCGATACTGGCCAGGGGCAGCAGGTGCGAGGCGTAGTCCGGGCTGATCACCAGCAGCGTCATCGATGCGCCGGTGCGGTCACGCCGACGTACACCCCCGCCAGCGTCCGCGCCATCGCCTGCACGGTGAATCGCTCCCGCACCAGAGCCCTGGCGGCCTCGGCCCGGCGCTCGGACCTCGGATCGGCGGCCAGATCAAGCGCGGCCAGCAAGCCGGCAGCCAGGTCGCCCGACGACTGGGTGTCCACCAGCAGACCGGTGACTCCCGGCTCGACATACGTCGCCGGCCCACCCCCGGCCGGGGCGACCACGACCAGACCGGCGGCCAGCGCTTCCAGGATGGCCAGCCCGAATTCTTCCTTGAGACTGCCGCAGACATATATCCCGCCCGGCCCGACCTGTGGCAGCAGACCACGATGAGCGGCCGCCAGCCACTGCGCGACGATGCCGTTCGGTCGGTGCCCGGCCAGCACCAGACCGTGCGCTGCGGTCGGATCGGCCGCCAGCACCGCCCGGACCTGTTCCACCTGGGTTTGCTCGTCCGGTGACGGCTCGCTCAGGTCGCCGCCGACGATCACCAGGTTGCAGCGCTCTCGCAGGTCGGGACGTCCGGCCCAGGCCTCGACCACGGTTGCCATCCCCTTGGCCCGGTGCAGCCGCCCGACGCTGATCGCCAGGGGAAGGCCACGCCGGTGCTCGGGCAATCGGCTGATCAGCCGGTCCAGTTCGATCAGGCCTTCGGTGCGGACCCCGCCGGCCGCTGCCAGCACGTCGGCCTGCGCCGACGCGGTCACGGCGAGGTCGATGCCTTCGGGAACGACCGTGTAGCGCTGCGGTTCGGCCGTCCGCTCGATACCCAGCAGTTCGCGGAGATCGTGATCCAGTTCCGGACGCGGAAACAGCACGTTGTGCGCGGCGTTCGCGGCCAACCGCTGGACCAGCCGGGCTCGAAACCAGTAATGCTCCTGCTCGTCGGCGGTGCCGAAGTTGCTGCGGGCCAGCGCCCCGGACATGTCCAGGGCGTGAATCACCGAGTGCGGGTCCGGAGCCAGGGTGAACACCACCGGGATGTTCAGTTTTCGGGCCACGGCATCGGCGGCGAGGCTGCCGACATCGGCCATCCGCAGATGCAGCACATCGACCGGGCCATAGGCGGTGAGCGCACGGCGGATCGCCCGCTCGGCAGCGACTCGGGTCGGCCAGGCCTGAGCGGCGCTACCTGGATCTTGCAACAGCGGCACCGGGGACAGCAGGTGCTCGGATGCGGCGAGGTCGGACCGGGTGGGGTCGGCCAGAGCGGCGAGCGAGGCCGACGCAGTTCCCCGGGAGAGCGTCAGTACCCGGCTGACCTGCGGATCCTCGGCCAGCGCGGCCCCGAGGCGGAGCAGCAGGGTGGCCACCCCGCCGTTGTCACCAATCCCGGAGCGAGTCAGTTCGGGGTCGATGTCCGCGTGCAGGAAGAGCTGCGCCACGGTCAGTCCCGAGGCCGGCACCGATGCGGTCTGGATGAGTCCGAGATCGATCGCGGCGAGCCGGGCCACTGCCTGCAGCCGTGGATCCAGGTCCAACCCGGACGCTCCCGACCAGCGGCGGATCAGCTCCATCGCCTCCGGCTGCCGGTCGCGATCACCCAGGGCAGAGATCGCGGCCACCCGGACGGGGTGCGGTTCGGTCGGGTCGGCGGCAATCTGGACGACGGTGCGACCGGCCAGTTGCCCAGGCACCAGGCCGAGGGTCTCCACCAAACGAGCTCGAACCGGTGCGGCGGGCTCGGTGGTCAGCGCACCTTCCAGGGCCAGCGCGACGTGGTCGGAGGCCGAGCGGGCCCATTTGATCAGCGTCCGCTGGGCCAGCATGCCGGAGAACCCGCCGGCGGTGACCACTGCGATCAACCGGCCGATCGCGTCCAACCGGGGCAACCGGGCACCGAGCGTCCAGGCCGCCTGCTCGCGCAGAAAGGCACGCTGGTGAGAAAGCAGGTCCGAGAGCACGGCATCGGCCTCGTCGTCGAAGACCCGGCCCAAGGCGTGCACCGCGGCGATCGCCGTCAGCTCGTCCTCCGGATCGTGCGCCGCCCGGGTCAAAACCTCGGCCGCGCGGTGACCGCCGTTGCGGGCCGCGGCCAGCGCCAGATCGTCGGCCGCGCGCAGGACATCCACGATGAACGGCGCTTCCTGCACCGTTGCGAGAGCTTGATCGACAACCATGTTCTCGGTTCTACCTGCGGGTTCGATGCCCCGCCAGTTGTGCTCGGCGACTCTCGGAAGGTCCGCCGGGTGGCTGCCCGGCCGTGGTGCGGAAAGGTCCAGCACGCACCACCTGAGCCCGTTCTGGATGCACCTCGGGGCCGTGTTTTTGTTCACGCCACCCGGACCCCCTGCCTGCCGTCCAGGTCCCGGGCGACCTAAGCTGGACGAACACCCAGCGCCTTCGCCAAGGGCATCACAGCACCAAGGGCGCCGCCGTCGGCCGGTGGTCCGAGCGCGACATCAGCTGACGGTTGAGGCAGGAGGGTGAACCAGATGGTGCGCCCGACCTGGCCACTGCCAGCGAATGATGAAGCCGCGTTCATCCTCGGCACCGGGCCGGTCTCACCCGACGTCCAGCAGGCGCCCGCCAGGCGCCGGCAGCGGGTGGTGCTGCGCACCGCCGTCGCCCTGGTGGTGCTGAGCGCGGTGCTGAGTCTCTGGTTCGCGCAGAAGAGTCTGGTTTCGGACAGCGGCGGGCAGCAGAACCTGGTCGACGTGGCGCCGGTACGGATGAACTACTGCACGGCGATCGCCTCCGCGTCGAGCCCGGGGGCGCAGTTCGCCGACCTCGACCCTGAGCAGGCCGGGAACGCCGCGCTGATCGCGGCGGTGGCGACACGACGGCGTTTGCCGACCCGGGCTGCCACGATCGCAATCGCCACCGCACTGCAGGAGTCCAGTCTGCGCAACATCACCTACGGCGATCGGGACTCCCTCGGCCTGTTTCAGCAGCGCCCCTCCCAAGGCTGGGGCACCCGCAAGCAGATCTCTGACCCGGTCTACGCCGCCAACGCGTTCTACGACGCACTGATAAAAGTCCGCGGCTACCGGACGATGCCGATCACCAAGGCGGCCCAGAAGGTACAACGCTCCGCCTTTCCGGACGCCTACGCCGCCTACGGGCCGACCGCCAAGTCGCTCTCCGCCGCTCTCGGTGGGTATTCACCCGCCGGGCTAACCTGCGTCCTGAGCGAGAGTTCGGCCTCGCCACAGACGCCCGGTCGCACCGGCCTCACGGGTCGGGCCGCGGCAATGCGAGTAGCCGCGGCCAAGGAAGCCGGGGCCCGCACCACCCGGGTGCTCACCCCGACCACGATTCGCTTCCGCGTACCCGCGTCAACCGGGGACCGGCGGGCCTGGGCTCTGGCCGAATGGTCGGTCGCTCGGGCCGATGACCTCGATGTCGTCGAAGTCCGGGTTGGTAAATGGATCTGGGACCGTGCGCACTCCACTGACGGCTGGACCGAAACTGCAGCAGGTCGCGCGGTCGGCGTAGTCGTCCGCGTCGGATAGACAGCCACCCGGACGGCCGGTGATCACCGACTGGTCGCGCGCGGCCACCGGGACGCCGATGCAGCGTTTCGGGGGTCTCATCCCGTGTACAGCGCGAGGGGCACTCGGCGATCGAGAGGATGAGCAGGTGGGTAGGCAGGCGGAGGCGAGCTTCCTGGACTGGTTGGCGATCAACCGGGACGGGTTGCGCAAGACCGCCTATCTCCTGTGCGGGGACTGGCACCTCGCCGACGACCTGGTCCAGGATGCGCTCACCCGCCTGTTCGGGGTGTGGGGGCGGGTCTCCGACTCCGGTAACCCCGGGCCGTACACGCGCAAGATCCTGGTGAACCTGTACCTCGATCACCGGCGTCGCCCGTCCCGCCGGGAGATTCCGCAGGCCCAGTTGCCGGACACCCCGGACGCCGGGTCCGCCAACGGTGTCGATGGAGACCGCGAGCGGCTGATCAGGGCGCTGCGCCAGGTGCCGGACGGTCAGCGGGCCGTCCTGGTACTGCGCTATTGGGAGGACCTCTCGATTGAGCAGACTGCTCAGATCTTGCGGACCAGCACCAGCAACGTCCGCTCCCAAAGCAGCCGCGGACTAGATCACCTGCGAGCAGCGCTCGAACCCGACTCCGTCACCGAGGAGGTGCTGTGAACGAGATCGACCTCAAAGACCTGTTCGCCACCGCGGTGCGCCATCCCGAGGCCGACCGGATCGACACCGACGCCGTCCTTCGCCACGGCCGGCGCCGTCATCGCATCCGGACGGGCGCGAGGTTCGGCGCCGTCCTGGCCGTTCTGGTCGTCGGCGGGTCCGTGGCGTTCGCCGCGCGGTCAGATCAGACCACAGTCGCGGTGTCCGATGGGTCAACCCTGTCCGTGGCCTGCTCGCCGACAGGCATCACCGTGTCCGGCGACGCCGTGGCGGCTACCTCGGCCGGTGTCGTGATCTCCGTATCGAGCACGATGCCGGCGGGCAGCTACCTCAACTTCGATTGGCCGGGCGGAGGCGGAGGCGACGCGCTGCCCGCACCCGCTGCGAAGGTCAACTGGACGTTGCTGGCTCCGCCCGGACCCCTGAACCTGTCGTGCACCCTCAACGGTGACCCGAAACCCGCGGCCAGGCACACTGTGACCGTGACCGACCCGGACGGCGTCTGGCGCTCGACCACCCTGACCGACCTGGGCTGCGCGAACGGCGCGCTACTCGACTGGGCTGGGCCACCCGGTTCAGGTTCCTCGCCGCAAGCCGCCGCGGACGACCTCCTGCCCAGGTTCACCACGATCGGCCGGCCCTTCACCGTCGCGAGGGCCCGCATCGGCTACCCCGACGCTTCCAGCCAGACGTGGATCGCCTCGCGCTCCGACGGCACGCCGTACCTGGCCCTCGACGTCGGCCCGAGCGATTCTGGATTTACCGCTAGCCCGAACTCCTTCTGCTCCCGATGACCCCCGTCGGCCACGGTTGACGCACTTGGCTAATTGCATTAGCTTAAAGCTAATCGAATTAGCCATGGAGGATGTCATGACCGAGTACCTGACCATCGGCGACGGCACCATTGCCTACGACGTGACCGGCGAGGGCCCTCTCGTCGTCCTCGCTCATGGCATGGGCGACAGCCGGCATTCCTATCGATTCGTCGCCCCGGCTCTCGCCGCCGCCGGCTACCGGGTTGCCAACGTCGACGTGCGCGGCTGCGGCGACTCCAGCCTCGGCTGGGACGGCTACCGCCGCACCGACATCGCCGGTGATCTTGTCGCCCTGGTCCGTCACCTCGGCGGTCCGGCCGTGATCATCGGGCAGTCGATCAGCGGCGGCGCCGCGACCATCGCAGCCGCCACCGCACCCGACCTGATCAGCGGCGTCATCGAGCTGGCACCCTTCACCCGCAAGCAGTCGATCGACGTGGGCGGGCTGTTCCGGGTGAAGCGCTACCGAACCGGTCTCACCCGGCTGATGCTGACCGGCATCCTGGGAAGCGTGCCGACCTGGAAGAAATACCTCGACCTGGCGATCCCGGCCAAGCCGGCCGATTGGGACGCCGAACTGGCACGCATCGAGGCCACCATGAGCGAGCCCGGCCGGATGAAGGCGATGCAGGCCATGGGTCGGGCCAACCCGGGCGATGCCGGCGCGCAGCTGGGTAACGTCCGCTGTCCGGTCCTGGTGATCGAGGGCAGCGCCGACCCGGACTGGGCCGACCCTCGCGCCGAGGGCGAGCGAATCATCGCCGACCTGCCCCAAGGCCTCGGCGAGCTGGCCGTCATCGAAGGCGCCGGCCACTACCCGCACACCGAGACACCCGACCAGGTCGTCGCGCTGGCCCTGCCCTTCCTGGCCAAGACGGTCGCCCGTGCCTAGAGCCGGACTCGCCCCGGCCGCCGTTACCGAGGCCGGTGCCACACTGGCCGACGAGCTCGGGTTCGCCCAGCTCAGCATGGGCCTGCTCGCCGAACGGCTCGGGGTCAAGACACCCTCGCTCTATAAGCACGTCGGCGGCCTGGCCGACCTCACCCACCGGATCGCCGTCCTGGCCATGACCGAGCTCGGCGACGCCGTCCGCGACGCCACCCAAGGCCGCGCCGACAGCGACGCACTCACCGCCGCCGCGCAGGCGATGCGGACGTATGTGAAGGAACACCCCGGCCGGTACGCGGCAGGCAACGCTGCCCGCCCAACCGGCCCCGACGACCCACTCATCCCGGCGGGCGACCGGCTGCTCGCCTCGCTCGCGGCCGTGCTGCGCGGGTATGGGCTGGACCGCAGCGACGAGATCCACGCCTTGCGGATGCTGCGCAGCATGCTGCACGGGTTCGCGACCCTGGAAGTGGCCGGCGGGTTCCAGCTGGACACGGACGTCGAAGACAGCTTCACCTGGATGCTGAACCTCATCGACCAGGGCCTGCAAGCAACTAAGCCGTCTCGGTCGGAAGCAGGATGATTTTGCCGTAGGCAGTGCGGGATTCGGCGAGGGTCATCGCCTCGGCCGCTGCGCTCAGCGGTAGCCGGGCGGCGATCTGAGGTGTCAGCACGCCGTCCGCGAGCAGGCCCAGGACGGCGGTGAGGTCTTCGGTCATGCGCTGCTGAAATGCCTTGCGTTGCAGGCTGCGACCGGCCCAGATGTTGTAGAACAGTGCCGTGTGCCCGTTGGGGAGGAGATTCCACCAGGCCAGCCGGGCCATCAGGGCCAGGAACAGGCGCAGGACCGAATCGGTGTCATCGAGCTTGGCGGCGAGGGCGTAGCTGATCAGCGTGCCGCCAGGGGCCAGCAGGCGATAGGAGTCGCGCAGGCTTTCGCCACCGAGATGATCAAAGACGGCGTCCACCCCACGCGGGGCGATCTCCCGAACGCGGGCGACCAGGTCGGCGTCCCGGTAGTCGATCGGCGTGACACCCAACTCGCGAAGCGCGTCGTGGTGCCGGGCGGACGCAGTGCCGATCACCTGGACGCCGTGGTGGCGGGCTAGCTGGACCAGGGTGGTGCCGACCCCGCCACTGGCGCCGTGGACCAGAATCGTCTGCCCTGGCTGGACTTTCGCTTTGCGGTGCAGCATTTGCCAGGCCGTGATCCCGTTGACCATGAGCGCCTCGACCTCAACCGGATCCAGGTCCGAGGGGACGACGATCACGTCGCGAGCGGCCAGCACGACATGACTGGACCAGCCGCCCGTCTTGGTCAGAGCGGCGATCCGCCGACCGAGCAGCGCCGGATCGACGTCTGCTCCGAGCGCGGTGACCGTGCCGACCAGGTCGTAGCCGGGCACGAAGGGAAAGGCGGGTTGCCCGTAGTACCGCCCGCGGCGCATCGCCCGTTCCGCGAACGACACCCCGGTGGCCGCCACGGCGACCAGCACCTGCCCGGGAGCCGGCGCCGGGAGGACCCGATGCCGTAGCTGCAGCCCGTCGGGCTCGACCTTGCCGGGCAGGACGACCTCCAGAGCGGTCACCGTGCTGGAACCTGAGGTGGATGAGGAGTACGGGGCGGAGGTACAGGAACGGGCCTGGCAGCAGGTCGCGGAGGCAGGCGCCTCTGCGCTGTCGCTCAAAGCCATCGCCAAGCAGATGGGCCTTACCGCCCCGGCTCTCTACCGGTACTTCGCCAGCCGCGACGACCTGCTGACCGAGCTGATCGTGTCGGCCTACCGTGACCTCGCCGACGTGGTGCAGACAGCCGCCCACGCCCCGGATTCGGCGACGGAACGGCTGACCGCAATCTCGGCAGCGATCCGGAAGTGGGCCCTGACCAACCCGCACCGCTACTTGCTGATATATGGGACGCCGGTGCCGGGGTATGCCGCTCCGGAGGAGGCGACCACCCTCGCAAGGCAGATATTTGCCCCTATCCTGGAAGGCTTTTCAGAAGGTTTCGAGCCCACCGGGGCGACAGCTGGACCGCGACGGTCACTCGCCTTCTGGACCCGATTGCACGGCGTCCTCAGCCTGGAGATCGCCGGCCATTTCGTCGGCATGGGCTTCGATCCGGCCGCGCTCTACGCCGATGAGGTCGCCGCTCTGCTCAGCGAGCTCTGAAATCCGCCTCGCGGGCCCACCGTGCTCGGACGCCGCGACCGTGGCTAGCCGACGACGCAGGAATCGCCGTTCGGCATCGGTGGGGGCCAGGTCGAGCGCGGCTCGATAACTGGCCATCGATTCCGGCTCGCGGCCGGCCCGGCGCAGCAGGTCGGCGCGGGTGGCGTGCAGCAAGTAGTAACCGTCGAGCTGTCCGCTCTCGACGATCGGGTCGACCAGGGCCAACGCGGCGTCGGGACCCTCGACCATCCCGGTCGCGACGGCGCGGTTCAGCTCCACGATCGGGCCCGGGGCGATCCGGGCGAGTTCGCCGTACAGGCCGACGATCTGCGGCCAGTCCGTCTCCGCCGCCGTCGGCGCGATCGCATGGCAGGCCGCGATGGCCGCCTGTAGTTGGAACGGACCGGCCCGGCGGCGGCGCAGCGCGCGCTCGCACAGGACCGTGCCCTCGGCGATCTGGGCCTGGTCCCACAGCGAACGGTCCTGGTCGTCCAGGGTGACCAGATCACCGGCCGAATCGACGCGGGCCGGCCGCCGGGCGTCGTGCAGCAACATCAACGCGAGCATTCCGAGCGCCTCCGGCTCGTCCGGCATCAACCCGGTCAACACCCGGGCCAGCCGGATCGCTTCCTTTGCGAGGCCGGCCTTCCCGGGGTCGCCGTAGCCCTCGTTGAACAGCAGATACAGGACGTGCAGGACGGCGGGCAGGCGATCCGGCAGCAGATGCCCGGGCGGCACCCGAAACGGGATGCCCGCGTGCGCAATCTTCTGCTTGGCTCGAAAGAGACGCTGGCCCATGGTGCGTTCCGGCACCAGAAATGCCCGGGCAATCTCGGCGGTACTCATCCCGGCCAGGCTGCGCAGGACCAGCGCCACCTGGGCTTCCAGGTTGAGCGCCGGATGGCAGCAGGTGAACATGAGTTCCAGCCGCTCGTCCGGGATTTCGTTGTCGTTCGGATAGGACGGCGGTTCCATCGCGGCCACCTCCCGCAGCTTCGCCGCCTCGGTCGACGCCCGGCGGATCCGGTCGATCGCCCGATTCCGAGCGGTTGTGGTCAGCCAGGCCAAGGGCTGATCAGGGATCCCAGTCTTCGGCCACTTCTGGAGGGCCTGCGCGAACGCGTCCTGCGCGCACTCTTCGGCCAGGTCCCAGTCGCCGGTGAACCGGATCATGGTTGCCACGATCCGGCTCCACCCGTCGGCGTAGATCCCGGCAATCCGGTCCTGCACCTGCGTCCTCATCGCGTCGGAGGGTCAGTCCTCGTCGTTCGGCCAGAACGGCCGCAATTCGATCATCCCGGCCCAGGCCATCGGGTGTTTGGTCGCCACCTCGATGGCCTCGTCCAGGTCCGCGCACTCCAGGACGTCGAACCCGGCAATCTGGTCCTTGGTCTCGGCGTACGGGCCGTCGGTCAGCAGTACCTCCCGGTTGCGGACCCGGACCGTGGTCGCATCGCTGGCCGGCCGGGTGCGGTTACCCATCAGCCGGATGCCCTTGCCGTCCATCTCGGTGACCCAGTCCACCACGTCGGGCGCACCGTCGTCCTGACCGGGCGTGTAGTTCGGGTCGGTACAGACCAGCATCAAGTACTTCATCGGGTTGCTCCCATCGATAATTCAGCGGCGGTCATCTCGGCGATCGTGGTGGTCATGTTGCGGCACAGGGTGACGAGTCGCTCCGCGAGCGCCCGCGGATCGGCGGCGGCTGCCTCCCGGGCCCCGGTGAAGCCGGGGCCATGGGTGAACTCATGACGGACTTCCGTGCTGTCCGGGTCGCTCCCGGCGTGCAATTCATAGCGCCAAGCTGAGCCCACCTGCCCGGCGCCGTCCAAAACCGCCCAGGCGAAGACGGCCGGCCGCACTGCTTCGGTGACCACGCACGTCACCGTACTTTCAAAGCCGTTCGGGAACCGGTTGCGCCCGCTGAACCGAGCCCCCGGTTCCAACGTCGCCCCGCGGTCAGACCATCCGGCGCCGGTGGTCTCCGGGCTCCACTCGCCGATCCGCTCGACTGCGGTGATCAGCTCCCACATCCGCTGGCGCGGAATCGGAACCGTCAGACCGACCGCTACCTGCGTGCCAGTTACCAGATCCATGAGCGTTCTCCTCTCGTTCGTCAGTGGGATGACGAACGGGCTCGGCGCTCTACTACCGATCCGGCAGATTATTTTCGAGATTCGTCGCGAGCCGAGTCAGAACACCTGCGCCCAGATCACGATGCCCTGGTGTTGTTGACGCCGGATGGTGCAAGTTCGAGGCTGCCAACCGGTCAATTCCCCCGAATCGGACGGACGCCTTGGCTTACCATCGGGTAGTCGATCACAGACAGGTCGTCTGGGGAGGGAGTCGGGGGTGCCAGGTTTGCGGGTGAGCGAACAGCTCCAGGTGGCCAGAGAAGCCATGGCGGCGGCCGAAAAGGGCAATGTCGAGCCGTTGCTATCCCGGGACGGCGAACGGACCGAGAAGCAGTTGTTCGAGCAGGCGGTGCCCTCCGTGCTCGGCCTGGCCCGCCCTAACTACGAGATCCTCGCCGTGCTTGGCCCGTTCCACCTGATGCGGGCCGCGGCCGAGGTGCGACCTCAGCCGCTTGACCTGTTCGCCGCTACCGCCCTGCTGGCCATCGCGCTCGCCGCCGACCGGCAGGCACCCGAGCACACTCCTGCAGCCCTGTTGGCCGCTGCCGGTACGGTGGCCGAGCAGATCGGTGATGACCTGCGACCGCTGCACCTGACGAAGAAAATCGTTGCTGGGATCGAAAATGCTTGCCGGTTAGATCATTCGGTGTCGAGGCTCGGCAAGGATCTGATCGCTACTGTCAGCAGCAAGAACCGGCCCGCCGCCATCCGGCTGATCGATCAGGTGACCCGGGTGATCGAGACGCTGGGTGACGACGTCCAGCCACTCGCCCGAAAGAGCGGGGCGCCGACTCCGGAACAGGCCGACCGGGCGCAGAAATACGCCAGCGACGGCCTGCACCAGTGCCAGCTGTTCGACCTGACCGGGGACGTGCAGCAGATCCTGCGCGGCATCAACCTGTTGCGGGCTGCGGAGGTAAATACCCCGGATCAGACCAAGCGCGCCCGGATCCAGGGCAACCTGGGCACGGCGCTGAGCCAACTCGATCGCCATCGGCCCGATCTAGCCATCCTGGACGAGGCGATCGAATTCCTCACCCTGGCCGGAAATCACCCGGGCCTGACGAACGGCGAACAAACAGTCTGGACCCTGGACGCCGCCAACCGCCTGCAGCACCGGTTCGACCGGTCGGCGAACCCGAGTGACCTGGACGCCGCCATCGACCTGGTGCGCGCGGTCATTCAGTCAGAGCCGGGGAGGCCGATCGGCGTCACGATTCGCTGGCGCTCGGAACTGGCTCTGTTGCTGGGAAAGCGTCTCCAAGTGCGACGAACCGACGCCGACGCCGACGAAATGCTGACACTGAGCCGCACTGTGCTGGCCGAGGCGCCGGACAGCTACCCCGATCTCCCGGGGCTACGGTCCAATCTCGGCGAGGCGCTCGCCTACCAAGCCGAGCTGCTGGAGAACGGCGATCATGCGGCGGAGGCCGTAGAGCAGCATCGCGAGGCTTTGCGAACGATGCCGCGGGATCACCCGTACCGGGTACGAATGGCGGCCAACCTGTGCCGGGCGCTCGTTCTGCATGCCCGGCTGGCCGATGACCCGACCCAGCTTCACCAGGCTGTGGTTGCTGCGGTGCAGGCCGTTCGGACGGCCAGGCCCGATCCGGAACTGGTGACTCTCGCGGACCAACTGGTGCTCGCCACCGTCGCTCAGGCGGCCGAAAGCACTCAGTCCCCGGGTGATCTCAAGCAAATGCTGGGTACGATTCGAAAGGGTCAACAAAGCAAGAATCCGCCACTTTCCCCACTGGTCAGCACCTGCGCGGCTGGAACGCTCCTGCGCGCTCGCTACCGGCTGACCGGCAAGGTCACCGACCTGAACGCCGCGATCGCCGACCTGGAACCGGAGGTCCGGGCCGGCGGGGAGAGCTGGCTGTTGGCGGCCGCCCAGGTGGAACTGGCCACTTTGTTGCGATCGGTCACCTGAGCGGGCATCGGCGGACGACGATCCTGACCAGCCAGATCTAGCCCTTCGGTTTCGGGATCACGGTCAATGCGCTGCGGGTGAGGGTGCCGCTTCGAGGTGAACTCGGCGATCCGGAAAAGGATTTGGGGCCGGTCATGGTGCGCCTGAGCCACGAAACCCGGACCCCGGTCTGTCGCGTGGCTGCAGCACTCGCTACAGTCACCAAAGCGATACATCAGGACAAACAGACGCTGAAGCAACGCGGCTAGTACGCCGTCCCCGGGGGTAATCATGAACATCGTTGTTCGCCGTCTCATCGCCCAGCTCGCGCTGCCGGGCCTGGTGGCGGGGGGTCTCGCGGTCGGCGCCGGGGCGCCCGCTGCGGCCGAGCGCGCTGCTCGAGGGGCACCCAGCCAGGTCGTTGCGCCGGTCCCACGCCTTGATTGGCAACCCTGCGGCGCCGGCCTGGAACCGTTCCTCTGCACAAAAGCCGAGGTACCGACGGACTACGACCACCCGCGCGGCCCGACGACGACTGTCGCACTGACCAAGTTGCCTGCGAGCGGGAGCTCGAAGGCACGGCTGGGCACGCTTTTCACCAATCCCGGTGGCCCTGGCGGGTCCGGCGTCGAATTCGTCCAGCTGGCGGCGCTTGCGGTGTACCCGGAGCAGATCCGCGCCCAGTACGACATCTTGGGCTTCGATCCGCGCGGCGTTGCCGGCTCCGACCCGGCGACGTGCTTCCGTACCCAGGAAGACGAGGCGAGCAGCCCGCTACTGGCCGTCACGTACCCGGTCACGCGGCCGCAGGAGCGGCGGTTCCTAGCGGAATCTCGGGAGCTTGCCGTCCGTTGTCAGACGACCTCGCCGGTCCGATTCGCCAACGCCTCCACCGCCAACGTCGCCCGGGACATGGACCTGTTGCGCCAGGCCGTCGGGGACCAGCGACTCACGTACATCGGCTACAGCTACGGCACTTTCCTCGGCGCGACGTACGCCAAGCTCTTCCCTGGCCGGGTAGGGAAGTTCGTGCTCGACGGCCCGGTGGATCCGGTCGCCTGGACCGGCACGGGCACCGGAATCAACGCCCACTCGGTGCCACTCGGCATCCGGATCGGGCAGAGCGCCGGTGGGTACCAGACCTTCCGAGAATTCGCCCGGCTGTGCCGCGAGGGCGGCCCGGCCAACTGTCCGCTGGCAGCGGCCGGTGACCCTGCCGTCACCGTGCTGAACGCCTTCGACCGCCTGCTGAAAGACCCGCTCGAACTGCCGCTGCCCGACGGCTCGACGTTGGAGATCACTCAGCAGATCGCCGTCGCCGCCACCTTCCAGAGCCTGTACGCGCCTGCCGCCTGGCCAGATCTTGCCCAGTTCCTCCTGCTCCTGGTGACCTCCACGGCAGACCCGGAGAAGATTTCCACCGCTGCGGCCCGCACCCCCAGCGAACTCGGCGCTCGGCTTCGCGGCGAGGACTACCCGTCGATCGGCGGAGCGCTCGCCAGCCTGTGTGTGGACGGCGCGAAGACTGGACGACCGGATCGTTACCCCGCGTTCGCTGACGCGGCCGACGCCCGCTCGCCGTACTTCGGTCGTTTCCGCACCTGGGTCTCCAGCCCGTGCGAGTCCTGGAAACTGACCGATGACGACGCCTATCAGGGCCCGTGGCAGCAGACCACTCGCACCCCGGTCATGGTGATCGGCACCCGGTCCGACCCCGCGACGCCGTACCGGAACGCTCATCCCTACGCGAATCGGTTCCCGGATGCCCGATTGGTTACCCACGAGGGCTGGGGCCACCCCGCGCTGATCCAGAGCACGTGCGTCACCAACTTGATCATCCGATACCTGATCGCCGGGCAACCGCCGGCCGACGGTATCAACTGCTCAACCGACGTCGTGCCATTCACCTCGCCGGTGCAGGCCGTGTCCCGGTCGCAGGTGAAAGTCCCGGCAATGACACCAGTCTGGTGACCGGAAGAGCCACCACGTGAAGCGCCCCCGACGCATCGCTGCGCCGGGGGCGCTTTCCGAACCGTGCCGGGCCAGCAGATCGGGTTGACATCCCCTGCAATGGTTTTGGCGCTCACCGCAGGCCCAGGATCCGAACGGCGCCTTCCACAGCCAAGGCCAGCAGGACGACAATGGCCAGTCGCACCCAGGCCGATTCCGGCGAGCGCCCCTGATAGAACCGGACCCCGGCGAACGGCACCAGGGCGAGGCTCAGACCGATCGCGGCGGCCACGGCAGCCGTAAATGGGTGTGGTCCGTTGCATGAGGTGAAGCAGTAATCGCTGCTGGCGAGGACGTTCGCCGCGAAATAGGTCACCAGCAGGGGCAGCACCATCACGGCTGCGAGCACCAGGAACACCGCGAGCGCGGTCCAGGAACGGGGAAACCACAGGCGGACGCGTGAGGTGTTGGTGCGCGGTTCAGCGTTCGGGAGAAGGACCATCTGCCGGACGGTAGGGAGGTGGGCAGGTGTGCGAGGTGGCGAAGATGTGGAGATCTTGTGGAATAGCGGTCAGAAAGTGACGCCGATTTCGGGTGTGTGCTGGCGGAATACCAGAGCCCAACCGGTGACCCAGGTATAGAGGCTGGAAACCCGGGCTCGGTAGTCGGGGACGTCGCGACTGCTGGCCGCGATCCGGTAGCTGAGCAGTACGGTTTCTCCGTTGACCAGCTGGTCGTGCCGGTCGCTCAGTTCGTACCGATCCCAGGGCGCGCGATCTTGCCACATGTGCAGCAAGTCATCGCGCATGAGCACGCCGGAGGGAACGACCACGAACGCGTCGGTGGTCAGGACTTTGGCGTAAAACTCCGCCGTCCGCCCGGACGTACCGGCTTCCCAGAATTCCTCTTCCATTGCCCATGCCTGATCCATCCAGGAATCCACTTCCGAGTCTTCAACCACGCACGTTCCGCCCCGCCACGACAGGGTAGAGGCAAATTGATCACCTCGCCCGTTGAGGCGGATCGGGCATTCGGTGATCTATGATCCACCGATATTGGGTCGTACCGCCCCCTCTTCCCCGCACGACACCTGAAGGTGGCCCCGATGAAGACTGACACACGCCGTCTGATCGTGCTGATCGTGGACGACGATCCCGCCGATGTCCTCCTGATTCGGGAGGCCCTCGAGGCAACCGGGCATTCCTGTCTCCTGCACGTGGCCGGCGGCGGAGATGAAGCGGTGGCCTTCCTGCGCCGCACCGGCCGGTACGTCTGCGCCCCGCGCCCGGACGTCGTCCTGCTGGACCTGACCATGCCGGGGATGGACGGGCGGCAGGTCCTGGTCGAGATCAAGACGGATGAGCTGCTGAGTAGCATCCCGGTGCTGATCTTCACCGCCTCCCAGGATCCCCAGGACATCGAGACCAGCTACGCCGAGCACGCCAACGCCTACGTCGTCAAACCGACGAACCTCGACGATTTCAAGACCATCGTGACCGCGATCGAGGAGTTTTTCGCGCAGGTCGCCTCGCTGCCCACGGCCAGCTGAGCACCGGCGACAGCCCGGAGCCTGGACTACGCCGGCACACTTTGCGCGCCGTGCCGGGCTTGACGTCGGTGGTCACGCGGAGTAATCCGGTACAGCGCTCGGAAGGCACGACTGAACTGTGTTGGCTCCAGGAATCCCCAGCGGGCGGCGATCGCGCTGATCGATCTCGCGTGCAGGCGGGGGTCGGCCAGATCGCGGTGAATGCGTTCGAGACGACTGCGGCGGATGCCGTCCGCGATCGTCATCCCCTGCCCCTGGTACAGCCGGTGGAGGTAGCGGACGGAGATCTGATGGGCCGCGGCGATGGAGGCTGGGCTGAGGTCGGGATCCCCGAGGTTCCGTTGCACAAACTCGCTGACCCGAGCGCGTAGGACGGCGTGCTGCGTCTCCGGTGCCAGGACGTCCTCGCTCCGGGCAGCTTGGGCGAGCATCGTGCTCAGCAGATCCAGGGTGACGCCGGCCAGCCGCACCGCATCGCCCTGTACGTACTGGGGCGCGTGGTCCATCAGGTTGGTGAGGTAGTGCCGCAGCAGCGCGCCGATCCCGGTCCGGCCCTGAAACCTGGTCAGCGTGACCCGGTCCAGGTTGTTGGAGTGCAGCGGCAGCGCTGCCCGGGGGATCTGAACGATCACCGAGGAGACATCCGGGCGGCCACGGGTGGCAGTCCAGCCCCGGCAGGGCCGGGACGAGTCGTAAAGCACCAGATCACCCTCGCCCACTTCGACGGACCGGCCCGATTGGGCCAGCCCCATCTCGCCGCGGACGGTGAGCCAGAGGTGGAGTACTTCCGGATCGCTCTGCCGGATCTGCATCGAGGTTCGGCACGCCTCCACCGGTGGATAGCTTTGCGCGAAGGCCTGAATGTCGCCCAGATTCAGCGCCTGCGAGTGGGCGAGGAAGTCGTCCAGATGGTCGCCGGCAATGGTGGTGCGAAAGAACGTGCGGGCGGCCATCGCTTCCCAGCAGTCGAAACGCTCGGGGCCGGAGAGGTGCTCGGTGGAGAACACCGTCCAGACCTGTTCCATCTGTTCGGTGGCGCTTGCTGCGGGTTGGTGACGGGCGTCAGGAGGCGCTGTCTCGGTGCAGGTCATCAGCACGCCCTTTCGCAGGTATCGGGAGGAACACATCGGTGGACGGACTCAAGGTAGGAGCCGAGAACCGGGCAGACATCCACAGATGGTTTGATATCGACGTACAACCCGCGTGGTAGCCGCGCCGGCCACCAACCCCTGCGGTATGTCGTCTGCCTCGCAGGGTTGACGCCTCGCTGCATCGATCGGGTCCACGACGGAGGAAAGGCGGTACGGGTGCCGAGCACCGAGCGGAGCATCAGGGTGCTCGTCGTCGACGACCAGGTGCTGATCAGGGCCGGGTTGGTCGCGCTGCTCAATGCGGCCCCCGGGATCGAGGTCGTTGGTGAGGCGGCCGACGGCGAGGCCGCGGTGGCGCTGGCGGCGCGGGTCAGGCCCCAGGTGATTCTGATGGATATCCGGATGCCGGGAGCCGGAGGGATCGCCGCGACCCGGCGGATCCTCGCCACGACGGATGACGGCTACCGGCCCCACGTGCTGATTCTCACCACGTTCGACCTCGACGAGTACGTGTACGAGGCGCTAAAGGCCGGCGCAAGCGGCTTTCTGCTCAAGGACAGCCCGCCGGAGCGGCTGATCAACGCGGTGGCAACGGTCGCGGGCGGGGATCTGCTGTTCGCGCCGAGCGTCGTGCGTGGCCTGATCGAGGCGTACGCGGCTCGGGCTGCCCCGAAACCCAGCATGATGGCGGGGTCGGAGGCGCTGACCGGCCGAGAGGTGGATGTTCTGCGCCTGGTGGCCCGCGGCAGGTCCAACACCGAGATCGCTGAGCATCTGGTGATTGCCGAAGCGACGGTGAAGACCCACCTCAACCGCACGATGACCAAGCTGGGCCTGAGCAGCCGCGCGCAGGCGGTTGTGGTCGCGTACGAAAGCGGCCTGGTGGTACCGCAGCACGGTGGCTCGGCTCAGGGCTTGCCCTAGGTCACGTCCTGGACCGGCAGGGCCAGCGTCACCGCGAAACCGCCGTCCGGTCCCGGCCCCGTGCTGAGCGTCCCGCCGTAGAGACTAGCCCGTTCCCGCATACCCAAAAGCCCATGCGCGGGTGGACTCTCGATCGGTCTCGGGGTCAGACCCGGCCCATCATCGCTGATCCGGACCACCAGGGCACCTGGCTGGTAGTCCAACACGACCGCAGCGCGGGCGGCTCCGGCGTGCTTCAGCACGTTGGTCAGCGACTCCTGGACCACCCGGTAGGCGCAAAGATCGGCGCCCGAAGGCAACTCGGTGACCTGCCCAGTCACCGTGACGTCAACCGGGACGCCGGCGGAACGCACCCGCTCCGCCAGGTCGTTCAGCCGAGACAACCCGGGCGCTGGCTCGTCGGTACCGCCGTCGGTCTGCTCCTGCGCCGTCGCCACCCGCAAAACGGCCAGTAGGCGGCGCATTTCACTCATTGCCTCGCGACTGGTGACGGCGATCGTCTCCAGGGCACCATGGACTGTCGTCGCCCCGGCGGGCAGGACGTACTGGGCGAGGCCCACGTGCACCGAAATCACCGACATATGGTGAGCAACCACATCGTGCAGCTCTCGCGCGATCCGGACCCGCTCTTCCATCACCGCCGTGCGGGCCCGCTCCTCGCGCCCCTGGTGGAGTTGCTCGGTCAGCTCCAGCAGGCGCTCGTTCTGGTCAGCGAGCCGACGCGCTCCGGCACCGAACACGCAGGCGACCGCGGTGGCCATCAGTGCCTGCGCCGCCGCCGCCGGCACGGTGTAGCTGCCGGCGGTCATCCCGCTCACGAAAATGGTTGCGGTGCTGAGCACCCCGCCGATCACCGCGGTGCGCAACGGTTTCGAGGCGACCAGGGTGTACAGCATCAGCAGTGGTCCGAAAATGTTGAATCCCGGCATGTAATCTTCGCTGAAGAACCACACAGCAGCCAGACATGAGACCAGCAGGACCGGAACCGGCGCCGACCGGCGCAGGGTCAAGGGCAGATTCGCCAGGCAGGTCAGCAGAACCGCTTGCCGATCGAAATCGTAGAAGCCCGTGACGTGGTACTGGAAGCCGAGCCAGATCGTAACCCCCGTCATGGCGACGGCGAGCAAACCGTCAACGACGATCGGTGGGAGGTGAAGTGCCCGGTGCGTAAGACGGCGGGGCGACGACAGCACGGTCATCGCGCGGGTTGACCGCGAGTCATTCCCCAGCCCATCCGGACATGCTCCCACACCGGAACCGCCTGCCTTGGATCTTGATTTGGATCGGGCTCAGGGCGTCTCTACGCAAACGTCAGACCGCACATGGGTGGCGGGCGCTCCCGGACCTGAATACCAGGAGCACCCGCGACCTATTCCCCTCCACCCGGGTGCTGAGGAGCGATCGGAAGGATCCGCCAGGCGATGATGCTTGACAAAATCATCGCGTTCTTGACATCCCGCGCACGGCTATTGACCTTTAGCGCCCGTCTCCGGCTCGGGCCCGGCACCGCTCGGGTCGGACGTGGCCTGCGCAGCGGTGACCCAGGTGGCGATTTGAGCACGGCTGGTGAAATCGAGCTTCGCCAGGATGTGACCGACGTGCGCATTGACGGTGCGGTGGGTGATGACCAAGTGCGCGGCGATCTCCCGATCGGTGAGGCCCTGGGCCACCAGAGGAGCGATCTCCCGTTCCCGCCCGGTCAATGCGGTGAACAGGAAACTGGTTGCGATAGAGGGAGAGTTGGCGGATTCGGGATCGACACCCTGGCCGAGAGCATAGGTGATCGCCGCGCTCAAGCTGAGGCGGGTGCCGCGGTGAAACGCTTCGGCATAGTGCGCCTGGCCGATCGCGGCCCGAGCACGCTGCTCACACACGTCATGGTGGGCCTTGATCGGGCCACGCTCGGCAAGCGACACCCCAGCCGATCGCCAAATGCTGTGGCAGGCGCCGAGCAGCGTTGCCGCGCGCTCGTGCTGCCCGGTTGCGGTCATCGCCCAGGCCAGGATTTCCAGGGAGAATCCAGTCCCGCAGGCCTCGTGACCCAGCCGTCGCAGGCTCAGTGCTCGGCGGAGCCGGACGACGGCCTGCTCGGGTTGACCCTGCTGCCAGTGGTAGAGGCCGAGCGTGGCCAGTGCCCAGGCCTGCGACCACTGGGCACCATGCGATTCACTGACCGCAACCGCTTCCTCTGCGTAACCGACTGCTCGTGGGTCACCGGCCAGGGAGGTGGCCACCGTCATCGTGAACAGCGTGTTGCAGAGGTAGAAGAGGTTGTTTTCCGCCCGGTACGCCGCAATTGCTGATTCCAGACGCAGCAGGGCAGAGGGGTATTGGGACTGGAAGAGCAGCGCCATCCCGCTGGCCAGGTCTGCGAAGGCCACGGCCGGTCGGTCTTCCAGTTGCTCACCCAGCTCGCGGCCCGCGGCTGCCAGCGCAAGCGCCTCGTCCAGGCGCCCGAGATTCGCGGTCTCGTGACCGCACACGCTCAGTGCCCGCGCCCGGGCAACGCTCGGCTCTGGATCGAGAGCCAGCGCCCGAGTGAGCCAGCGGTGGCCCTCGAGCGGGCGACCGGAGGTGGTCCACAACATCCTCAGCGCCGTCGCCATCCGCAACCCGCCGTGGTTCGAGTCGGGCTGGGTGACGCTGAGTTGGTATCAGCGCTGCCGATCGACGCCTCTGCTGGGGGTGGATGGCAGCAGAGGGGGGCGGCTGGGGGCCGCACGGGCCGCGCGGTTGATCCGCGCCCAATTGGTACCGCCCACCAGAATTGGACGCCAACTCGCGGCGGTATCCATGCTGGACGCCTTCGGTACCGGGATGTATTACACCGGTTCGGCGCTGTACTTCACCCAGGTCGTGGGGTTGTCAGCGGGCGAGGTGGGCGCAGGGCTGTCGCTGGGCGGGCTGGTCGGTCTGGTCGGATCGGTGCCGGTGGGGATGCTGGCCGACCGGATCCGGGCCGGCAAGGTCTATGTCGGCCTGCAACTGGTGCGGGCCGTTTGCTACGCCGCCTACTGCCTGGTCAGCACGTTTCCGATGTTCGCCCTACTGGCCGCAGTGATCGGGCTGACGGACGCCGCGATCCCCCCGGTGCATCAGGCCGTGGTCGGCGCGGTGGTGTCCGGGCCGGACCGGGTCGACACGCTCGCCAAGGTCAGGGCGGTGCGAAACATCGGGTTCGGGCTCGGCGCGCTGGTCGCGACGGCATCCATCGCGCAAGGGTCGCGAGCGGCGTTTCTCATCCTGATCGCCGGAAATGCGATCTCATACCTGCTCACCGCCGCGCTCCTGTCCAAGATCGGTATCGGAGCGGTCTCGGCAGTGCCGGTCGATGGCATCCGGCGGAGCCTGCGACTGGTGGCCGACCTGCGGTATCTCAAGGTCGCTGGGCTGTCCGGCGTCCTGGCCGTGCACACCACTCTGCTGGCGGTGGCGGTGCCGCTGTGGTTCGCCCGGCACACTCTGGTGCCACCCGTGCTGATCGGCCTTCTGGTGGCGATGAACACCGTGCTGGCGGTTCTGCTGCAAGCCCGGTTCGCCCGACCGTGTTCGGACGTGCGCGGGGCCGGCCGGGGAGCCTTCTGGGCCGGGCTTGCCCTCGCCGGATTCGCGCTGGCGAGCCAGGCAGCCCAGCTGACCCAATTGCGGGCGATGGCGATCGGCCTTGCCTTGATCGCGGTCACCCTGCTCACCTTCGGTGAGCTGTGGCAGTCGGCCAGCGGCTGGACGCTGGCCTACGAACTCGCCGATCCGCACCGGCGAACCGCCTACCTGTCGACCTACCAGCTCGGAAACTCCCTGCAGGCGGTGATCGCGCCCTGGGTGCTGACCAACCTGCTGTTTCCCACCCGCGTCGGATGGCTGCTGTTCGCCGTGGTCATGGTGGCCGCCGGCGGGCTCAGCCGGATAGTACTGGCGCCGTCAGGCGGTCGAGATCACCTGGAACGACTCCGCCATCCGGCCGGCCGGTAACCCGCCGGCCAAACCGACATCCGCGAGCCGGGCGCGAATCACCGTATCCAGGTCGGCCGGGGCCGGTTGGCTGGCATGTGCGCGGATTCCGTGCAGCTTGCGATCGACCACCGCGGTGACGTCGACCCAAAGGTTCGGGGTCGGGCCACCGCGTAACCAGACCTCGGGCACCGCCCAGGCCGCCAGTCCGGCCGCGTCGAGTTCCGGAAAGGCATAAGAATTGCGGGCATCCGGATAGACGGCGTCCAACGCCGCGGAGCCAACCGCCCGGTGATCGGGGTGGCTCTGCGCCACCCGCTGGTAATTGCGCTCGGGGCTGTGCGTGAGCAACCGGTCCGGGCGGACCTCTCGCAGCACTCGGGCAAGGTCGCGGCGCAGGGCCAGCGTGGCCTCCACCCGCCCGTCCGGGTACCCGAGAAAGCGCACGTCCTTGACCCCCAACTCGGCGGCCGCGGCGCGCTGCTCGGCTTGTCGAAGCTCGGTCAGCGGGACGCCGTCCGACCCAACGGCCGGGCCACCCGCGTCACCATTTGTTACCACGCAATAGGACACGGCCAGGCCGGCTGCGGTCCACAAAGCAATGGTTCCGCCGGCGCCCCACTCGGCGTCGTCAGGATGCGCAGTGATCACCAAGACCCGCCGCACTGTCTCCTCGGAAGGCATGCCGCAATTCTACCGGCCAACGCCGCGTCAGGGACCCGAAACAATCTGGCAACACCGGCTGTATCACCGGGGATCGGGCCCCGCTCTTGCTATTCGGCACGCACCGCGCGAGCCGCGAGCTATCTGGGGGTTTTCATGGCGGACATCGTCCTGTTCGTCCACGGGATGTATGCGGCCAAGCGCCCAGCCTTCGAGGCCGCCCGTCGGCTCGGCCTGCGCATTTCCGTGGTCGGGCCGGAACTGCCCGAATGGGCTGCCGAACTGGTCGACGAGTACGTGCCGGGCGAGACGAACAGCCCCGAGGCGATGCGGACCACGATCGAGCAGCTGAAAACCCGCCATGCGGTTCGCCCCTACGTCGGCGTCGTCACGTTCTGGGATCACGGGGTGGTTCCAGCGGCACAGATCGCCGCCGCGCTAGGACTGCCCGGCACCCAGCCGCAGGCCGCTCACCGGGTGCGCAACAAGTACGCGATGCGACTGGCTCTGGCTCGACACGGAGTGCCGCAACCGCAGTTCGCCCTGGTCCGCGACTGGCCAGAGCTTCAGGCAGCCGCCAACCGGATCGGCTTCCCAGCCATTTACAAGCCGGTCGGCGGCGCAGGCAGCGTCGGCGTGCTGCTGGTGCGCTCGGCAGCCGACCTGCCGACCGTTTTTCAGACCGCGACCAGGCATTTCAATCCCTACAACGACAGCTTTTTCGGCTATTACCCCGGCGAGTTCATCTACGAGCGATTCGTCCCGGGGCGCGAGGTCAGCGTGGAGGCGGTGGTTGCGGACGGCATCCTGCACATTGCCGGAATTACCGAAAAATGGGCAACCCCAGACACCTTCACCGAGTATCAGCACGGGTATCCGGCGCGGTTGACGGCAGCGCAAGAGGCCACCGCCCGAAGGCTGGCTCAGGATGCTGTCCGGGCGATCGGGATCGACAGGTGTGGTGTGCACGCCGAGGTGATGCTGACTGCTGACGGCGGTCAGGTGATCGAGGTCAACGGCCGCCTGGGTGGGGATTTCATCACCTCGCACCTGGTGCCCCTGGCCGACGGAACGGATCTGCTCCAGGCAGCGATCGAGGCAGCCACCGGCCGGCCGGTGCATCTCACGCCGAGCCGGGACGAGGCCGCGTGCGTGCGGTTCCTGCTCGCCGACCGGCGCGGCGTCGTGGTCGACTGGCGGGGTCTGGACGAGGCCCGAGCTGCTCCCGGCGTGCAGGAGGTGACCGTGAACCGGCAGATCGGCGACCTGGTCGAGCTGCCACCGGAAGCATTCTTCTCCTCCCGGCTGGGCTTCGTCGTCACCAGCGGGCGGAACACCGGCGAGGCAGTCGAAAGAGCCGGGCGGGCCCTGTCCGCGGTGGTGTGCGATGTCGCCTGACCCGGCACGGCCGACCCGCCGGCTGCTCGTCCTCGGTGGGGCCAGCCAACCGGCCGGTGCCGACGTACTCGCCCAAACCAGGGCCCGTGACGTCGAGGTCTGCCTGGTCGACACCCCGGCCAACCTCGCGGCCGCCCCCGAACTGGTCGCCGCGGCAGCCGAAGTGGTGCCGTTGGACTACACCGATGCGCAAGCCTGCCTGCGGTGGGCCCGAGAGCACTCGCGGCGGCAGCCGTTCCTCGGCGTATACGGCTTCCGGGAACCGGCGGCGGAGTCGGTCGCCGAGGTCGCGCAGGCGCTGGGACTGCCCGGGAATCCGGTCGAGGCCGTTCGGCGAGTGCGCGACAAGCACAGCTGCCGTCGAGGGCTCGCAGAACATGGTTTTCGTCAGCCGGTTTCGGCGCTGTGTGCCGGGCAGGACGAGGTGCTCGGGTTTCTCCGCGAGACCGGCCCCGGGCCCTGGGTGATCAAACCGATGGGCGGCTGGGGCAGCGCGGGGGTCAGCCTGCTGCGCGATCGCGCTGATCTCGACGCCGCTGTCCGACACCTGGCCGACGGCCGGGCTGCCCTGTCCGGCGAGCTGGCCCGACAAGGCATCGACCACTCCCCGGCCGGGATCGCAGCTGCACAGATCCTGGTTGAGCAGTTCCAGACCGGCCAGGAGTTCAGTGCCGAGGCGGTGATGGTCGGCGGGCGCCCGGTCTTGCTCGCGATCACTCGCAAAATCACCACCGGGCCACCGTATTTCATCGAGACCGGGCATACCCTGTCCGCCGACCTGCCGGACGGATGCTGGACTCGGGTCCAGCAAACCCTCTCGGCCGCCTTGCCCGCACTCGGATTGCGTTGGGGCGTCATGCATGTCGAGTTCTGGCTGACCGGAGACGAGGTCGTTCTCGGCGAGGTGCACGTGCGGCCCGGCGGCGACTACATCCACCTGATGACCCAGCACGTCACCGACGTGGAACTGCATGGTGTCATCGTTGACCAGTTGCTCAACGTCACCCCTGACCCGGCTGCCTGGCAGGTCAAGCGGGGTGCCGCCGTCCGTTTTCTGCTGCCGCCCCCGGGGCGAGTGCTGTCGATCGACGGCTGGGACGAGGTACGGGCCGATCCGCAGTTCCTCACCGGCCGGCTCACCCTGCATCCCGGTGACCGGGTCCGGCCGCTGAACTCCTCGGCGGACCGCTCGACCTTGGTCGTGGCCACCGCCCCCACCTCCGCGCAGGCTGCCCGGGAGGCGGCCCGGCTGATCGCCGGACTGCGAGTCCAGGTGCATTCCGAACCATGCCCACAACCCCGGCGGCACCCCGCCGTCCTCGTGAAGGAGTCCTGATGGCCGCCGACGTCACCCTCACCGACCTGCTGGTCAAGCAGCCGGTCGGGCCGGACCGGTCGGAGGCCGACGACGTCCGACTGGATCGGATTCGAGCGGACCTTCCGGCCGTCCGGCGTGGCGGGTACTTCAACGCCGGTTACACCGGGCCACTGTGTGCAGCAGCCAGCGCCGCGGTGGCCGACACCGTTCGGCGCGAGTACGAGGTGGGCCGGATGGGCCCTGGCCCCCGGGACGAGGCCCGGCGCACCCAAGCCGATGCCCGGGACTTGGTCGCCGAGCTACTGACGTGCGGTCGCGACGAGGTGGCTCTGACGCAGCACACCACCGAAGGGGTCAACGCGGTGGTGCTCGGCTTGCCGTGGCGAGCCGGCGACAACGCAGTCACGACTCGAATCGAGCACAAAGGAGTGCTGTTGCCACTCGGGGTGCTGCGCGACCGCAAGGACGTCGACGTCCGGGCCGTGACCTGGGATCCGTTCGATTCGGTGAACGTGCTGGTCCAGCAGGTACTCGACTCGATCGACGCCCGTACTCGGCTGGTCGCGCTGTCGCACGTCTCGTACGTCACCGGCGGTCTGATCCCGCTCCAGGCGGTGATCGAGAAGGCACATCGTCATGGCGCGCTGGTGCTGGTGGACGGCGCGCAGACGGCCGGCGTCCTACCGATCGACGTGCACGCGCTGGGTGTGGACGCCTACCCGATCTCTGGCCAGAAGTGGCTGTGCGGGCCCGAGGGGACTGGCGCGATGTACGTGAGTTCAGCTGCGCTGGAACGAATTTTGCCGACCGTTGTGGGTTGGGCTTCGGTCGCCTCCTGGCAGTTGGACGGATCGTTCGAGCCCTACCCGGACGCCACCCGGTACGAGGTCGGCACCCGCTCTCGGCCCCTGGTGGCCGGCTTCGCCGCAGCCCTGCGCTGGTCACGCGATCAGGTCGGTCGGCAGTGGGCGGCCGAGCGGACGGCGACCCTGGGCGCCCGGCTCCGCGAAGGGCTACTCTCCCGGACCCCGGCCGTGCCGTTGACCCATGGCGATCACGTTGGGCTGATCTCCTTCCGGCTGCCGCTTCCGCCAGCGGAGGTGGTGCGCCGACTGGCCGAACGGGAGATCACCGTCCGGTCGATTGACGGCTACGACTGTGTTCGGGCCTGTGTCGGCTATTTCCACACCGAGGACGAGGTGGACGACCTCGTCGAGCAGATCGCGGTGGTCGCGCGATGACCAGCATTCATCCGGTCGGCGCCCTGCGCGGAACAGTTCACCTGCCGTCGTCCAAACCGCACGGCCAGCGGGCTCTGGTGCTGGCGGCGCTGGCCGCCGGTCCGTCCCGGCTGACCGGCCTGAATGTGTGCTCCGAGACGGCGCTGCTGCGAGACGGGTGCGTGGCACTCGGCAGCCGGGTCGACCCGCCGGACCAGGACGGCGCCGTGCAGATTCGGGGGACGCGCCCGCAAACGGCCGAATTTCTGCTCCGGTTGGCAGGTTCCGGGTTCGCCTTGCGCACGCTGCTGGCGATGTCGTGCGTCGGCGTCGGCCCGACGATCTTCATCGGGCAACAGCGCCTCGGGCAGCGCCCGCACGGTCCGCTGATCGAGGCGCTGCGACTACTCGGCGCCCGGATCGAACCACTCTCGGACGACGGCCTGTTGCCGCTGGTCAGTTGGGGCGGCGTGCTGCAGGCCCCGGCCGGAGCGGTGACCGTTCCGACGGCCGAAACGTCGCAGTTCGCCACCGCCCTGCTAGTTATCGGACCGTACGTGCGCGGCGGCTTGCGCTTGCACCTGCAGCCGCCGGTGCACGGCGGGCACTACCTGCGGATGACGATCGAGGAGATCCGCCGGTTCGGCGGCGAGGTGGAGGCGAGCGCCGATCTACGGGAGATCACCGTGCGCCCGGGTCGCTACACCGGGCAGTCACTGCGGATCGGGCCGGACGTCACCGCGCTGTTCTCGTTCCTGGCCGCCGCCGTCCTGGTCGACGTCGATCTGCACCTGCCCGGGGTGGTGCTCGGTGCTGATCCGTTCGTGGACGCCGCGATCGGGATCGGACGCCGGCTAGGAGTCCGCATCGACGCCGACGGCCCGGGAATCAGCGTGGTCTCCGGGCCGCCACCGTCCCGGCCGGTGGTGATCGACGCCGCTGCGCTACCCACGCTGGTACCCGCGCTCGCCGCGCTGGCCTGCGAACTTCCAGCCGGACTCGAGGTACACGGCGCCGCACACCTGCGCCACCACAAGACCAGCCGGTTGGAATTGGTGATCGGCGAGCTGGCCAAGCTCGGCCGCCGGCTCACCCCGACGTTTGTCGACGGCCAGCCGGACGGGTTCATCAGCGGGCCACGCCAGCGACCGACTGGAGAGCCGCTCGACAGCCACGGCGACCACCGGCTCTATGCCGCGCTCAGCCTGGCGGCGATGGCGGGCGAGGCGCCCGTCGAGCTGTCCGGCGAGGAGACCCTGACCGCCTCCTACCCCGGGCTACCTGCCTCGATCGCTGCCCTGAGCCGGGCGAGCGCCCGTACCTAGCCCGTCACCGCGCCCAACCAGAAGGGGACCCGCACGCATGGCCGACACGATCGAGGTTCGCCCGTCCACCGGGCTGGCCGGGACGCTCGCTCCACCGGGGGCCAAGAGCGGCACCGTCCGGGCGCTGCTCGCCGGAACTCTTGCCACCGGCACCACGGTGATCCGGAACGCCGGTTCGGGGGACAACGTTCGGGCGATGACCGTCGGGTGCCGGGCGCTCGGCGCCCGGATCACCGGCGGCAGCGACCGCGCCTGGACCGTCGAGGGAACCGGCGGCAAGCTGCCGGACACGGTCCGGCTGGACGCCGGAAACTCCGGCATCGTGCTCCGACTGCTCGCCGCGGTAGGCGCGGCGGCGACGTCCACCTGCGTCGTCGGCACCCGGAATCGCGACTCGCTCGGGCGCCGCGGAAACCTCGAGCTGATTGACGCGCTGCGCCAGCTCGGAGCCGACTGCCACGGCACTGGGGACGACGCCTGCCCGCCGCTGAGCGTGTCCGGTGGCGCCCGGCTACATGGCGGCACCGTGGCCATCTCGGGCCGGCGCAGCTCGCAGCCGGTGTCCGGGTTGCTTTTCCTGGCCCCGCTGATCGGCGAGGACGTCGAGGTGGTGGTGCGCGAAGGGCTCAGCGCTCCGGCCATGGTGCAGGCCACGATCGAGACCTTGGCTCGTTCCGGCATTACCGTGCAGGCCGGGCCGGACGGCATGCAGTACCGGGTTACGGCCGGTCAGACCTACCGGCCGGCGGTCCACCAGGTGCCGACCGATGCCTCCAGCGTCGCCGGGATCCTGGCGGTCGCCGCGGCCGCTCCTGAATCCCAGGTCAGCGTGACCGGAGTCGCCGCCGATGACCATGCGGCGGGGCTGACCGTCCAGGCGCTGGCCCGGATGGGCGTCCGGATCGAGCGGACGGCAGACACACTGACCGTTTACGGCGCGGAACCGGACCAGCTGCGGCCAGTCGAGCTCGACGGGTCCGGATTCATGGACAGCGTGCTGCCGCTGGCCGCCCTGGCTTGCTACGCCCCCGGCACCACCGTCTTCTCCAACGTAGAACCGTTGCGCTTCAAGGAATGTGACCGAATCTCCGACTTTCGGCAGGAAATGTGCGCTGCCGGAGCCGATATCGAGGAACGCACAGATGCCCTGATCGTGCACGGAAAACCCCGAATCACCGGCGGAACCCAGGTCCGGGGCAGGCACGACCACAGCGTGGTGATGGCTCTGGCCACGCTGGCGGTGCGCTCCGACGAAGGCCTGGCGATCGAGGGCTGGCGGTCGGTCGGACAGACTTACCGGAACTTCTTCGAGGACCTGGAATCCATTGGAGCCCGCGTGGGCTCGAACGAGAACGAGGGAGCACGACGATGAAACCCGAAGAACTGGATGCCGTGATCCAGCGGATGCGCGAGGGTGTGCGGGATTGGCTCGACGAGTGCGTCGGGGTGCCTGGCTCGCTGATCGATCGCCAGCCCGCCCCGGGGGTATGGTCGATCAAGCAGAACACCTTCCACCTGGGTGACGCCATCGAAGCCACCTTGCTCCGGCTGGAATCGATGCTGCAGCAGGATGACCCGCAGTTGTTGCGGTTCGACGCCGACAAGTGGGCCGCCGACCGGCGGTATCAGGAGCGATCCTGGTCCGAGGCGGTCAGCCGGTTGACGGCCGGGCTGGGCGTGCTGTTGAGCCAGGCGATTTCGTTCGGACCGGACCAACTCGCCCGAACCGGCCGCCAGCCGAACATCGCGATCAACCTTCTCGGACTGCCGACCGAACAGCTCACCGTCGCCGACCTGCTCCGGTTCGAGGCGGCCCATGTCGAGGAGCACTTGACGAGTGTGCGAGCCATTCTCGCCGATCGCGAGGTGACCGATCGCGAGTTGATAGCGTCGGCGCATGACCCTCGGCCTGCATGACCCGTTTGCCGACGTCGCCGACTGGGATCGGGCGGCAGCTCTGCGCTGGGCCCAGGCGCTGGACCTGCGAGCGTCCGGCAAGGATCAGACGGCGTTGCGGGCCGAACTGGTCCGCGCCACCGGGCTTGGCCCGGGAGGCACCGCGCTCGAGGTCGGCTGCGGCACCGGGGTGCTGCTCAGCGAACTGGCGAGGGTTGTCGGCCCCGGCGGCCGGGCGCTCGGCGTGGAACCCCAGCCGGTGCTGGCTGGGCTGGCCGACGCACGAATTCGCACCGAGCAGCTGACCGCGACGACGGCAGTCCTGGTCGGGCGGGGCGAGCGCCTGCCGGTGCCGTCAGCGACGGCCGACGCCTGCGTGGCCCAGACCGTGCTGGTGCACCTGCCGGGCCCAGTGCTGGCGGCCACGCTGGCCGAGATGGTGCGAACCGTGCGTCCAGGCGGGCGGGTGGTCAGCGTCGACCAGGACGGCGACACCTGGACGATCGACCACCCCGACCGGGAGCTGACCCGGCGAATCATCCGGTTCAACAGTGACCAGCGCTACGCCGACGGCTGGACCGGGCGCCGCCTGGTCCGGCTGTTCCGCGCCGCCGGATTGACTGACGTCGAGATCAGGGTGCTGCCGCACGTCGACACGGAGCCGGGTTCCTACCTTTTCGGGATGGCCCTGCGACTGGCCGAGTCCGCGCAGGAGGTCGGCGTCCTGACCGCCGACGAACACCGGCGCTGGGTGGATCAGCTCACCGAGCAAGCAGCCGATGTGGGCTTCTTCGCCAGTATCAATAACTACTGCTGTGCAGGGCGGCGACCGGGCTGACCTGACGGAGTTCAGCCAGCCCGGCGGCCAGATCCGCGCGCAGATCGTCGACGTCCTCCAGCCCGATATGGAGCCGTAGCAGGGCGCCGCGCTCGCTCCACTGGCCAGGCAGCCGCTGCGGGCCGGGGTGAGCCGGAACGATGAGGCTTTCGTAGCCACCCCAGCTGTGGCCGAGCGCGAACAACCGCAACCGCCCAAGCATGGCGTGCACCGCGGGCGGCTCGAACCGCGGGTTCAGGATGACGCCAAAAAGTCCAGCAGCACCGGTGAAATCGCGTCGCCAGAGCAGGTGCCCGGGATCCCCGGGCAGGGCCGGATAGATCACGTCGCTGACCTCGTCGCGAAGTTGTAGCCAGCTCGCGAGATCGAGGGCCTGCTGCTGATGCTGGCGCAACCGGACCCCCAGCGTGCGCAGACCGCGCAGACCGAGGTAGGCGTCGTCGGCACCGGCGCATTGCCCGAGCCGGATCGCGGCGCCGCGGACCGCGGCGAAAGTGTGCTCGGTACAGACGATCGCGCCGAGAATGCTGTCGGCATGTCCGGTGAGATACTTCGATGCGGAATGGACGACGACGTCCGCTCCCAGGTCCAGCGGTCGGCAGAAGAGCGGCGTGGCCCAGGTGTTGTCAATCACCGTGACGACATCCCGGGATCGACACACTCGACTGACAGCCGGCACGTCCTGTACCTCGAACGTCGTCGACCCGGGAGATTCCATATACACCAGGCGGGTATTGGGCCGCAGCAGCACCTCGATGCCGGCCCCCAGGTGCGGGTCGTAGTACTCGGTGACCACGCCGAAGGCCGCTAGTGAATCGCAGAACTTTCGGGTTGGCAGATAGACGGAGTCGCTGACCAGGAGGTGGTCACCGGCTCGCACGAACGACAGGATCGCTGTCGTGATCGCGGCCAGCCCCGAGCACGTGACGACGGCGGCATGACCCCCCTCGAGCTCGCTCAGGGCAGCCTCGAACGCCTGCACCGTCGGCGTCCCGAAGCGGCCATAGGCCGGCAGATTCAGCCGCAACGGATCGGCCTGCGACGCGTCCAAGGCGGCAAGGTCGTCGTAGATCACTGTGGAGGCCCGAACCACCGGCGGATTCACGTAGCCATGCTGTTGCGATGGCTGCGAGCCGGCATGAATCAGCCGGCTTCCGAGCGAATGCTGCCGTTGATCAGGTAGATGCCCCATCGAGCGGTCGGTCACGACGTCCTCTCCGGATCGGCCCGCCAACGGACCTGCTCGGCGAACCAGGCTGCCATCAGCCCCAGGTTGGCGGCCACATGGTCCTCGGAATCCCCGGCGACCACGTATCCGGCCAGGAAGAGACCGGACTTGACGCCCCCGTTGAACGCCTGCCCGGGAGCCCCGGTCAGGCTGACTTCCCGCACGCAGCCGGGCTCCTCGCCGAGCGGCAGGTGCTCCAGGATGCCATTCGAGGGCGGGATGGCCAGCCAGCCGGCGGGCTGGTAGGCCCTCGACTCCGCCGGGTCGAGGGTGCTGGGCAGACCGCACTCGGCGGCGAGCCACTCCCGGTCCAGGTCGAGGCCGAAGGAGTACCGGACGGTCGGGCTGATCATCGCGCCACCGGTGCGGCTGGCGATCTCGCAGAACACCACCCGATCGTCGGGAGTGATCCAGAGCTCGCAGTGGAAGGCCGTGTTCGGCGGGGTGGGCAGTTCGGCCAGGATCGCCGTGGTCGCCGTCACCAGCCGATCATGTGCCTGGTCCGCC
Source organism: Kineosporiaceae bacterium (assembly GCA_035474375.1). Classification (GTDB taxonomy): domain Bacteria; phylum Actinomycetota; class Actinomycetes; order Actinomycetales; family Kineosporiaceae; genus JANNPJ01. The sequence goes on along the minus strand of DATINJ010000084.1, from coordinate 4,607 downwards.
GTCGACACCGGCACGCTGGCGAGCCAGTCGTTGCTGCGGAAGGACAGGCAGTCGTTGAGGTACCGGAACGGGTGGATGAACGTGATCTGCCCGGCGATGACCAACCCGTCCACGTGGTACATCTGCCCAGCGACGAACGTTTCGATCTGGCTGCTTCCAGGCCAGGGCCGGCGCAGATAGGCGTCCAGATCGGCCTCGCCGCGGATGATGTTCGCGCCGAGCGACCCGGACTCGGACACCGGCTTGATCACCACCGGATAGCCGTGCTTCGCGATGAACTCGACCGCCGTGTAGGCGGAGTCCAGCAGGCGATACTGCGGCAACGACACCGGCCCACCGACCAGGTGATCCTTCATCACCACCTTGTTGCGGAACGCCAGGGCACTCGCGGTCCACTGGCCGGGCACCCCGAGCAACTCCCGCAACTGGGCCGCGCGCACCACGTCGGCCTCCGCGCGAGCAAAGACCGCGTCGATCCGGCGCGTGCGAGCCAGCTGCAGCGCCGTCTTCTCGACCAACTGGTTGGTGTCGTAGTTCTCGAAGGAGTAGACCTCCGGCAGATGTCCGTACCCGGCGGCGTACTCACGCGGAGCGAGGATGATCGGCTCCACCCCAGAGCCTTTCAGCCACCGGTCGTAGGGCGTCTTGCCGTGCGGCGTCTTGGCGAAGATCAGTACGTGTCGGGTCATCGGTGCTCATCCCGCCTGGACGATGGGCAGTCGATGACGGGCCGGAATCCTTGACACCAATCCCTTTTCCGCTGAGAGCTCGCGCGCGAAGCAGCCGTCCTGATAGGTGCCGGCCATCCGCTTGGCGGTGAAGGCGTCGATCTCCGAGTGGTCGAACTCGAGACTGTAGGAAACGTCGTGCTCCGGTCCGGCCACCGTGCGGACCAGGTATCCGAGGTGTGGCTCGAAGGTGTTGACGCAGCCGACGATGTCACCGATCTTCTCCCGGCGCTGACCGTCGGATTCTTCCAGAATGACTTCGGTGGTGGGGATCGCGGCGAACAGTTGACGACCGGCACGGCACCAACCCACGTGGGCCGGGAATCCCATCTCCTTGATCCCGAACGTGCCGAAGTCCTCGCTGACGGCGAGCTGGAACGACAGATCAACGCTGTCGTGCAACCACTTCAGATCACGATAGGCCTGCTTGATCTCGCCGATACTGAGGACCAGATCGGGATGCCGACCACCGTGGTCGGCAAAGTTGTTGAACCGCACCGTGTCGACACCGAGCTGATTGAAGTACCGGGCGTACCGGTACAGCGACCGGCGGCCGTGGTTGTGCCGACCGATCGTGACGCCGATGTTGGTGCGGAATACCTTCGCGCCAGGCTGCTGCCGGTTGTACTCGGCGATCCGGCGCAGGACTTCCTCGGTGTCCGCTCCGCTGAACACACCCTTGATCGGGTAGCTGCCGTCGGTGACGACGGCGAGGTTGTCGTCGATCACGCCGTGGTAGGTGATGGAGATCGTGCCGTAGCCGCTGTCCCTGGCCAGATCGAGCAACTCGAGGTAATTGTCGGCCAGCAGCGGCCGCCCACTGGTCCAAGCGTCGCCCTTCTCCATTGTTTCGGTCGGCTTGTGGTCGCTTTCCTGCCGGAATTCGCGATTGTTGGCCGGGCCATAGATCCGCATAAACTGGCCGTCGTAGGCGAAGCTGTCGACGAAACGTGGATAGATATGATACCCCTGCGCCTCGAGGCTCTCCTTGATCAGCGGCCCTTCGGCCAGCTCAAAGGATTTGTTGTAGACCTTCTCATAGTTCACGAACCAGCAATGCGTGCATTTTTGCCCACAGGTACTCTTTCCGACCCTGGTATCAAGATCGAGATAGATGTGGATCTCTTCCGGTTTGATCTCCCGGAACGGGAGGCTGAACGGTGCATCCCCGTGGAAGTCGTACGCGATCGGTACGTTGTTGACGGACATCTGATTCCCCTGTTGGCATTGATGATTCCCGGTTTGGTGGTTGCCGTCAGGCTGGGTCGTGACGATCCGCCGGGCGGTCAGCTCGGCCACGGCCGAAGCGCAGTCGAGAGGGCTGGCGGCCGTGAGCGTGGCGCAGCCGAGCCGGTCGTGCGAGCTGCGCAACGGCTGAACCAGGTCGCCCACCTGGACGGCGATGTCCCAGTCCGCGATGGCCGCGTTGGTCAAGATGGGCCGCTCGGCAACGGCCGTCACCCGTCCGGGCGCAGCCGTGCAGAACACGGTGGCCGCGGCGGGCGCCGTGGCCGGCTCCGGCTCGATGGGGACACCGATCGCCCAGCCGAGCGCCAGGCGCCGCCAGTTGATCCCGCTGGTGAGCTTGACCAAGTCGGCGATGCCGTCGCCGCCCAGTCGGTTATGGGTCTCGATCACGGTGACCCGATCGCCGTCCACCTTGACTTCACTATGGCTCGGACCGTCTTTCAAGCCCAGGACGTCGAGTAGCTCGACAACCGCCCGCTCCACCAGTTTCCGCCGCCGCCCGTCCAACGAGGGCGCCGGCATCACGTGGCTGACCTCGACGAACCCGGTCGTGGTTCGCTTCTGGGCAATGCCGATCACCCGATGACAGCCGTTCGACGACAGCGCCTCGACACTGAACTCGGTGCCACCGATGAACTGCTCCAGCAGGGTGCCGGCCGTCCTCCGCTCGGCCGGCAGGTCTGCCAGTGCCCGGATTAGGGCCAGGTCGCTGCTGCCGGAACCATCGACCGGCTTGACCACCACCGCCGCGTGCCGAGCGAACAGCCGCTCGATCGCGGCCGGATCGTCACCGGGCGCGAACCCGGGGTTCAGGTGCGGTGCGTGCTCGGCGAGCAGCCGGCGCATCGTCAGTTTGTTGCGCATGGCTCGCACGACGCTCAGCTCGGTGCCCCTGGTACCGAGCCGTTCGTTGGCGGCGGCCGCCGGTTCGAGACCGCATTCGGTCAGCGAGACGACCGCCGTAGGCGCCAGCGGCGCCAACATCCGGTCGACGAACGCCAGGAAGGCCAACGATTCGCGGTAGTCCACCGTCAATACCCGACCGCCCAGGTCTTCGAGGCCGACGGCGCCGGGTAGCTGAACGTGAATGACCTCGGCCGGGAGCGCGTCTGCTTCTCGGGCCACCGCCGGGTTTGCGCCGATGACGACGAGACGCATCACTAACCCCCAGATCTGTTTCGAGTCTGCCGAGGAATAGAACCTGGAAGCCTGATGGAAATACATTCGATCGACGGTTCAACCCGGTGTATCTCCTCGCCCGGTCCGCTTCTCTATTCAGCGCAACCGGGAGGGGAGCATCACCATGATTGAGGTAAAGCAGGAAGGACTCGTCCTTTTTGGGTTCAGCGTCGCATTACTGGGCACACTGCAGGGCAGGCTCCCTGACCGCTCGGTCCTAGTGGTAGAGGAGCCGGACGTCGCCCGTGCCCGCGGTGTGGACGCGCTCGCGGTGGACTACCCTGCCGTTTCGCGGGTGATCCGGGCCGAGTATCAGGATCCGGCCGGTCTCGAATTGCTGCTGGCGAGCGAGCCGGCGATTGCCGGCGCAGCCGCTGTCCTGCCAGGCGGCGAGTACGCCGTGGTTCCGGCGGCTGTCGTGGCCGAGCGGATCGGCGTGCGCGGGGCGAGCGTGGCTGCGGCGCGGGCCTTTCGCGACAAGTTCGAGCTGCGACTGCTCACCTCCGCGGCCGGCTTGCGGAACCCAGGGTTCGCCCTGGTCGACACGATCGACCAGGCCGAACAGTTCTTCCTCGCGGCCGACGGGCGGGCCTGCGTGCTGAAGCCAACCGCTCGGCAGGCCAGCGCAGGCGTGCAGATCATCACCGAGGTCGCTCAGATCCGTGAGGGCTGGCGGGCGAGCGCAGACCCCGACGAAGGTCACCGCGTGCCCGGTCGCGGCGTGCCGTCCCGGGTACTGTTCGAGCACGCCTTGTCCGGCAGCGAATACAGCATCGAGGCGCTCGTCGCCGATGGCCAGACAGTTTTCAGCAACGTCACCGCCAAATCCGTGCGACCCGGCCGCTTCCCGGTCGAGCTCGGGCACACCGTTCCGGCGGTGATCACCCCAGCTCTCCGGGGTGAGCTGGAGCGGGAGAGCCGGCGCCTGGTCGCCGCCACCGACCTGCAGAACGGCATCCTGCACAGCGAGTGGATCGTGACGGGAGAGGGGCCGACGCTGATCGAGGGTGGCGCCCGGATGCCCGGTGACGAGATCGGCACGTTGATCTCGCAGGCCTGGGGCTTTGACTTGTCCGAGGCCTACCTTCAGCTCATGCTCGGGCAGTCCTCGGTGGTGCCGGGGTCCGCCACTGCGGGAGCCGCCATCGTCTTCCTGACCGCGCCGCCCGGCGAACTGGTCGCCCTCGACGGGCTGGAGCACGCTCGCAGCCTGCCCGGGGTGTGCGACGTCCGGGTAGGGGTCGAACTCGGCGCCGTCATCTCACCGGTGACGTCGTCCTGGGATCGGGTTGGTCAGGTCCGGACCCGGGCCGGGACGGCGGCGCAGGCGCAACACCTCGCGCAGCAAGCCGCCGCTGCCATTGCGATCACCGTCCGCACCCCGGTCCCCGCGCCCGCCTAGTGCGTTGGCCATGAACGTTGACCGGTTCAGACGTCGGGGTGGCGGGCGTT